>CAIUUO010000154.1 GCA_903902325.1 uncultured Bacteroidia bacterium
GTCGTACCTCCTCGCAATGACGATCCATTTAATGGACCTAGGTTGGCGATTGTTCTTTTTGCCACCTACCAAGGTTAATCAAAACAACGTCATTGCGAGGAGGTACGACGAAGCAATCTGTCGCCTACTTCAAATCTTCCGGGGACCTTTCATGCGTTCCAAAGTGTAAGCCGCGGCTTCCTGAAGTTCTGGATTCTTGAGGAGCTCCTGTACGGCGGGTACGCAATAATCCGAACCCATCCATGCAAGTTCCCTGAGGATCAGTTTTTTCCCTTCGGCAGTTGCGGCGCTGTTCTTCAGGATGTCGACCATCTTTTTCTCCAGTTCGAGCAGGGCTGCAGGATTCGCGCTCACTTTGCGGATTCTTGCCTGAAGATCCGTGTAGTATTTGGTGCTCTTGTCGATCGAATAGGTTAATATTTTGTCAAAGTCCTCATCCAGTGTAATCTCCTTGTACTCGGGTCTGTAAACTGCACCGGCAGCATTCGGGAAATCGAGTGGAATTGGCTGGGTCACGTTTCCGCAGGCTGCCCATTCGGCGCCACGTTGTAAAGTCACGATAAATCCGACACATTCGGTGGCAGGATGGGTAGCGTCCTTGCCAACATGTCCCATGGCGGTGTGGAATATCCGTCCTTTGCCATAGGTAAGTGTCATCAGCATCGGTTCATCCCTGGCTGTTCCCCGGTAGGCAGTATCCGCATAAGCCGTTGCCAGTATTTCCATGTTTTTGGCCGGTCCGCGCAGTTTGCTGTACAACTCGTCTTTTCCGTGCATCCATTGTACCGGAAGTCCCTTTAGAATAGGGTGATCCGCTTTCCTGGCCCTGACAACGTATTCATGCTGTGGACCATGTGTACCTCCGGGTCCAGCGGTCGTATCCACCACCAGTTCGTTTTTCTTGTAATAAACCATTGGACCATCTTTTTCGGAACGCTTGTTCCAGCCACCCAATCCGATGATTTCGTTGTACTCTTTCCAGTCGGCGAAAGAGTTGTCGGCTTCGTGGTAGATCACCACGCCGCCACCGTTCTTCACGAATTCAAGAAACGCGGCCTTGGTCTTTTCGGACCATGAATCGCCATTGTAATCCATCACCACGATGTTGTACTTGGAAAAATTAGGTTCAAAAGTGCTCATATCACCCTTTTCCTTTGGGGTTTGGGCGATGTCTGTGGTAAACAGTTTGGTCTGGTCGAGGATCGTCTTCAGGATCGGTGCCGAACCCTGCCAGTTGTGGTTGCTCTGACCGGTGATGAGCAATGCCCGATAGGCGGTCTTTTCCTGGCAAGAGAGGAGGAGAAAGAACCCTGCAAAGAGCAGAAGGAAGGAATATTTTTTTATCATTTTGGTATGAATTATATTTTTTGAAAGTTTTAGGAAGTCTAACATAACTATTTAACCACAAAGGTCACAAAGGCCAAACGCGAAGGTCACAAAGTAATATAAATGAAGCATTTGTGTCCTTTGAGCATCCTTTGTGTCCTTTGTGGTTAATATTTTCACTTTTCGAATAATTTGAAATGTAAAATCCTATTAATTAAATTGTTGGTAATTGCCAGGGTTGACGATAAGGATGATCGAGCAGGCGTGCGGCCATCGGGTTGCCGATGATCTCCTCCTTTTCTGGATCCCACTGAATCTTCTGTCCGGTCTGCATAGCGATTTCTCCCAGAAGTGCAACCGAAATGGCGCGGTAGGAAACTTCGATCGGTGCGATGGTTTTCTCTCCGGAGCGGACACAATCGACAAAATTCTGCCAGTGGTTGTCGCTCTTGATCAGGTGGATTTCCTTCTCGCCGATCACCTCATCGAGGATCTTAGGATCAGATGCCATCAAGACATCTCCACGGTCGACATGGATCCAGCCTTTGTCGCCATACCATGTTGTACCCATGCCTTTTTCCAGTCGTGCTGCGTTGCATACTCTCATCTCAATTCCGTTGGCATATTTGCAGAGGAAATCGTACTCAACGGGAACATTGTAGATCCCTTCTCTCGGATAAACACCTTCTCCTGATATTTCAACGGGTCCGGTATGTTCGAGTCCGGCGCCCCAGTTGGCGATGTCGATGTGGTGGCCGGCCCAGTCAGTCAGCTGACCGCCTGAATAATCGAGAATCCAGCGCCAGTTCCAGTGGCTGACGCCCCTGTACGCTACTTTTGGTGCAGGCCCGAGCCACATGTCCCAGTTCAGTTCTTTCGGGACATCCTGGATGGGTGGCGTTCCGATTCCCCTGTTTCCATTGGGAAGTCCCACTTCGATGGATTTGATCTTTCCGATCCGGCCGTTGATGGCCAGCTCAGCCCCTCTGTGAAAATTTGCATTTGACCTTTGCCAGCTACCTGTTTGCCAGGTGATTTTATTTTTTTGAACCGCCTTCACGATGGTCTGTCCATCACGGATGGTGCGGCAGATAGGTTTTTCACCGTAGACATTCAGCTTTTTCTCCACCGCAGCGGTGTAGATGATTCCATGCCAATGGTCAGGCAATGCGATACAAACAGCATCGAGTTTCTCTTTCTCCAGGAATTCGCGGAAGTCGCCATACGTGCGGCAGTCGTTGTTGGCATAAGCCGCATCGGCCAGCGTTTTTGCCTGCTGCATGTTGTTGGTATCCACATCGCAAAGTGCCACAAACTGCACCTCCTTATTCAGTTTGAGGAAGTCGCGCATGTTGCTTTTGCCCTGGGAGCCGGTACCGATGGCACCCATCACAAGCCTGTTGCTGGGTGCCAGTTTGCCACCCATTCCCAAAGCAGTGGAAGGGATGATCTGTGGAAGAATCAGCGCTCCTGCCGAGGCAACTGCTGAATTCTTCAGGAAAGATCTTCTGTCGGAATTTTTAGTCATACGATTAGTTTGAAGGGTTTGAATTGCTAGAAAATTTTCGATTTTCGATTTTCAATTGGGCTCCCTGAGCCTGTCGAAGGGTTATTACATTTATTAGATTATAAGCGAATCCGGTCCCTGAGCTTGTCGAAGGGTTTTGGGAGTAGAGATTATGTTGTTATTATCAATTTGAAATGTTTGAAATGTTTGAAATGATTGAAATGTTTGAAATGTTTGAAATGTTTGAAATGTTTTTGAGTTTATTCAACTGTAATTCTGTTAATTCTTTAATCCTGAAAATTCTGATTCAGATGGCTATTATACATTCGGCGGAGTACCCGGTACCGGAACCTCAAATTTCATGTCGACCGGACCAAATTTCAATTCCTTGGGTCCGAGCTGCATGTCTGACTTCATCATCTCCTCCCAGGTAACCAACTGACCGGTATAGGCAGCTGTTCGTCCCATGATGGCGGTAAGGGTCGACAGACCAGTCTGTTCCGCCTGGTTGACATATTCCCCTTTTCGGATGGCATGGACAAGGTGCATGTGTTCCTGCACGTAGGCAGGTATCTTGAGTTGGTTCATCGCGTTTCCGTTTTCATCCTTTGGATATTCGAACTGCCATTTCACGTTCCCGTTAAGGTCCCATATCGTGTTGATGCAGTTGGTATAGCCTTCGGTGCCCATCACCATCTCTCCGGTTCTGTTGGTGCAGCTGTCGATCTCACGGCAGTAGCTGTGGGAGCTGACCCCGTTGCCATAGTCAAAATCGATGTTGAAGAAGTCGTACTGGTCGCCGGTGACGCGGCGGTGACGGCCTCCGTTCCCGATGGCGCTGATGGGCGTTTTACCCATGAACCAGTTGATGACATCGATATTATGGATATGTGTATCGAGGATGTGATCGCCGCAGAGCCAGCAGAAATTGTTCCAGTTGCGCACCATGTAGGTCATGTCGTCCCAGCCATCCTCACGGGTCCGGAACCAGACATGGTCCTGGTTCCAGAAGGCCTTGGCGGAGGTGAGCCGGCCAATAGCGCCCGCCTGGATTCGCTTGTATGTTTCGATGTAATCTTCCTGGTGGCGGCGTTGCGTACCTGTCACGACACAGAGGCCGAGCGCTTCGGCCTTTTTCCCTGTAGCGATGAGTGATCGGATTCCGACAGGGTCGACGGCTACCGGTTTTTCCATGAAGACATGCTTCTTATTCAGGATGGCTTCCAGGAAGTGATCCGGACGGAAGCGGGGCGGAGTGGCCAGCAGGACCACATCAAGCTCTTCGATGGCCATCATTTTTTTGTACCCGTCAAACCCGGTGAAGCAATTTTTTTCGGGAATCTCGAGGTTGAAGGATTTAAACCTTTCGCGGAAGGCATCGATCTTGTCCTGGAATACGTCGCAGACGGCGATGATTTCGAGGTCGGGACCTGCACTGATGAAGTTGATGGCTGCACCGGTTCCCCTGTTCCCTGCTCCCACCAGTCCGGCTTTCAGTTTCCTGCCTTTTGGTGCTCCCTTAAGTATGGGTGGAAGTCCGAGCGATGCGTTGGTTGCCTCTTTTTTACAGGAGGAGATGAGGGCGCCTGCCCCGATTACGGTGGCACCGGCAAGGACACCGGCCCCCAAAAACTTTCTTCTGTCTATGTTTTTCTTGTTTTCCATCTGTATCAATAATTATTGACCCACTACCGTGGAGTCTGCTTCACAAACAATTCTGAAACCTACATCATTGCTGTCTGAATACCACCAAACACTCTTGGGCATCTGCGGATCGGTCATCAGCCATGCCTTGGTTTTGGTGAAATCCCTTGCAGCACTCCTCACATCCTTGGCATCACTTTTAAAGGATCCGCCACGGATGACATGTTCCTGTCCGTTATCCGGACCTGTCGGGTTGTTGATTATGGCTCCGGATGCAGCTTGATAGGCATTCGGGGCATAAAAGTCAAGGCAGAACTCCGCGACATTTCCCAGCATGTTTTTCAACCCGAACGGATTGGCCTTTATCGATTCAGGTGCACGGGTCCTTGAAAGGCTGTTTCCCTTGTAAATCACGTAGGAGTTGATTACAGTTGTGTCGGCACCGAATATTTGGTGCAGCAATCCGGTGGCGCTGAATGATTTCGGATTTCCCGGGAAGAAATAGGGATCTTTGGTGCCACCGCGGCAGGCATATTCCCATTCGGCTTCCGTAGGCAGCCTGTATTTTTTCCCAGTCTTTTTACTCAGCCATAAACAATAGGTACTTGCTGCCTTCCACGACATGGTGATGGCGGGCCGTGTACCTTTTCCCCATCCTTGATCGGGTGCACCCCATGGCGGAGTGGGTCCTGTAATGGCATCCGTAACAGGCTGATTGACTGTAGCCTCTTTTCGGCCTTGAGATGCCGTTGCCTTGAAGAATTCGAGGTATTCGTCCCAGCTTACTTCGGCCTTGCCCATCCAGAATCTGGAGAGATGCACCTTCCTGACAGGACCTTCATCCGGTTTCCGGAGTTGTTCCTTCTCCGGACTACCCATTTCAAAAGTACCTTCCGGGATGGCTACCATTTCGAAGGAAAGGGTCGTCCCGGGTACTTTTTCAGCAAAATTTTCAAATTTCTGAACTTTCGCAGGTTCCGTGAAAAGCTCTTTTGCTACCGTTTCAGTAACTCCAAAATTGGCATTGTGGGCATGGATGTTGTTCTTGTCGTAATGTCCGACGTTGAGGTGGCAATTGATGCAGTTGGGTTTTGGGGTCTCCTTGCTATTGACATACTGCAAGTGGGCGTTGCTGCCGTTTACCGACAGTGTTGCAGGGAAAAGATTCTGGTGGCATTTGATGCAGGACTCTTCATAAACGTACTTTTTAGCATTTTCGAGGGATTTTCTGGTGTCCCAGTCGAAGGAAGCACTGTCTTTGAAAAGCTTGCCATAAACATCCTTCGCACCGTGAAAGGCTTTTGCAGGCAGGTAACCATGTCCTTTGGGCGGAAGATGACATTCGACGCAATGGGTAATTACGCCGGCCTTGTTGTTGAAATGCTCCGACAATCTCCAGTTTTGATCCTGTACCGGATGGATGTGACACGAGATACAATACTTGTCACTGGAGGTATATTCCGACACTTTGTCCAGTGACCATAAAAATAGGGAACAGAGTAGGATTCCTGATCCGACCAAAAGGAATTTCAACCTGTTTCCTTTGAATACGTTGCTCAGCTTCATTCTGAATATCAATCTATTTAGTCAATTTTTGTGTTTCAAAGAGGAATCGTGAGGAGAGCCACATCCGAAAGAAGCGTACTTCTCCATTTATATCGTGCCATGGCACGAAGATATTCAATATCAACGCACCTGTGTTAGTCTTCTTAATGTAACAGTCGTAGTAGTAAGTAGCAATCCCTCAAATGAGTTCCAAAAATAGCTTTAATATTAATTCGTCCGCAATCAATGGGTTAGAATTTTGGGTTTTTAGGAGCGATTTTCGTTAATATTTTATCGGGAAAAATAAAAAAAGGTCGCGCAAAGAACGCAAAGTGCGCAAAGATGGAATTATGATAAAAGATTAATGATGTAATCAAAGAATAGCAATTTTCTTCGTGAACCTTTGTGTTTTAGTGCCTTTGTGGCATTATTTAATTCCCTCAAGCCTGGTCATGGAAGTTGCTGCCCACAGAACAGCTGCCTGACCGTGGAAGTTGCCTGTTCTTTTGGGTCTGGTGAGGTAGTGTTTCTTGCTGTTTTTGGCATTGGTTCCGACGCACACGTTCCTCACTTCCCCATTTTTGTTGACATATCCGGCCAGGGCATTCCATCCTTTCAATGTCTTTTCAAGGTATTCATTTGCAGGAAGCCATCCTTTGTCAACACCAGTCGCCATGGCATAGATAAACATTCCGGTGCATGAAGATTCGGGATAACTCTGCGGGTCATCCAGCAGCTGGTGCCACATGCCGTCTTCTCCCTGGAACCGGAGCAGGGTTTTCATCATTTTTTGGTAGGCGCTCAGCAAGGCCGGATAGTATTTGCTGCCGGCCGGCAGGTTAATCAGTACCTCCGTCATGGAAGCAGCAGCCCATCCGTTGCCCCGGCCCCAGAAAAAGGGAGCATCGTTCCTGTGGAAGAAGAGACCGTTTTCGCGTTGAAGCCGCTCGCAATAGATTACCAACTGTCGGGCAGCCCTGTTCAGGTAAACTGTATCCTTCAGAGATTTGTATGCTTGAATCTGCAGGGATCCAACCATGTACATATCGTCTACCCAAAACCTCGAAAAACTGGTTAATCCGTCCTTTTGCAGGTTTTTGAACTCATCGTCGGCCAGTTTTTTTGGAATATCAAGATATTTGGATTGCCCTGTCTGCCTGTAAAGTTCGAAGGGCCAGATTCCGAAAACATTGTAATCCACGTGACCGTGGTGCGGTTTCTTTCTCCCTTTGAGGAACTTGTCATAACCTTTGATCATCTCTTCCGGAATGACCTTGTCCCCGGTAGCATCGGCCAGCATCAGGCATCCGTAATAGGTACAGACTTTCTGGTAACGCCATCCGAACCTGCGTCCGGATACATTAGCGGCTATCTTCCTTCCAATTTCAGTGGGGTTTGGTGCAACCTCGATTTTAGTGTTATTTCCCTGCCGGGGAAAGTCGGTGGCAAAAGATTGGAAACTGATAAAAATGAGAAGAATAACTGAGGCAAAATATATTTTCATGGTAATGGATTGAATAGTCCCGGGAAAGAGATACAAGTTTAAAATAATTTTTGAACAAATGTCTTCACCTTCTGAATTGTTTTATAAATCTACTTTGCAAAAAGTGTCTCATTGATTTTAATAATCCGAACAACTCTGAACCCTTAATTATTAATTTTGTAAGAATTTATATCCTTTTAAATTACTTATAATGAAGCAAATTTTCATTTTCATTTTCAATTTAGCTTTTGCGCTTACTGTATATGGTCAAGGGAAACCAACAGAGATAAAATTGACTAAAACAATTCCGTTGCCGGGTGTTCATGGAAAATTTGACCATATGGCTGTTGACAGCAAGAATAATCGACTTTATTTAGCTGCAAAAGGCAATAATTCAGTAGAAGTTGTCGATCTGGAAAAGAATAAAATTGTTCATTCAATCAAAAATATATCAGCCCCACAAGGGATATTGTTCATACCGGAAGAAAATATCATCGTTGTAAGCAGTGGAGGGGATGGTACTTTGAAAGGATTTGATGCAACAGACTTTAAAGAGAAATTTATATTGCATTTAGGAGGAGAGGCAGATAATATCCGGTTTTCGTCCATTCGGCACAGAATATATGTTGCGTATGGTGATGGGGCAATTGCGGTTATTGATTCCCATTCATTTAAAAAAGTTTCTGAAATTACATTTACTGCTCATCCTGAAGCTTTTTCTCTGGATTCATCCAACGAGAAAATGTGGGTCAACCTTCCTGACATGGGCCTGATAAAGTTGATCAATCTTGATACTGAAAAGGAAATTGCTTCCTGGGAAACAGCTGCTCAACCTGACAATTTTCCAATGAGTTTAGTAGATAGGTGTCACAAATTGATAGTTGCCTCCCGATTAAATCCAGAGATAAGTATTCTAAATTGTTTGACGGGGGAACAGTTACAATCTTTCAAATGTGACAGCGACCCGGATGCCATGTTTTATGATGAGCGTCATGATAGGGTTTTTATCAGTTGTGGTGGAGGTTCAATTTACATTCTTAACAACATTATGGAGGAGAAAGTAAAAACACCAGTTATCGTTTACACCCGCAAGGGAGCAAGAACATGCAAGTGGATTTCAGAAACAAATTCACTATTCGTTGCATTACCGGAAATAGATGGCAAAATGGCAGAGATAAGATTATATCAATGAATTAATATCACCATTTAATAATTTCCTTATCCGGCCTGCGAAATAGCCACAGCAACAGCCACCGAGGCTCCCACCATCGGATTGTTGCCCATTCCGATCAGCCCCATCATCTCAACATGCGCGGGTACTGAGGAAGAACCTGCAAACTGCGCATCGGAATGCATACGCCCCATCGTATCCGTCATACCGTAGGATGCCGGGCCAGCGGCCATATTATCAGGGTGCAGGGTACGTCCTGTTCCGCCACCCGACGCTACTGAGAAATATTTCTTGCCCTGTTCGATGCACTCTTTCTTGTAAGTGCCTGCGACTGGGTGCTGGAAGCGGGTCGGGTTGGTAGAGTTTCCGGTGATTGAAACATCGACTCCCTCGCTGTGCATGATGGCCACTCCTTCCCTGACATCGTCGGCGCCGTAAACATTCACCTTTCCCTTCTCTCCAGTGGAATAAGGAGTACGGGCAACTTCCTCCAATTCACCCGTTGCATAGTCAAATTGTGTCTGCACATAGGTGAAACCGTTTACACGGGCAATGATTTTCGCGGCATCCTTGCCCAATCCGTTCAGAATGACACGCAACGGTTCCTTGCGCACGCGGTTGGCAGATTTGGCAATTCCTATGGCACCTTCCGCGGCAGCGAAAGATTCGTGCCCGGCCAGGAAGCAGAAACATTTGGTCTCTTCGCGAAGCAACATGGCGGCAAGATTGCCGTGGCCTATTCCGACTTTCCTGTCATCGGCCACGGAGCCGGGAATGCAGAATGCCTGGAGTCCTTCACCCAGCGTGGCTGCAATGTCGGCGGCTTTCGTTTGGCCTTTTTTGATGGCGATGGCACCTCCAACAATGTATGACCACATCGCGTTTTCGAAAGCAATAGGTTGGATCTCCTTCACAATTTTGTATACATCAACACCTTTGCTATCGCAGATTTTTCGGGCTTCTTCAATGGAAGGAATTCCGTAGGATTGCAAAACGGTATTTATTTTGTCGATTCTTCTGTCGTAACTTTCAAATAATGGCATAACTGTTTCCTCCTATTCTTTACGTGGGTCAATTACTTTTACTGCTTCATCCATCCGGCCATATTTGCCTGAAGCTTTTTTCAGGGCTTCGCCCGCTTCGGTTCCGGCTTTGATCATGTCGAGCATGCGGCCGAGGTTTAAAAACTCATAGCCGATAATTTCATTGCCAGCATCGAGTCCGATTCTGGTGACATAGCCTTCGGCCATTTCCAGGTACCTCGGGCCCTTGGCAACTGTGCCATACATGGTAGCCGTTACGCTTCTCAATCCTTTCCCAAGGTCTTCGAGTCCGGCACCGATAGGCAACCCATCTTCGGAGAAAGCTGTTTGGGTGCGGCCATAAACGATCTGCAGAAATAGTTCGCGCATGGCGGTGTTGATCGCGTCACAAACGAGGTCGGTGTTGAGTGCTTCCAGGATGGTCTTTCCCGGCAGGATTTCAGCGGCCATCGCTGCAGAATGAGTCATCCCTGAACAGCCGATTGTTTCTACCAGTGCCTCCTGGATGATCCCCTCTTTCACATTCAGGGTGAGCTTGCAGGCCCCTTGCTGGGGCGCACACCATCCTACACCGTGGGTCAGTCCCGAAATGTCCTTTACCTCTTTGGCTTTTACCCAACGTCCCTCCTCGGGAATTGGAGCCGATCCGTGGTTCGCCCCCTGGGCGACACAGATCATACCTTCAACTTCATGTGTAAAACTCATATAGTCTGATTTTTAAGTAGAAATATATTGAGAACTGAATTGATTATTTGAACATTTTCTTTTGACCATGTTTTGAGAGCAGGACGGTCGTGGTGTCAAAAGTGACCAGGCACCCATATTTCATGGTTTCAAGCTGGGTGCGGATCCCTTCATAAAAGGCCTTTAGCTTATCTGGCTCATCAATTAATTCAACAACCATGGGTATCTTATCACTGATCTCCCAAAATTTATAGGAGTGGATCACGGAACTGGCTCCATACCCAAGGACTCCTTTCAGTACGGTAGCCCCGGCAATTCCCTGTTTCTTTGCCTGAAATACAATGAATTCATAGAGGGATTCGTGCTTGTGCAGGTCTGTGGAACTAATGAAAAAGCGTAAAATTCCAGCTGAGGTATTATTTTCCATCTCAATCTTTTTATATTGACTAAACCAGTCACCTTTACCAAAGGTAAGAAAAAACAGGGACTTAAATGATCTTTTCTGTCGACACATGTATGAAATTTGTGTTTATTTTCCCATGCCATAAAGTCACTATGAAACAAAGGTTTCACAAATAATTTTGCAGAAATTCCAAGTGAAAAATGAAATTTATTTTTGAGCAAATTCTTACATTGACTTGTGACAAATGGTGTTAATTATTCTAATTTTATTTTGACTAAACCAAATTCCTTTATGAAACAAATAATCTTATTGCTTGCACTGATTGCAATATTTTCCAGTACAAAAGCACAAAAGACAATTCATTCAAACAAGAAATCCATTAAGGTTTTTATGAATGGGCAGAGTACTGATTGGATGATTTCACCTGAAGCAAATCCTGACCGGTTGGAAGTCTATTGCTCAAAAGAAAAAAACGTTGTTAAATTTCAAACTGACATTGACAGCGCTTTTTTTACTGTGAGGAAAAATGACACGATCAGATTCCGGGTCATTCTGAAATCAAAAGATACGGTGCGCACCGAAATTGTTGGGATTAAGGATTTGCCCAACAAGATTACAAACAATGAAAAAGTATATTGGTTAAGTCAGATCTGGTCTGAAATCAAATACAATTTCGTCAATATTGACAGGATCAAATTTGATTTGGACAGTCTTTACAAGTCATATATTCCCCTTATTTTAAAGACTGAGAATGATTACGAGTACTACATGACTCTGCAAAAGTTCATGGCTAGTATGCATGACGGACATACCCAGGCTGTAGGAAGCTTTTCTGCCTATTCTGATTATATCCCTTTCACTTTGCAGGATTTCAATAAAAAGGTCTACATCACATCTGTCAGGAAAATTGCCGCATCTGATTCAACCTGGGAAGGAGCGGAATTAATTGAAGTCGAAGGGATTCCAACAACTCAATTTCTTGGGTCGAGGATATTTCCTTATGTTTCAGCATCCACTGATCAAAGTTTGTGGATGCAAGGGGTTTCTAAGTTGGGTTATGACCTTAAGGAACATCTTTTCAGGGGATCAATCAGAAAACGGGATGGCAGCATTGTAAAACTTAACCTACCGAGAAACGGGGAAGCTACACGAACTCCTCAGGATGAATATTGGGGACCAAAATTTACTTATTCCCGAAGCATCGTCGAATTATCCTGGATGCCAAATGACATTGCCCTGGTTAGTTTCAATAGGTTTGCGCCGCAGGGGGAAGCAATCAAGCAATTTGATCAGGTGGCAAAAGAGTTGAATCGTGCAAAGGGAGTTATTATTGACCTTCGAAAAAACGGAGGAGGTTCAGGATTAGTTGCATTGCATTTGCAAAAATATTTGACCAAAGAGAACCATTTCCTGAATTTTGCAGCTGAAACCAGAATCAATGATGGATATGGGAAATCACAGGGGAATTATCGGGAGGAGTATAAAAATTTCTTTTTAAACAAGGCATATCGCTTCGAGAAACCCGAAACCATAGATGTTTCAGATACAATTAAGCGTATCAAATGTCCAACTGTCATATTGATGGGTAGATATACCTTTTCAGCTGCCGAGGATTTTTTGGTAAATATCTATGAAGTGCCAAACAGACCTAAATTGATTGGAGAGGAGACTGGCGGATCCTCCGGCGCTCCATTGGTCATTCCCGGATTACCCAGAGGAGGATATGCAAGGATTTGTACGCTTCGGACTTGTTATCCGATAAGCGGTAAAAGATTTGTGAATAGCGGAGTCAAGCCCGACATTGAGGTTAAGCAGACTATTGAAGATTATTTGAATGGGAAAGATGTTGTTCTTGAAAGAGCAATCACTGAACTGACGAAATGAGTAGATCAATAAAACTTGCCTGTAAAAATTAATTATTATAGTTTCCCTTTGTGAAACTTAATTGATATATTTGCAAATAAGTTCATGAAAGTATATTTAATATGAAAAGAGTCGATTGAAGACTATATCTTGCTGAAAGCCAGAGGCAGAGCGTCCTTTGAGATATGGTTTTCCGTCTTAAGAAGAACTGATTGGAATGAACCCAGTGATATTATTTTGACATTTAACAGTGCAGACATTCTGGGAAATGGTTCTGAGCGTGTTGTATTTAATGTAGGAGGGAATAGTTACCGGTTGATATGCAAATACCATTTTGGCAAAATGAAAGTTCACTTGTTTGTTAAATGGATTGGCACACATGCAGAGTACACAAAAATTTGCAAAGACGGGAAACAATATGGGATTAATTTGTATTGAAGGAGAAATATTAAAAAATGGAAACATTAAAATATACATTAATTAAGAGCAATGAGCAATATGAAAAATATTGCAATATCCTTGAAAACTTAATTGTGCAAGACAATACAATATTTCAGGATGAAATTGAATTGCTTACTTTTTTGATTGAGAAGTGGGATGAAGAACACAATACGCTTAAAGATTTAAACCCTGTTGAATTAATTAAAGTGTTGATGGCAGAGCATAACTTAAAAGTCAATGATTTAATTGATATACTGGGTTTGTCAAAGGGTACTGTTTCAAAAATATTGAATTTTCACAAGGGACTATCAAAAGAAACGATCAGACGATTGTCTGATTATTTTAAAGTGACTCAGGAGGCATTTAACCGTCCGTATAAACTGATCATTGAAGTAGACAGACATGATCGCAATGCCAGTTCTATGAAGCCCAAGAAAAATATGATTGAAGTCTAACAAATCAAAACTTCCTGATCATCCTGTTGAAATCAAGATATAGTGACTTGCCATTCAGTTCAAATTTGATGGCTTCGGCTTTTCTGTCAGCCTTGCAATAGGGCGAATCGAAGCGATCGTATGCCCTGCTGAAAGTTGCACCGTTGACTTTGAAATCTTCCTTGAACTTCAGGAGGTATAAACCCCCGCGGGACTCGTAATTCAGTACCAGGTTGAGGGAATCGAAAGTGCATGGATTGTGGAGGATCCTGTCCCGGAATTTTTCAAACGACAGATCTTCTTCTTCCGAACCTGCCTCCATGATCCAGAAGGTCTTCTTCCCTTTCTGAATCAGGTTGTCAGTTGTGTTTTTCCTGAAGGACAGCGTGTTTTTAGTGATCAGGGCGCAATAGGTTTTGCCTTTCTTTCCCATCGCATAATTGCCTTCAACACAAACAGTATCAAATAGCTCTTTCGGGAAATAGGCGTGGGTATAATCGAGCAGTGATTTTTCCATCATTCCCTTTTTCGCGGGAATGTTATAGATGGCCAGAGATACGTTACGATCCTGTCCCACATCGGGCATGCGTCCGTAGCCTACCCAATAGTTGGGCGACTGGCTTTTCACCCCCTCTTCCAACGCAGGATGAGTATGGAATACGCTGAAGGCATTGCCGATGTTCATGCCTGCAACATGCTGCTGATCGCCGAATGTACCCGGATGATAGTTTTGGGCAGAATAAACGGAGTAATCACCGGTCTTGTAGGTGTACGTATTTCCTTTCTGGATCGCCACGCCATCAGAGGGTGGCTGGATGAACCTACCGACGGCAGGTTCGAGGTGAAGCCAACTCAGCAAACTGATATCCATCACTTTCAGATCTGAGATGAATCCATTGGTAAACATGTGGTTGGTCCTCACGAAGGATAAGGTATTTCGGATGATTTCAGGATTGGTGAATGCCTCCATACCCAGTTGCATCATCATGCTTCTGGTATCCGTACCATAATAGCCTTCGGTTTTAAGTTCAGAAATATCCAGTCCGCTGCACTGTTTGATCACTACCTTGCTGGAATCCTTTCCGATCTCAGCAATGACGGGTGGCAGAATGTATTTTTTGGGCGCCACAAGTCCGTATGCCATTCCGGGACCCATTTCTTTGCCGCTTCCCCAATAATAATCCGTAATCCCGCCAAGCGTTGTATGGGGTCCGCCCTTTCGGCTGTGTTCATAAGCCCGGCCGCTGGCCGAAACGAACATGGTATGGATGTTCTGGGTGGCTACATCGGCCATCAGCAGATCCATCACGATCTCCATTTTTTTGACAATCTCCTCATCGGATGCGTAATTGATCAGGTTGATCATTCCCCCAATATCTTCGGTGTAATAAACATTCGAGAAGAATTCGGTAAAACCGTATTTCCAGCGCATTTCCATCCAGTCGAGAATACGCTTTCTTGCCTTGTCGCTGTGCGCTTTGCCTGTCATCCCGCTTTTTGGGAAGAGGGTATCAGGGTACTTTAATCCGATCAGGTATTCAGCAGAGGCATACAGAATCTGGTGATTTTCACTCCAGTAACACATGGAGTTTCCACCCGGTTCATCCCACCAGTAGCGAAAATTAAGAATGGATTTTTCAATATTTGCCTTGACTTCAGCGGGAATCCGGTCTCCGAAGTCATACAATATCCTGATCAGGCCAACAAATTTGAAGTCGGAACAATCATATTGCAAGTCAATGAATTTGAGCGTTCCATCCAATCCATGCCAGTTGATATCCTGTTTCCCTGCAACCAGTTGGGCATAAATCTGATCCTGCATGGAAGGCATATCCAACGACTCCTTCAGGGTGAAGGACTTGTTTCTGTAGATGCTTATCCCGTCAAAAACAAGGGTAGCTACTGCAACAAGCAAAGTCAGGAGGAGAAATTTTTTCATCGTCAGGAGTTAAAGTTATTGGCTGTTAGCTGTTGGCTATTGGCAGTTAGCCTTTAATGGAATTGCTGGAATGAATTGAGCTATTGGCATACAAAATAACCACAAAGGTTACAAAGGGCACACATCAGAATGGAAACATTTGTGTCCTTTGTGGTTTGCCTTTGTGACCTTTGTGGTGAAAATCATTTTGGAAGTCAGAAAATGATTCCGACTACAATTCGCGGATTTTGATGTTACGGAACCAGACAGGGTAGCCATGATCCTGAAGGCCGATGTATCCTTCTTTAGCGATTCCTTCGGTCCAGCCCTGGAAACTTTTGAATTTGCTCTTGGCCACCATGGCATTCCATTCAGGAGTCCATAAGGTGTATTCACAAACTTTCACACCATTCATAAAGTGAACGGCTTTGCCATCTTTAACCTTAATCACACAAGTATTCCACTCGCCCGCAGGATGCACTGTTTTGGGATCGCAAGGCAGCAGATCGTACAAGGAACCGGCAAGGTGGTTGGCCAGTTTGTTGTCTGTTGCATCGACGTTGTCGAGTACCTGAACTTCGGGAGCAGCATAATAAATTGGCTCGCCCGGTTTTTCCCTTACATAGTAGAAGATACCTGAATTAGCCATTTTGCTGGCTTTCCAGTCGACGGTAAGTTCAAAGTTCTTGTATTTTTTGCCAGGGACAAGGATATCCCCGTTGGAACCCTGTCCTGGTTTTTTATCAGGGGCGGTGAAAACCTTCATAGCGTTGTCTTCGATCACCCAGTTTGTGGGCATGGCAGTTCCGTTGCACTGTCTCCAGCCGCTGAAATCTTTTCCGTTGAACAGAAGGGCCCAACCCTCCTTCTTCTCTTTTTTTGTAAGTTGATTTAGCCCTTGTGAAAAAGCAGGAGCCGCAATTAACATCGCTGCAAATAATGTGATGGTCAGAAAAATGTTTCGCTTCATGATTTGAATTTTATACCCTTAAGGTGTGAAAAATGAGAAAATAGTATTTGTTTATCGCGATGCCGAAGTTAACCAATTGACATCGGTTAGCCAAAAAAGTCATTGAAATTTATTTGCCCTCTTTAACTGACTCCACGCCATCAGCCGCACATCTGAATCCTGTATTGAACAAGGATGTTTCCTGTGTATTGGAGGATCTGCCGGTTGTTGAGAAACTGCTCTCCCCGTTCTCGTCAAAAAAGAATGAGCCACCCCTTATTACCTTCAAATCCGGGTTAGCCTGAAAAGGAGAATTATTGCCCGGATAAAGTGTGTAAACATCTGTGCACCAGTTCCAAACATTACCGCCCATATCTGTCAGTCCACACTGGTTCTCCCCGTAAAACCCAACTGGAGAAGTAAGGACAAAGCCATCGGCTCCCTGTTTGGCCTGAAGATCATTACCCTGCCAGACATTGGCCATGTATTTGCCATCCACAATCAGACTATTGCCCCAACTAAAACGGGATTTGCTTTTCCCTCCGCACCTTGCCGCATATTCCCATTCTGCTTCTGTGGGGAGACGCTTTCCTTCCCATGCTGCATAGGCCGCTGCATCATACCAGCTTACCTGCGTGACGGGATGGTCATTTTCAGCTTTTGCGGTGTTTTTGCCGAGAGGATATTGCCAGTTGGCACCCGGCTGCAAAGTCCAGCCCGATTTGTTGAAATCAAAGACTCCGGAATCTCCAAATTTTTCCGCGTCGGTTTTGTATCCTGTGGCCTCAATAAATTTTCTGAAATCTGCCACCGTTACCGGAGATTTGTCTATTTTAAAGGACTTTACCTCCACTTTATGGGTAGGTCTTTCCTTGATGGGGCCGTTGGATGTACCCATCATAAAAAAGCCTCCCTGAAAAAACACCATTTCACGTTTTGCAGTGGATTGAACTATCGCATTTTGGTCGACAGGAATTCCTTTTTCAACAACGGTTTGTGACTTGTTGACCGGTTTACCGGAACAGGCCATTAATATCGGCAAGGAAAAAATAAGCAAAAATCGAATATCCATTGATTGTAGTATAAGCGTTATTAAATATTTGTGCAAATAGAAGATGAAAAACATTGGATTGATCGAAAGGAAACTCTTAATTATTTAGTCACCTGAAATTTAAAGGCATCAGATGGTGTCCTTGATTGGACCATCACGTTCAACAACTCATTTACTATTTCAGGATGTTTGTCTGCCACATTTTTTTCTTCGCCCAAATCAGTTTTTAGGTCGTACAGTTCAGTGGTTATTTTCGCTGGTATCAGTACCTGGTATCTGACCAGTTTCCAGTTCCCCTTTAAAACAGCCTGTCTGCCGTTAAGTTCGTGAAATTCCCAGTAGAGGGTTTCGTGGTTTTTCTGACCCTCTTTTCCAAGCAGGGTAGGCAGAAATGAAATGCCGTCGATTTTTCCGGAGGATTTTATGCCTGCAATTTCGTTGAGGGTAGGCATCACATCCCAAAATGCGGAAATATGGTCTGAGGTAGATCCCTCTTTGATTTTTCCTGGCCACCAGGCAATCATTGGTTCGCGGATTCCTCCTTCGTAGAGGTCTCTTTTATAACCCTTCAACGGGCCATTGCTGTCAAAATAGTCGGGATCTGCGCCACCTTCCAAATGGGGACCGTTGTCTGAACTGAAAAGTACAATCGTGTTTTTTTCAAGTCCCAATTCCTTCAACTTGGCGAAAATTTCACCCACTTTTTCGTCAAGCAGGGTTACCATTGCGGCAAATGCGGCATGCGTTTCAGGTTGGGAGCCATAGGGTCCCTGTCTGAAATTCTTGCCTCCAAAGTCAGTTCCCTGGAATTGCTTTTCAGGAGGAAATTTCCCCCGGTATTTTTCCAGATACTCCTTTGGTACCATCAACTCTGCATGGGGGATGGTGGTAGGATAATACATGAAAAAGGGTTTATCCCTGTTTCTTTCCATAAACTGAAGCGCTCTTTTGTGGATCAGTTCGGGTGCATACTGTTCAAATTTATTTCCGGTGTTGCCCTGCAGAGTCTCTTTTTTCTGGTTGTCCCAGAGATGATCAGGATAGTAATTATGGGCCATGCGCTGACAATTGAAACCGTAGAATTCATCGAAACCCTGTTTGTTGGGATCACCCTCTGAGCCGGGATAACCCAATCCCCATTTTCCGAAGGCTCCGGTTACATATCCGGCTTCCTTTAACAGTTTCGGAATGGTAATGGTGTTTGCCGGAAGTGGCCATTGCCCCTCCTCCGTCATCTCAAGGTTTCCGCGAACAGGCGTATGCCCGGTAGTCAGACCCGTCATCAGTGAAGAGCGCGACGGCGCGCAAACGGTGCAGCCTGCGTAATGCCTTGTGAAAAGCATCCCCTCCCGGGCCATCTTGTCGATGTTGGGCGTTTGAAAATGCTTTTGTCCGTAGCAGCTAAGATCCCCATAACCCAGGTCATCGGCCAGGATGTAGATGATGTTGGGTTTTTGCTTCTGAACTGTTTGTCCCTGGCACGCAGGCACCAACCCGATAGTGCATAAACCCAGCGCAGAAAACAGATTGGCTTTATTCATGGCATATATTTTGAAATCCTGAAGTCAAATTATTTAATCATTGAAATATCCTTAAATACCGCTTTCACAGACTCCTTCACATTGTGGGAAGTAACTGCCAGTCCCAGGTATATTTTTTTGGACAAGTCGAGTTTAAAATTGGTATAGATTTTCCAGGTTTTGCCATCCGTGCTGCAGAACCCAGTGAATTCATTTCCCGAACGTTTCAGTCTGATCCATGTATTTGGGTAGCTCACCGGAAATGGAGGTGTTCCGACGGAGCTGGCAGGATAGATGGCCTTCATTTCTCCAGCCTTTTCGGCCCGGTATTGGAATTCAAATCCGCCATTATTCTTATTTCTTGGCTTGTTGTCGGGAAATACCTGGAAAAAGATGTGGCGGCTATTGTCGGAAAGATCTTCACGCGCCATCAATCCCGCTTTGGTATACATGTGCGGTGCAGAAAGGCTCTCAATCCGGGCAACCAGATCAAAATCCCCTGATTGTTCGATCCAGGAAAAATGGAACTGGTCTTTGACACCCCACACATCGGCTCCCCCGGCAAAAATTTGAATACCATCATTTTGTATGAGGGAAGACCCGGCGATTGCAGGATTTCCGATGTCGGTCTGTTTGAACTTTTTCAGTGGAACAGCTTTCTCTTTGGCTGTCATCCATCCGGCTGAAAAGAGGAGAATCAAGGCAACAGGCAGTAATTTTTTAAACATTTGATTAGATGATTAATGTTTGATAAAAATATTTAAAATTTCCGGTATCTTTCCTGTCCAAATCCTGAATCCGGGTATTATGTTTCTTCCCATTATCCTGCTTGCTTACATACTTCCGAATATCTATATTTTCCTTCGCCTGGGAAAATTGTTTTTCAGCAGGAAATACAGGTTATATTTTGTTTTGATTTATTTGTTCATCGCCGTATTCTTTCCTTTGGTCAATATTTTGTCGGGTGGCAACTCCGGGATTCTGGTTGTGGCGGCCAATTATCTTCTGGCATATTATCTCTATCTGACGCTTTCGCTGCTAACGTTTGATCTCTTCCTTCTAGTTAACAGAATATTTAAATTCATATCATCCGAAAAGTTAAAAAGCGCCGGATTTAAACTGACAGGCCTTTCCGTGGTCCTGCTTTTGCCTTGCCTGGTTGTGATTGCCGGTGTAATAAACTTCAACAATATTCAAACATCAACTTACCAGATTGATGTACCCGGGAAGTCGTCCAGGATCAAACACCTGAAGATTGCATTTGTGGCAGATTTTCACCTGAAAAAAGGAGTCGATAGTCATTATGTGGAAAGATTTGCCCAACAGATTGAGACTATTCAACCTGATCTGATGATTTTCGGCGGAGATATCGTGGAAGGAAACAGGGAAGATGAAAGTCTGCATAGTTTTGAGAAAATTTTCAGAACTATTCATCCAAAATATGGCGTCTATGCTGTGTTTGGAAATCATGAATTTTATGGCAGACAGGACAAGGGACAATTTTTTGACAGGGCCGGGATGAAGCTTCTTTGTGATTCAAATGTTGTGATTAACGGCTCATTTAATCTTCTTGGGAGATACGACAGCCATTTCAGCAGACGAAAAAATATTGGAGAACTGATGAAATCCGTTAATGATTCGTTTCCTGTCATCCTGATAGACCATCGACCAACTGAATTGGAGGAGGTCAGCAAAACGACGGTGGATGTTCAGCTTTCTGGTCATACACACAACGGACAATTATTCCCTGTCAACCTGATATTAAAATCGATGTACCCGTTGACCTGGGGTTATAAGAAAATCGGGAAAACAAACTTTTTCGTCACAAGCGGGATACGCCTTTGGGGTCCGCCAGTACGTACAACAGGGAAATCGGAGATTATGGTGATTGATGTGAATTTTGAGTAAGACAGGACGAAGGGAGGACCAGGAAAGGACCGGGAGACTATGGGACTTGGGGACTGTGAGAGAGCATCTTGATGCTCACTGAGCCTGTCGAAGGGCTAAAGAGTAGAGTAAATATGCTATCATGAAGCGATTACCTGGAAATTGAAATGTCTTTAATGTTCAATAAAATAAATCTGGATCATGAAAAAAATTATAAAAAGGACACTTTGGGGGATAGGGATTCTACTGGGTTTGGCAGTCATCGCGGCAGTAGTATTCTTAATCAGCTTTCTATTGACAACCAGAAAAATGACTCCGGCTGAAACTGCGGCGATCAATGATTCCGTCTTTGTAGTAAAGGACAGGTTTGTCGATTCCTATATTTTCAAGGGAAAGCAGAACTATTTGATGGTTGATGCCGGATTCGGCAAGGAGAACTTCGCCATTGAACTAAAGAAACTGGGAATCGCTCCTGAAAAGATCACCACCATTCTACTGACCCACACGGACGGCGACCATACCGGTTCCCTGGGTCTTTTTACCAATCCGAAGATCTACATGCATAAGGATGAAGAGCAAATGATCAATGGGCAAACCGCCAAGATGGGGCCATTTAAAACAAAGTGGAAATATGGTCCGTATCAGCTTTTCAACAGCAAAGATACCCTGATCATTGATGGTTTAAGAATCAGAATCATCCATACACCGGGTCATACTCCCGGTTCAGTTTGTTTTATCATCAACGATGATTACCTGGTAACCGGAGACAATTTGGTCGTGGTCAATGGCAAGGCTGAGCATTTTGTTGATAAGTTTAATATGAATACGGCGCAACAAATAGAGTCGATTAAGGCCATTCCTGATCTTAAGTCCTTCAAATATATTCTGATGGCGCACCACGGAGTAATTAAAAATTGAAAAGACAGAGAACTGTTACCATTCATTTCTTTCAAAAAATGAATGAGGCAATTGGTCCTGATTCATTCAAAAAGGAGGGCGAAATCAATATTGTTACAAAGTTATTTCGGAGATGTTAAAAAATGATTAAAAGTCAGATTATTTGTTAACCATTAAAATTATAATCAGTATAATTACACAAAACTTCAGCATGGTTTATTTGGCATTCTTGCTGTAGTTTAGTAGTTACTTGGAAATCTTTTAACTACCTGTTTCCTACCTGAATAGAGATAGATTATTCACATGCCAAAGATTTTTTACACCCCGTTTTTTCGAATTTTTTTAGAAACAATTAATAAAAACAACAACGAAGTATGGAAAGATTAAAAAGAGTGATGTTAGTGGTTGTGCTTATATTATTTTCAATAATGGCAAAATCACAGGAAACTACCTCTGAAATTTCAGGTACAATTTCAGAAAAAAATTCTCCGATCCCAAATGTGATCGTAACTGCGGTCCACGTACCAACAGGTACCAAGTATATGACAACGACCCGTTCAGACGGTCGTTACAATTTGCCCAACGTGAAAATTGGCGGACCATATACGATTACAACTTCTTTTGTAGGTTACAAACCGGAAACAAGAGGTGATATATTTTTGAATTTGGGTCAGGTTTACAAGGAAGACTTTACACTAACAGATGCTGCTACGATGTTGGGTGAAATTGTTGTTAAGTCTACCAATGACAAGAACTTCAACAGTTCAAGAATGGGTTCACAGGAATTGATTACCAGAACCCAGGTTGATCGTTTACCAACCATTAACCGTTCAATTCAGGATTTTGTAAAATTGGAGCCAACTTCAAATGGTTTGAATGTGGGTGGCAGAAGCAACCAATACAACAACATGACAGTTGACGGAGCCAACTTTAACAATTCATTTGGATTATCTTCAATCCTTGGTGGACAAACATCTGCACAACCAATTTCATTGGACGCTATCGAAGAAATTCAGGTTAACGTATCTCCCTATGATGTAAAACAGGGCGGATTTGCCGGAGCAGGTATCAATACTGTAACTAAAAGTGGTACAAACACATTCAAAGGCAGCATTTACCAGTATTCAAGAAATGAGAACTATCTTGGTTACAATGTTGGACCAACCTCTGTTGTAAAAACGCCTTTCGATTATAAGATCAGAGGCTTTAGTTTAGGTGGAGCAATTATTCAAAACAAGTTGTTCTTCTTCGTAAGTGCAGAGCAAGTAAGGCAAGACGCTCCGGCAACTTCCTTGTTGGCTTCAGATGCATCTCACGCTGCCGGTGGAAACTATTCTCAGGCAAATGCTGATACTTTAACGGTTTTAGCCAGTTTCTTAAAAAGCAAGTATGGATATGATCCAGGCGCATTTCAGGGTTACACTTTCAAAACTTACTCCGATAAGATTACGGCAAAACTGGATTGGAACATCAATGCCAAGAACACTTTTACCTTAAAGTATAATTACCTGAAATCTTCTGCCGACCAGTTTGCATCTACATCAAGACCGGGTACCGGACAGACAACAGGCGGACAGCCAGGGACTTATTCTATGCCCTTCTTTGGTAGTGGTTATGTAATTAACAACAACTTTAACATTTTAATTGCTGAGTTAAATACCCGCTTCAGCAATAAGATGTCAAACAAATTGCAAGTTGGGTTTACGGCATTGAAAGATTTCCGTGCCCCTCACTCCGAAAGTGCAACAATGCCATTGGTTGATATTTTAAATAACGGCAACATTTATACCACTTTTGGGTATGAAATGTACACATACAACAACAAACTGAATACGACCGTTTATCAATTGAATGACATCTTTACCTATTATAAAGGTGCACATGAAATAACCATTGGTACTCAAAATTCACTGAAGAAATATCAAAACGCTTTTGCACCCGGTTATCAAGGCGTTTACCAGTTCAACAGTTTAACTGATTTCTACAATTCAGCAAAATATGGAACTGCAAATGCTAAATCCTATTACCTGCAATATTCTGCATTACCCGGTGGTGAATTCCCATGGGCCTATGCCGGTTCAACAGAGTTATCCCAGTTCGTCCAGGATAAATGGAAAGTCACAAATAATTTTACATTTACATATGGGTTGAGGCTTGATGAGACCTTCTACAAACAGGCTATGACCGATAACCCCTACTTTGATGCACTGAAGTTCAAGAATGGTGTAACCTATAATATTGGTGATGCCCCAATGAACAACATCATTATTTCACCAAGATTGGGTTTCAACTGGAATCCTAAAGGCGATAAATCATTGCAGGTCAGAGGTGGTACAGGTATTTTTGCCGGACCTCCGCCATTCGTCTGGATTTCCAACCAGGCATCCAACAACGGTATTCAATTTGGTTCATTCACCAACGCTGCCAACAAAACGGCATTTAATGTTGATCCCAACGCTTTCAGGCCAACAGCTGGAGCGGCCAATTCCTCTTACAGTACGGCTTTGGTTGCTAATAATTTTAAATATCCTACTGCATGGAAATCCTCTTTGGCTGTTGATAAAAAACTAAATGGAGGTTGGTTAGTAGGCGCTGAATATACTTATACCAAGGATATCAATGCAGTTTATTATTCCAATATCAACTTGAATGAAGAAAATGGTTATTCTTTAGCAGGTGTTGATGCAAGAACACGTTTCTTGACTTCTGTTGCAAATACCAACAAATATTATTACGGTGCTGGTACTACGACGTTGGCAAATCCCAATATTGGCAATGCCATTTTAATGAGCAATACCAATCAGGGCTTTGTTTACACGTTGACCTTTAAAGTTCAAAGGAACACTGAAAATATATCCTATGGTATAGCATACACCCATTCAGTATCCAAGAATACGGCAGAAGGAGGTTCAACAGCCTCTTCATTATGGAGTGCTGCAGCTGTTTCCAACCAGGACCCCAATGCTGCTAATTTAGGATATGCCTCTTATTACCAGCCGAACAGGGTCATTGCCAACTTTGCATATAAGATTAATGAAGGAAAAAATCTTTCAACAACCATCGGTGCAATCTATGAATTGGCGAACAATGGTACATCTTCCTATGTTATCAATGGTGACTTGAACGGTGATGGCAACAGTGGCAATGACCTGATGTATATTCCAAATACTGCAGCGGATATCAACCTGGTAAAAGTAGGCTCAGGCGGTTCAGGAACTGGTACAACGGGTGTTACTGATACAAGAACTCCGGCTCAAATCTGGTCACAATTGGACGCATTCATTTCCAATTCAACTTACCTGAATACACACAGAGGCGAATATGCCAAAAGAAATGCAGCTGTGTCACCTTACTTCAGTAAACTGGATTTAAATGTTACACAAGATGTAAAACTTAAATTTGGCAAGGAATCTCATGGAGTGAAGTTGTCATTGGACTTGATTAATGCCGGAAACTTTATTAACAGGGATTGGGGCGTAGTCAAAATTCCAACAGCTACAAACATCCTGAAATATGAGGGTTTAATGGCTGACGGAAAAACTCCTTCCTACTCCTTCCCATTCCAGACAGGCACCACACCATTTACACAACCTTACCAAAACTCAACGGGTCTTGGTTCAAGATGGCAGATGATGTTCGGTATCAAATACCTGTTTAATTAACAGTTTGAAATTGTATAAAAAAGCCCTGATTTAATCGTCAGGGCTTTTTTTATTTCTTGCATCCAGGCCATTCCCAGTTGATCAGGTCGTTGCTCCAGGCCATTCCGACGGATGCGTTCTTGTCAAAATCACCCTCTGTTTCTTTCAGCGGACCGGAGCCATGAAAGAACATCAGGTATCTGGCCTTCGGATTATTTGATAACCTGATCACTGCACCCGCGGTGATGCGACCTTTTGCCCACGGCCATCCGGCCTGACCAAGGGTAATCAGGTCACCCCAGTTGTACCAGGTCTTCAGGTCCTTGGATCTTTTGATACCGATCCCGTTTGGAGGTGAATGGAACAGGATGTAATCGTTGTTGTCGGTCAGTACGCAGACATTCTCACCTGATTCTGTATGCCCGGAATAAGTCCAGTTAATAAAATCACGGGTATACGACATGCTTACGCCGTTTTGCTTGAAAAAGCACCAGTACTTACCCGGATCATCCTTGTCTTCCAGCAGGTAGGGATCGATCATTCTTCCCATATCTGCGACAGCTACATTGGGACCTTTCACCTTCAGAAGTTCCGGTTCGCTCCAGTTTTCCAAGTCTTTGCTTCGCAGGATAAATAATCTGGCGTCCTTGTTTCCATATCCCGGCATTTGTTTTATTGTGTATCCAGGTCGGGGATAGGTCTGAATGCATAACAGCCATTCATCGTGAAAGCGGATCACATTCCCCGGACTCGAATAGTTGAGGTTCTGGTCCCTGGGAGTCAGCTTTGTGAGGGGCGACCAATGCATCAGATCCTTGCTTTTCGTGGCGGCTATGTACATGTAAATGAATCCGTCGGGTTCAATTTCGACCAAAGTCATGAAAAGAAAAAATTTGCCGTTTTGGTACAGGACTGCTGGATCCCGGTAGGCGGTATGTTCGTTTCCCAGAAAGAGAACCGGCGATTTGAGTCGGTTAAGGCGAATTGTACGGGCATCTGAACGAAACCCCATCAACAGCAACAGGAACAACAACGTCAATAAGCTTTTCATTTTGTCTGGCCCGATGGGATGCCCATTTTCAGGGTTAAAATACCCCCTTTCACCAGATCATTGTGGTTGATGCCCGTTGAACTCACAGGTTTGCCGTTTAGGTCCGCAGAGAGAACATACCTGTTTTTGTCGCTGTTGCCTATGGTTTGAATGGTCAGCGATTTTCCGGGATAGTATTTCTGATTGAGTTCAATACTAATCCGGTCGAAGATAGGACTTCCGATCTGGTATACGGGATTGGCCTCTGTGCCTCCATTCATCTGAAACAATCCGATTTTGTAGAGAACGGCGAGGGTTCCCATCAGTCCCTGATCTTCGTCTCCGTTATATCCTGTCTTCGGTGAAAGCCCGCTGAATGCGGCATTGACGACCTCGCGTGACCAGAACTGACTCAGCTCTGGTTTTCCAAGAAGGTTGAAGACAAATGCAGTCTGGATGGAAGGCTCGTTGCCATAATTGATGGGGATCCTGCTGAATTTTTCCTGAAGTTCCTTGTCGTGCGACTTTCCGGAGGTGAATCCCAACTCTTTAGCCGTAACAAAGCATTGTTCCAGTTTATTAATGGCTGCCACATTGCCACCCATCAGTTTCGCCAGACCGGGCAGGTCTTGTGGTACAAACCAGGTGGATTGGGCCGAATTTGCCTCGATGAAACCGTTGTTTGTCTGGTAGGGATCGAAGGGGGTCTTCCACTTCCCTTCCAGATTTTTTGGCCGGATCCATCCGGATTCAGGATCGTACAGGTTCTTGTAATTTTGGGAGCGTCCGATAAAATAGTTGTAATCTTGGGTGTGTCCGAGCGCTTTTGCCATTTGTGCCAGGGTCCAGTCCTGGTAAGCATATTCAAGCGTCATTCCGGCTCCGTCCTGGTGAAACCCATCATTCTTATCAGGAATCGGGTAGGGGACATATCCCTTCGCGATGTAGTATTTCAAACCGCCGCCAACTGCTGTCTTAAACTCATAACCGGCCCTTTCCATGATTCCACCGGGCATGTGATTCTTCTTCAATGCCTGGTAGATCTCTTCGCCGTCTTCCTTTACGATTCCCTTCTGCCATGCGCTGACGATGAACGGAGTGGTGGAGGCGCCTGTCATGACGAAGGTATAATTGCCGCCGGCCGGACCACGCGGAATTATACCGCCATCATGGTAATACTGCATCATGGAATGCACAAACTCTTCGGCGATTTCAGGATAAACCAGGTCCCACAAGGTGTTCAGTGTCCATTGGGCACCCCAGAAGGCATCGAAATTGTATTGGTTGAAGAGGGGTTTTCCCGTTTTGTCGCAGGGGATTTGCTTCACACGGAATTTGTCTCCAGTATGGTCGGGATAGGCGCCATTGGCATCGCTGATGGTCCTTCTTCCTAAAATGGAATGGTAGAGATCCGTGTAGAAGCGTTGCTGCTGCTGTTTGGTTCCGCCTTCAATCCGAATTCTGGATAGCATACTGTTCCATACTTCACTGGATTCATTCACAACTTTGTCGAAATCCCAGTGCGGGAGTTCACTTTTCATGTTGATGGCTGCGTTCTCCTCCGAAGTGTAGGAAAGGGCTGCCTTCATGAGCAGATGTTTGGAAGGTAAATCGAAAGAAACCAGATAATTGCCTGTTTTTGGATCCTTTTCAACATTCTTAATGTCAGCATTGAATTCGATCTCGAAGAATACATTGAAATCCTTCACTCTTCTGCGGGTGGCGGCATTGACAACGCTGCCTCTCAGGCTCCTCGGGCCGGTTTTTTCCAGGGTGCCCTCCTTGTTGATGCAGGGACCGATTTCTCCGTTGAGGTAAATCAAGACGGCCGGATTGGAATTTGCGGGGTATTTGTAGCGATGAAACCCAACCCTCGAGGTCGAGGTCAGCTCGGCATTGACGGAATAGCGATCCAGGAGTACCGCGTGGTATCCGGGTTTGACCGTTTCGTTTGCATGGGAAAAGGTGGAGGAAAAATCCGTAAAAAGGGATTCCTTTCCCGCTGAAGGAAGGGTAACGGGCATGACCAGCAGTCCGGAAATCTGCCATTCGTGCAGGTGACTAAAGCCTTTGATGGTATCAACCTCATAATGGTATCCGCTGCCCCAGTCACCGTTGATCCGGTTATCCGGACACAGGTTGACCATTCCGAATGGGCGGCTGGCAGAGGAGAAGAAAATCCACCGGGAATTTTCGCTGTCAAGCTGGGGATAAACAAGATCCACAGGGCGAAGACTTTTTTGGGCAGAACCCGAAAAAGCAGAAAAAAACAGCAAAAGGTTAACTATAATCCTTTTGATTCTGAGAAATTTATTAAAATTTTTCATTTTTCATTTTTCATTTTTCATTTTTATTTCCGGCTTCTCCCACTGGTCTGGTATTTTTTAAGAATATCGCTCATTTCTTTCACCTTACCGGGAAACTGCATCCAAAGATTTTTTGTTTCGGCGATATCGTCTTTCAGATTGTACAGTTGGCCGGTAGCTTCCCCTTGTTTGGGCTGAACAAGTTCAGGCTTGGAAAAGCCTCCGGATCCCAATCCCAGGATCAGTTTCCAGTCTCCCTGACGGACGACAAAGTAACCTCTGGAGGAATGCTGGATCAGCGCTTCAGGTCCGACATAATCGCTGTTTTTTCCAAGGAGCAGGGGCAGGATGCTGAAGCTGTCCTCTCCTTCGTTGGTAGCCAGTTTCCTGCTTACAATATCGGAACAGGTTGCCAGTAAACCAGTCAAGTTGATGGTCTGGTCGCAGACACTGCCGGCTTTGATTTTCTGGGGCCACCTAACGATAAACGGGATCCTGTGGCCTCCCTCATAAGCATCGGCTTTCATCCCGCGGTAGATATATGCCGCATGATGGTCAAACCTGTCAACAAATTCGGTATGCCAGAACGGACCATTGTCGCTGGTAAAGAATACGATGGTGTTATCATCGAGTCCAGCTTCTTTCAGAGCCTGCAGAACCTTGCCAACTTCGGCATCCACCATGTTCACAAAATCGCCGTATTCTCCTGCTTTGGAACTCCCCCTGAAAGTTTTTGAGGGCAGCCAGGGCGTATGCGGGGATGGGAAAGGCAAATAAAGGAAAAATGGTTTTTTGGAGGATGACTGTTTCTTGACAAATGCGATGGCTTTCTGCGCGAAGGTTGGGGTTACCTGTTCAAATTCAAACCCTTTTGCCATTAACCCGGATCTCCAGAATGCACCCGAAGTCCCATTGTCAGGATTGCTGCCCGGAGTCTGGTCCGACAAAGGGGAAGTGAGATTGTCATTTTCGAGGAAACAGTAGGGAGGCATGTCGAGGGATGCCGGAAGGATGAAAGAATAATCAAAGCCGTGTTTCAGTGGCCCATCGGTTGGCGGAACCAGAAAATCCAGACTGGATGGATCGACCGTTTCGATGATGGCGGAATTCTCATCGACGGGCTTTTTGGATTCACTGGTTTTGCTTCCCTGGTTCCGCACCCAGTCGAGGCCGAGATGCCATTTCCCGACTACCGCGGTGGTATATCCGGTGCTTTTCAGGAAGGAGGCAACAGTTGTTCGGTTGGTCTCTATCAAGGATTTGCTGTAACCATTCAGAACTCCCGATTTCAGGGGAGTCCTCCAGCTGTAGCGCCCTGTCAGGATGCCATACCTGGATGGTGTGCAAACTGCAGATGTTGAATGGGCATCTGTGAAACGAATACCCTGTGAGGCCAGACGATCCAAATTGGGTGTGCTGGTTTTTGCCTGCGGATTGTAGGCTGTCACATCTCCATAGCCCAGATCGTCGGTCAGGATGTAGACGATGTTCGGGGGTCTGTTTTCCTGTTTGGGTTGCTTGTCATTTTTGCCCTGGCCGAAAGCAAGAGCCGGAGCTGAAAGCATCAGCAGAAGATAGGGATTTGGAGTATTCATGAGTTCAATTTAGTTTGTTAATTAATAATTGATTTGTTACTGTTTGACCGGCAATTGTGATCCGGAAAATATCGTTTTGCTTTTCCGCATAAATATCTGCCGGATGGTTCAGTTTCAATATAATGACGCCATTTTTCCGCACTTCCCTCAATCCGGAACCTGTTATCTTTATAAGTCCGTCCACAGGATCGGCTGAGATTGCAAAAAACCCTGTGTAATCTGCGGAATATACATCCCCTTTCACGTTGATTTCGGATGTGATTGAATTGTTGTTTCTTAGCGATTTGATGTCCGTGAAAACATAGGAACCGTCCTCGTTTTTGCATCCACCGGGAATTGCGTTTTTGCTTATTCCCAGATTGGAAATTTTTCGGATTGAGAATTTCTTTTCCATGGATTTGGCATAAATGTTTTTCATCCTGCCGGTGATGTCATTTCCTTCAAAATCATACGTGGCCTGTCCTTCCACCATTAATTTTCCGCCTTTGTTTACATACTCCTCCAGAAATTTCAGTGTTGATTCTTTTGAATACTGTGGGTAAAGAAAGATGATTGCATCGAATCTGTGCCCACAGAGAATCGGTTTTCCAACTGAATCAAGGCTTAGTTTTCCACTGGATATCAAATCTGTTGGTACCAGCGCATTCAGGTAGCCTGCCTCCCAGATTTTGACCGACCTTTCTTCAATTTTAAGCCGGTCGTTGATGTCATAACTGCCACGGTCAGCATGGTCAGGATACCAGTTCTGCAGTGCTTCATTGCCAAAGATTATCAACAATTTAATTTCGGGCAATGCCGGATTAAACCGGTTCATTAACCGTGCACAGTTTTCAACCGGATTGATGGCGTTGATTGCCTCCGGTTTTTCCAGGCCAATGCCCCATTGCCTATCGTTAAACGCGTGATAAAAAGTCCGGATACCGTAACGTAAATCAGTCAGGGTTTTTGTAACAAAATGTCCGATATTGCCATCGTAATACATGTTGTACATTGCATTTGCCGGGTATGACATGGCAATTCCCATTTGGGTCGGCAGAGGTGTTTTCTCGTCTGTGAATCCGCAATCCCGCGGAATCGACCACCATTTAAGTCCGGTAGCCCAAATTTCGTCGTTGATGAGCGAATTGTGGAAGGTGTTGTGGGCTGCAATGAAACAATTGGGACCATAAACCTCTTTGGCCCGTTTGTACATGGCATTCTCTACGTGCATGGCTCCTTCACGCATCAGGTCCATGTAGGCATTGATGGCTTTTATCCTCACTTCCGGTTTCCCGGCAGGAGCATAACGCATATCAAAAAGTGTCTGGAAGGCTGGCACTCGGGTTCGGTTTTCCAATTCTTTGGCCATAGGAAGGGAATAGCTGCGGAGGCGGAAATTCCCCCATTTAAACATTATTTTCCAAGGGGGCAAAACCTGTGCGTTTCCATATTCATCCAGCATGACTCCATCGAATGGAATATCGGCATACATGTTGATAAAATTGATGACACCTTCTGCAGACTCAGCGCTATGGTTACTCAATTTGCTGAAATAAAACTGGGCCATCACATAAGCGGTATAGTCGCCCATCTCCTTTCCTGCCTTTATATTTACATGCACGGTCTGATCTTCGACCGAAAAATTGTAATCTGTTGTTTCCCGGCAGGAAGAGGGATCGTAAAAACCATCTGCTGTTTTTTTAAACAGGAAAACTTTATAGACATCTTTTATCCGGGATCCACCAGAACGAACAAACGATGCATCCAGGGAACAGTTGCCGTTTCCGGAGTGATCAAGCGTTGTTTCGGCTTCAGCGATAAAGCGTTCGGTACTCTCCTCATGCTCACGTTTGTCTCCTTTCACCTGTGCGCGATACCCTATTTTAATGTTCCTTTTGTGGGCAAGAGCAACAATTTTTTCCATGACCGGATGCATCACCTCTACATTGTCGAAACTGCAACCGTTGCGGGCATCCAGGAAGATGAAATCGAAAAGCGTATGATCGATCATGTAATCCAGATCGGCCAGGTACTTGTCGTTGACAAGAATTTCCGGAGTAAGAAACCAGTAGGCTACCTGTGGATGGTTCGAATTGTTGATACCGGGAGTCTTGTTGATAACCACCTCTTCCCGGCAACTAAAAATAGAGAGGGACATCAATAAAAGCAGCTTCATTATAGGAATCAGAATCGGTTTTCTCATGTTTTATCCTCCTATAAAATTGATCTTAATACCATTTTTTATTGTTTAAATCACCGCTAATCAATGGCCATTGATCAAAATCACGATCCAGCAGTTGTCCGTCAACAGAAGTAATAGTCCATTTATTTTTCGGGGCATTTACATCATACGAAATCCTGCTTCCGCCAGGAAATTGGAATGTCGTTTTCAGCAGATCTGCATCCGGATTGATTTTGAGCAATTCATCCGCGAGTTCTGCCGGTTTCCTGTTTACGAAAACCGAAATTATTCCAAGGTTCTCTCCGGAATGAACTGCGAAGTGAAGACTGTCACTGATCTGATAGATCTTCCATAGGTTATTTTGAGCCACAGGCTTGAACTTTTCGGGAACAACAACGGGACCATTGGAGCAGGCAAAATCCTTGTAAACACCTGTATTGTTCCATTGCATGAAATCTTGTCCTTTTCCGTTGATGTGAATCACATCGGCTAACTCACCGGCATCATCATCAATAAAAAGGCAGACCGGACGGGCCACGATGTTCGATTTTTGTCCCCTGTTAACCCCACCTGCACTGAGTAAATAACCCTGGCCGGCAGAATAAATTTCAGGGGAGGCACTGCTGCCATGTCCCATTTTGACAAAATAGCCCCGCGATTTATTGAAAATCAGGCTGACAACCTCGTCGGCTGGGCGGTAGGGCATGCAGGCGGCAATCAGCGCATGGCTTTCTCCTTTCCCAGTTTGATCGATGTATTTGATAGACGGATGAAAACTCAACCAAGTTTTCATCATAACCGTCTGGTAGTCCTTTGCAAGTGAGGTGTTTTTGGCGCGTTCGTATCTTCTGCGAAAAGGCGGATAATATTTAAATTGGTAACTTCCGAGTGCATAACTGAAACAGAGGTAATCCAGAACCTCGCGTGAAGCCTTTTGAACTTTCACTGAGCCGAAGGCCTCCAGGTTTAACAGAGCGGCAAGGGTATATCCGAGGTAGGGAACTGAATTGAATTCGTAGAGGCCAATCCGGGACAACTCATTGAGTTTGTCCAGAATTCCCGTCTCCATCCCGTTCAGTTCGTTGTTGTACCTGGCATCCCTGTTCCCGTGCAACATTCTGTAGCGATTTTTCAGGTATTTCGAACCCTGTGCCATCAGGATATGGTTTTCAGAATCCCTGATGCGTCCCAGAGTGCCCGGTACAGCTTCTGAATATCCTTCGCCTTCGTCGTTGAGCAGCACTTCAATTATATGTGTCCTGGTTTCTGGATAGAGCAATTCGGGTTTGGCATCAAACAGAAACAGAATAGTTGTCAGGGCAGTCAGTGAAAAATCATATCCGCCTTTTGGGTTGAACAGCCATTTGGATCCGTAAGTGCCCCATGGTTTCAGGTTCATGATCTGCTTGTTGACTTCCGGAACATTCTTGTTGGCCAGGAGATGTGCGAGCAGCGTCCTGGGAAGATCCATCTTGTCTTCAAAACTCCAGTTCCTGAATGGCTCCCTGCCCCTCGACTGGAATAAACTGTCTGCGTAGGCTGAGTTGCTGTTCCATGCAATGGTTCTGGTAACAGGTACCCTAATGGTGCTGGCAGGCAGGACTTCCGTATTTCCCCTGGCCTCTCCCAAAAGATACGTATCCAGTTGTGTGTTGCTAAAAACCAGAAACAACAGAGCTGCCGGAATCACAATCATTGCGATCTTTTTTAACCTCATATGAACTTTTACAGTTAAAGATGGTTTAAATTTAGTTTTTTAAAACTCAGAGAAATTTAAAATGATAATAATTTCGACCAGTTGTGATAATCTCGTCACGTAAGACTATTGTCATTTAGTTAGCATACCCAATCGAAGTTTAACCGCAGAGGTCGCAAAGTTTTCGCAGAGGACCGCAGAGCTATCCGAGCATAAAAATCTCGGCGATTCTTTGCGTCTCCTCAGCGTTCTCTGCGGTTAATTTTTTAAAACCCTATTTATCAGTGGCCATTTGTCGAAATCACGATCGAGCATTTGCCCATCAGCAGAAACCATCACCCATTTATCTTCAGGCGCCAGTACATCATAGGTAATCTTAGGACCTTCCGGGAACTGAAAAGAGGTCTTAAGCTTGTCCGGATCGGAATTTGCCTTCGTCAGTTCGGTAAGCAGCCTGGCAGCATCGCTTTGTCGGAAAACGGAAATCACGCCAAAATCAGCAGTTGAGTGGACGGCAATTAGCAGACTGTCGCCGGAAGTGTAAACTGACCAGAGATCATTTTTAGCGGCTGGGTGAAAAGTTCTTGGGATTACCACAGGACCCGCAGCGCAAGCCAGGTTCTTATAAACTCCGGTATTGTTCCATTTCATGAAATCACTTCCCGGTCCTGCGAGATGAATGGTCTCCGACAGGTCTTGTGCATGGTCATCCAGGAAAAGGGTGACAGGCCGGGCTACGATGATGGAGAACTTTCCCCTGTTTACTCCGCCGGCGGAAAGAAGGAACCGATTTCCGGCAGTAAATATTTCCGGACAAGATTGTGGTCCGTGGCCCAGTTTCACAAAGTATCCATTCCCCTTGTCAAAGATCATTTCAACCACCTTGTCTGCAGGACGGTAAGGCATGATGGCACCCATCAGGGCGTGTACCTCTCCGCCGCCAATATTTTTGTCGAATTCTGCCACCGGAGAGAAACTCAGCCAGGACTTCATGAATACGGATTGATAATCGGTGGTGATATCTGTGATACCTGCCTTTTCGTACCGCCTTCTCATCGGGGGATAATGCTTCAACTGATAACTGCCCAAAGCGTAGGTCCAGTTCATATAATCAAGTACATTCCGGGCTTCTTTCTTCAGTTTGTCGGAGGCAAAGGCTTCGAGATTCAGCAGGGCGGTAATGGTATATCCAATGTAGGGAAGTGAATTGAACTCGTACAATCCGTTTGTTTTCATCCCTGCAAGAAAATCAAGCAGATGATTCTCCATGCCATTCTGAACATTGTCGTATCGCGGATCCTGATTACCGTGGTTCCTCAGCCACTGGTTCTTCAGGTATTTTGAACCTTCGGTCATCAGCACATGATTCTCGGTCTCACCCACGAGACCCAGTGTGCGGGGAGCTTTTGTGCGGAATTTGTTGCCTTCCTCGGTCAACAGGACATTCAAAATGTATTTTTTCGTTTCCGGGTATAGCAATTCCGGCTGATCACCAAAAAGATAAAGAATGGTGGTATAGATGGTGATGGAAAAATCGTAATCCCCTTTCTTGTTCAGGACCCATGAAGTGCCTGAAACACCCCATGCTGTCAGTTTCAGGATGGTTTTGTTTGCCTCGGGAATATCCTTTTTCATAAATAGCTTCGCCAGCAGGATCCTTGGTGCATTCCCCTTGCCATCCAGTGATTTATCTGAGATGGATCTTCCGGCCCACTGATTACAGATACTGTCAGCAAATACCGATTGAGTTTTCCATTGGAGGGTTCTTGCTGTGGGAACTTCTATGTTGCCCGGACTTAGTTGTACATCTCCGTATTTTGATCCGCCCCTAAGTATGAAAACAAGGAGTATCAGGACAAGAAGGAATCCCGCGGTAATAATCAGTTTTATATTTTTGCTCATTCCGTTATAAATAATTAACAATCAATGGATATTAAGACTTGTTAAGGTTCCATACTTTAAAATTACGGTACCTGAAATGGGTCCATTTCATTTGCCTGAACCCCATTTTCCCGCTCTGCAGAACCGGACCGTATTTTTGACCGTCATCGGTCCAGTCGATGATTTTGCGGTCATCTACGAACATTACGATCCGGGCATCATCCTTCACAAGCCGGAGGTGGTGAACCTCAGTGGATTTCACAGGGATTCCGGGTTCCTTTTGCTGCACCATGTAGAATCCGCTATTTTTCCGCAGATGCGAAATCTCCCTTCCGGGGTCATCCTTGCCGTTGGCATAGTAGGAAATGTGGTAGCAGTTCAGAAATTTGCTTTTCGTATAATTATCAAAAGTTCCATCCCTTTTGGGAAAGGAGGGATCGAAGATATCTTCACCGTTTTTTCCTTTGGCTGAGAAGAAGATGATGCATAATCCGGCCTCTGTATCAAGATCCTGTGCATCCCATTCTGCAACAAAACTGCCCGGAAATTCTTTGGGGCACCAGAATACGTGATGGTACTTCTTGTCCGGAGAATACATCTCCATCCAGTTGTCCCTGAACTCAACAGTACCGGGACCCTCCATGATCCAGTCAGAAACATCCTGTTTTTGGACCAGCGGATTTTCGTATATAAGTTTCCCTTTTCCGAACACTGAATTTTGTGCCTGCACGCTGATAATACCAGATAAAATCAAGACAGCAAGAAATATCAGTTTTTGTTGCATATTGATCTTCATTGCAAAGTTTTATTTGGACTGACTATTGTTTTTTACTCCCCAGCTGTTTACCTGCTCAGGCTTCATCGGAATAGCCGAAACCGTGAAGGTTTCCGGTTTATTTCCGGTATATAGAACTGCTTCCTCGCCTTTTCCTATCGTGAGTGTGATCATGCCATTTTGCTGACTAAGATTTGCACTTTTAGGACCTTCCAGTTTGATCTCTCCCTCCATATCGGTTCTAATGAGGCAGGGCTCTCCCGCCAGGCTCCTGATCCGTATAAACTGAGTTTTTCCGTCCTTCCTGACAGCACTTACCAGGAAGCCACCCTGGGCAAGCAGATTGTGAAAGGAGGCGTCTTTCCAGACTACTGGTATGGCCGGAAAAACACGGATGGTTCCGCCCCAGTCCTGCATCAGCATGTCCAGCATACTTCTGGAGGCCGAAATGGGTGACTCGAAAGTCGGGTTTTCGCGTTCACTGTAAAAGGTGTTTGGGGTGGCTGTCGGGATCCTTTCTTTCGAAGGCGGAACGCCAAACCGGGGCAGCAGGACCAAAGACCTGTTCAGCCACTTCAGGGCATTGTCGCCATCGCCGAGGGCTGCCCACAGGGACGATGCCCCGGAGAATTTATAGATGCAGTTGTCGCCATCCAGATCGATATAATGCTGGATTGATTTTTTCATCAGGGGAATCTGTTGCGGTTCATTTTCCACATTCATGTCGTAGAGCGGAAATATCGTGAAGAGATGGCTGTAATGCCTGTGAGGCTTGGCAAAAGGAACATCCTTGCCTACCATGATGCCATTCTCGTCGGTGTTGTAATCCTGCATTTTGTCCAGGGTTTCTTTCCACCGGGGAAGCAATGGATCATCAATTTTGAGTCGTTCGGCAATGGAAATCAGTGTTTTGAATCCCCATTTGGCCAGGGCAATATTCAAACTGGTTTCCTTCGCGTTGCCGTATTCGTCCGAATAGGTGTAGGGTATGTGATACTTTCCATCCTCCCCTTTGTAAAGAATATGGAGGTACACGCTGAAAGCCCTGCGCATCATTGGATAAACGTTGTCGCGGAGAGCCGGTTCATCCATGGTTCGCCTGTTGTGCAGAAAGTACATCTGCATCAGCCAGGGGAGTACGATCAGGTTCAGCTCCTTTTCGTTTTTCGGGTCGTCAGACAGGAACAGAGGAGCATTCAAATCGTCAAACTGCACAGGGTTTCGGATGCCGGAGCAATCACTCCTGAAGGCTTCGGGCATGTTTTCGATCATCTGGTCCTTGTGCCGCTCCAGCAACTGGTATAAATTATTTTCGAGGTCAGTATGGTTGGTGATGCCCAAAGTGTAGTAGGTGAGCTGCACATTCAGGTTCATCCAGAGTAGGGGCCAGGAAGTGGGCTTGAACCAGGGACCCAGCAGGTCAATCACGGGTCTGCCTGGATGCGTGGCGCTGGCCAGTTTGTACAATTGAATCCAGTAAAAACTCTCCAACCTGGCATCAGGGAATGTGGCGAAGCTAGCCGGATAGTATTTATGCCACCAATCGCGGTGGGACTTTTCCATGGCCGCCAAATCCTTTTTTTGCCCGGCTTTGATCGTTGCCACGGCATCCTCAGCCGAACCCGAAGCCGGCTTCCGGTATTTACCCCAGCGGTTGGCGACGGTAACCAAAACGGTGCGCGACCCATCCTGGTTTTTTTTGTTGCTCCAGGCGGTGGCGTAATCATCACCCATCAGCAATTGCTGCGTGGCCACCTCGATGCCATCCATTTTTTCGACAAAAGGATAGGGGTTCTGCTTGTATTCCACGTTCTTTTCGAGTCCCATGGCACGCTTGGCGATGTACCTTGCACTTTGGGCCAATTGCGGACGCAGGGCAAACTGCGCGTTGACCTCTTTTCCAGTACTTTTCATGTTCACCACAATCAGTTCTTCGTCAGATGGGACGAAGCAGCGGAAAGTAATGGTACCAACCTTTGTGGTTACCACCCCCCGTATCTCTGCATTCCAGATGTCTGTGCGCAGATTGACCTTTGTAATTTCTCCCACAGGCGTCAACAACAACTGGCCAATCGGCAATCTGCTGGTTTCGTAGGCGCTCGCAGTAGGTGTCCGATGGTCATACACATCGGTTCTTCCAATTTCAAAACGAAGCGTATTGGGTTCATAATCATCCAGGAAAATTATGGTTCCCAAAATGCCATTGCCGGTAAATGCACCTTCGAAATAGTCCGCAGGTATCCTATCCCAGATGAGATCGTGACGGGCCATGAATTTTGGCCAGTCGACATTCAGCCTGACGAGGGATTTTTCCCCAACGGTCTGGCCGGATAATCCTGCTGAAATGAACAGTAGGGCGATGGTCAATGCCCTGATCATGTTACTCATCTCATTGAATTTTATTTTTTTACCAATTTGAAATAGCCACCCAGTTCAACCGGTTCATTTGCTTTCAGTTTGACATGAATCGTTTTTCCCTTGTAACTGATGTTGAATGTGCCTCCATGATCCGACAACAGGCTTACCCTGGTCAGATTACCTGCTTTCCAGTCCATGTTGACAGTACAAGCTCCCCTTGCGCGCAATCCATGTACCGATCCCTCGGCCCATTGTGCCGGAAGAGCTGGAAGCAACTCAATTTCCCCGTTTTGAGATTGCAACAGCATTTCGGCAATGGCCGCAGCGCCTCCGAAATTGCCATCGATCTGGAAAGGAGGATGCGTGTCGAACAGATTTGTGAGGGTGCTTTTCCTCAGCAATTCGTTCAGGTTGTCCATTGCTTTTTCGGGTTCAAGCAGTCTGGCATAAAGGCTCACGATCCATGCTTTGCTCCATCCGGTATGGCCTCCGCCATTGGCCAGACGACGTTCCAGCGTTTTTTTCGCGGCATTGAAGAAGAGGGTATCTTTTGGTGTGATCAGGTTGAGGGGATAAAGGCCCAACAGGTGTGACATATGCCTGTGGCCCGGTTCAACTTCTGCGTAATCCTTGATCCACTCCTGCAGGGTGCCATTGGCTGCTATCTGCAGAGGAGGCAATTGTTTTTGCGCTTCCTTTACAGTTTTGACCAGATCGGGATCCAATTTCAGTATTTGCGCTGCATGCGTGAAATTGTTGAATAACGCGTTGATGATATGGATATCCACGGTAGGCATGTAGCAGAGTTGGGATTTTTCCTTTGTCGCTGAGTTGGGTACAAAAAACGAGTTTTCCGGTGAATGCGATGGGTTGGTAACCAGGAAACCTTCCGGGGATTTTACCAGGTAGTCGAGCACAAACTGTACGGAACCCTTTATCATCGGATAGGCCACAATTCTGAGGAAATTCAGATCCTCCGTGAACTCATAATGGTCGTAAAGCGGAAAGGTCATCCAGGGTCCGTCAAGCGGAGTGATTCCCCAAACACCGTCCATTACTCCTGTAACGCCAAAGGGGTCGGTCAGGTGGTGCATGGTCCAGCCAGAAGCATTGTAGGTCTCCCTGGCGGTAACTGCCCCTGGAACTGTCAGTTTGCCCATGAAGCCTGCCAGAGGATCGATTGTTTCAGCCAGGTTTCCTGATTCGGCGGGCCAGTAATTCATCTGCAAGTTGATGTTGGTGTGAAAGTCCGCATTCCAGGGGGCTTCATACAAGTCATTCCAGATTCCCTGGAGGTTGGCAGGCAACCTTCCGGGTTTCCGGGAGGAATTCATCAGCAGGTAACGGCCGTACTGGTAGTATAGCACGATAAGGCCGTTGTCTGTCTTTCCCTCCTTCATCCTGGCAAGGCGTTCATCGGTAGCCATATTCAGGAGCTCATCCTTCCCCAGTTCAAATTTCACCCGGTCAAAAATAGAAGCGTGATCTTTGGTGTGAATTCCTTTCAGCTCCTGCGACTTATACCTTGAAGCATTCGAAATGATATTGTTGCAAACGGCCAACGGATCGATGGAAGGATCTGAATCAAGCATATCCAGGTTATAATCGGTGGCACCTGTAATTACAAAAACGATATTCTTTACCGACTGAAGGTGAAACCCGGTTGAATGATCCGTGCTGAAAGGCTCTGTCTTGCCATCGGATGATAACACCTTCAGGGCAGCAGCATAACGCATATGCTTTCCTGCCGGACCCTTTGAAGGCAATTCGGCATCCAGGATTTGTCCTGTATAAAAGGCGATACCCTTTTCATTTTTATAGCTGTTTGTACAAAACGGATTGATAGGAGTCGATGGCTTTCTTTTGTCCTTGTTTTCGTTGTTGAGGTTGAATTCCCGCGAAAGCAGAACCTCCGCATTCATGGCTTTTTCGGCATGGAGTGTGACCACTATGATGTCCTGGGGCGCCGAAACGTAGACTTCCTGTTCAACAGTGTTGCCATCGACAGTAAATACTGTTTTTGAGATACCGTCATGAAGGTTCAACGATCTTTTGTATGCTGACGGTTCGCCTTTCCAGTCGTAGTTGATGAAAAGATTCCCGAGTGGCTGGTAGGAGCGCACCTGAGGAGGGGTTCCCACCATGTATTTGTTCGACAAATCCAACGCTTTTTGATATTCATTCTGAAATATGGCCTGCCGGATTTCTCCAAGATGTGCCCTTGCCCCCGGATTGTTGTTGTTCATTTTTGTGCCGGCCCACACGCTTTCCTCGTTGAGCTGGATGTTTTCGTGCATGAAATCGCCATACACCATTCCGCCCAGCCGGCCATTTCCAACCGGTAAGGCCTCCGTCCATGTTTTGGCCGGCTTTTTGTACCAAAGCTCCGGGTTTCCGGTTTGTGCAACAGAATTCAGTACACTGAGGATGATTGCAGTTGAAATTAAAATTCTCATGATTAGTAATTTAGTTTGTATTTTTCCATAATAGGTTTTCCGATTTCGACCCCATTCAAATTGAAGAGATAATTCTTCGGCAGTGGCACCGGGTTATAATATTCAAGCCTTAATTTATTGTTCAGGTTGGCTTTCACCCCAAGGTTTCCGAAAGGTGTCTTTACGATGATCTCAATCTCACCATCCTTTTCTTTGACAGAAACCGGGGCTTTAAGTACAGTCTGCCTGAACTTCTGAAAGTCGGCATCACTTTTAATGCCTTCCTGCACCTTCCACCACATGGCTATTCCGGCTTTCCCATTGTCAGAATGTCTGAGGGTAAGGCGCAGGGCCTTGTTATGGATCAACTGGAAGTTTTCTCTTTTGGGTTCATACTGATAGCCGTCGTTGAAGAGACCGGCCCTGATATTCTTTCCGGCATCATCCCATAGTATTCTGATCGCGATGGTCACATCCTCAAATCGGGCAAAAAAGGTATTTGTATCATCCAAAGTGGCATTATTCCCAATTTCCGGTATTTTTATTTTGTTGTTGCCCATCCAGATTTCATCGAATGTATTTGGAAGGATGATGGTAGAGTTGAGGTAACTGTTGATGCAATTGTGGTCTTTTTGTCCTGCTACAAGCATAACAAATTCGCCTTTGTTCTGGGCCGATTGCATGAATGGCATCAGGTGCCTCGTTTTCCCCCATCCGCCATTGGCCGGATAGTTGGGAGGCATCAGGTTTTTGAGTTTTTCGCCTTTCCCTTCATAGCTCCAGGTCCCGTAATGGTCGTCGCGGCCTTCCATGGCGAAGGCAATGTTCAGCATTTCCGGGATTTTCTGACTGCTGAGATACATCACAAAGGGCTTGTCGTCCGGACTGTAGGCCTGGTTGGAAGAGGCAATGGAGGCTTTTTTTCCGACGAAATCGCAGGCATAGGTATTGGCCAGGCTATCCCATCGTTGTACGATAAACCTGTCTTTCTGGTGCATCAGCTCTTTTTGCTGCGGGGTCAAACCAAGTTCCCTGAGTGCCGAAAAGCATATCTGGTGGAAAAGGTGGATGTTGTTGTTCGGCTTTCCCATGAGCGGGTTCAGGTATTTTTCTTCGAGGAGATCGCGACCGAAGACTCTGTTGTAGTCGCGGCTGTGGGCGCCACCCAGGAAGCCACCCCGCTCGTTGTAGTGGGAGCAGAGATCATTCAGGAGAAACCGGAGGGCGTCATCCGCCTTCAATTTGATATCCGCGTCCTTCGCAAATCTGTGAATAAGAAGCAGTGATTCAAGGTCAACTCCGCAGTAGGTTGGACTGTCGTATTCCCGGTTCCCGTATCGGGCAACATGATTCAGCCACGTGTTGAAGTACTTCCTGGCTTCTTCCGTGATTGCAGGTGAATTGTAAGCCTGCCCCATGGCGGTCAGGTTCCAGATCCTCATCACATAAATGTTGGTATAGCTTACCCTGACTTCCTGCTTAAGCATACCGGTATGGGCAAGTTCGAAAATTTCATCCAGCGTTTTTATTGCCTCCGGGGATAACCTGTCGGCAAAAAGGAGTTTGATCAGGATGCCATATTGCATGCAGAATTGCACATTGTTGCCATCGCCCATGTCGCCACCGGTTTCGGTCCAGCCCCAGTAGATATTCCCGTAGGATTTCGCGTTTTGATCCGTAATAACCCTGGTCTGCAATAATTTCAATGTCCACTCAACCTGTTGAGGAGTCAGGTAACGCGTATCCAGCGCATCAAGCAGGAACATGAATCCGTCGCGAACACCCAGCTGTGGTGGGGATTGATGAAGAGTGGCCCATTCACGTTCGACGTTAGCCAAACGGGCAGTGGGATTTGGCATTTCGGGAATCTTATACTTTGTCTCGTTTTGTGCAAATACCGAGGTAGTGCCGAGTACGGCAAGAATTATCAGGAAGGGTTTTATTTTCATTTTAAATTTTGCTGTTTCATTTGGAAGGAATTATTTCTATTAACGGAATCTCTTTTTTCCAGGATGGTGGAATCTGAAAAGTTATTTTCATGACTGACTGATATTCTTCGGTGATCTCGCATTCGTGACTCAATACCCCCTGTTCTGTGATCTTCTCAAGGTTTCTTTTGAGCGTGGATTGTATGCCGAGCTTCATGGATGGGAATTTCCATGTATCCAGCGTGAAATTACTGTCCGAAAGTTCTTTGGCATAAACATAGATGCTGAAATCATTGCTTTTCTCATTAGCCAGATAAATATACATTCCGGCATTGGTTACCCTTACATTGGTTTTTCCGTCTCCAGGTACCATCAGCCATTCCGATTCACCTTCCGGATTGTTCCAGTGGATAGTACCTGCCTTGACCTGATTCCAGATCCGGCGATTGCCCCACAATCCGCCCATCATCCATTCTGAATTGACAATGGCAGTAATGTGTTTAAGCGTGTCGCCTGCCATTTTACTGAATACCATTCTGTCGATCTTCTGCCTTGGCGTGAAAACTTTCAATTCGGACATTACTGTTTTGGGAATGGCGAGGCCAAGATGCAAAATCGGTGAGAGGTTGCTCATTTCTTCCATTTTGGCGCCATTGACAACGGGTAGCGGCGCCAGTTTCCCATCATCCAGTGCAATTGCGATCCAGATACCGGTAATGGAACAGTATTTTTTCATATCCATGCCGTAGGATCTGAAATAGGGACCAACCAGGTTTTTAAGTTTTGGATTGTAGTTGGTAGCGATTTCATTCCATAAGGTGGCTTCGAGTTTAATCCCCATTTCCTTGATTTGCTCAGATGCCAGTTCTCGCCACAATGCCAGTCCAATGAGGGTGACTCCGTAATAGGTTGGTGAGTTGTATTCGCTGAATGTCTGATGTCGATGCCAGAGATGGGATATTTCGAGGGCTTTTTTCAGACCGGCGGCTTTCAGATCCTCCATTTGAAATGTATTTCCTGCATAGTCCATCAGGAAGGCGCTCATGATGGAGATGTTGGTGTAATCGGCTCCGACATTCCTTTTAAGAGCCCCTTTGGCAGCCCGGATTAAACCGGTTCTGATATCTGCCAGCACGTCGGGAGGTAGAAGATGCTTGTATTCCTGGTAAATGATGATCAGGTCGCAACCTATAAATTCCCTCCAGTTTTGGTCGAGCCTGTCCTTCTCAACATTCGTTTTCCACAGTCCAAAGTTTTCACTCGCTTCGTCTGTATGCTGATTCTTCAGGATCCACTTTAGTATTTCAACGGCATGGTCCCTGTCTCCCTGATTGTTTCTGAACAGGAGGGCCTGTGCCAGCCTTGTTTCACTTCGTAAACTTGCCTGACCGGTGAGAATCTGGCTGACTGTTTTCCCTTCCGGGAATGCAGATGCAATAAAGCCTTCAAACAGTGACAACTCATAACCCGTCAGACTGTGATACGTGTACTTTTTAGAATACAGATCCCAGTTGGCTTCGGGCATGGAAACAGACCTCAAGCCGGATAGCAGTATGCAAGCCATCATGCAGAAGCCAATGATCGGGGTTTTTCTCATTATTTTGACCTCCCCCAACCTCCCGATGAATCGGGACAGGCTCTCCAAGGGAGGGGAGTTACGCTCCTGTGATTTATTGACGAGCGAATCTGAAGTCTCCCTTTTGGGGAGATTTAGAGGGGTCAAATTTATGGGATGAATGAATTTATTGTTCTTTTTCATGCCTTATTCAATGGTGAATTCAAATTCGCAGGGAGCATAATTGGTGAAATAGAGGCAATCTGCCTGCAATTTCGGGAGTGCGCCCCTCAGTTGTACCCATTTGTGCCTGCAAATTCCGGGACCAATTTTGATCGAATCATTCCCGTTTCGGTAGGTCGCAAATTCTCCGTTTCTTACCAGGAAGGCGTTGCTGATACCCTGTTTGGCATCCACATTTGTCAATTTACCTCCGGAGCGAAATCCCAGTTCCAGGGTCACGGGTAAATTTGCCGGACCATCCATGGATATTTTAATTGTGGCTTTTCCGTTGTGCTCTGTGATGTAAATTTTTGTTTTAAGGGTTTGAACATTTGACTGTGTCCTTTCCGTTCTGGAAACTTTTCCCCAGGCTTCTCCCTCTGCGGGTATTTTCTCCTTTGGAAGCGGCTGGTAGTAAGGTCCTTCGATGGTTGAGGAAAGAATATAGGTATCGCCATCCTGCTCTAATTTCTGGCTCTGAAATTGTCCCTTGCCAAAAAAGGAGGAGGATAGCCGCACGGCTTCGAGGGCTGCCTTATCCTTGAAAAAGGTGAAGAAGGTTGTATTGTTGGTGATGATCGACATGTCCGTTTTGTCTTGTCTGATCCTCGTCATGTCGGAGTATTTGAAATCCTTGTGATATTTGGTTGGTGGAGGAGCCGGATCGGGCAGGACCTGCATGATCGATGCATCTTCCAGGAAATAGGGGAGCATATACAGCAGATCGGTTACCGGAACCGTTTCTTCAATGTACCGGACCATACCTGCGAACCTGCTATCCTTGTCATGCAAGGCCATGTAGTTGTATGCCAGATAGTAATTGGCCATGTTGCTGACGTGGTATTTATCCTGCCTGTTGGAGGATTCCGTGGCAATTTCCCCGTTGGAATGGACAAAATAGAACGACATGTCCAGATTCTTTCGGACATCATCGTACAGATATCCGATGTTCATTCTTTTTGCCATCTCCAGGAGACTTCTGTTGGTGATGGGAGTATAACCCGCAGTGCTCCTTTCGTTGTACTGGCCATCGGGATCGATGTCCACCTTTTCGGCCAGCCATTGGTTTACCCTTGCCCGATAAACCGTATCCGGGAAAAAGGTATTGATCCAGGCAAGCGCACCCGAAACCACCCACCTGTGGTTGGGTGTGTGGATACCCCCCACACATAGCGCTCTTCCCGCGCTGAGCAGGTATTTCTTCATGTTGGATGGCAGCTCACCGTACTCCAATTTGTTGTTTTTCAGCATAATTGAATAGGCCAGCGCCAGTGGATAAATAGTGAAACCAAGGTCTGGCGTGGAATGGAAGTTGGTGGCTATCAGGTCGATGGTTCCGTCTTCATGTTGCAGGTTCAGCAATCCCCTGGAGGCAAGGCTCATCCGCTGGAGGATCTCCTTCGATTTGTAGAATTTTGAGTCGGGCGAAACATAGGCACACATCAGGTTCTGAATGAACTGCGCCGTACCCATTGGGGTGACCACACTGTCGCCGTCAAAAACGGCTCCGTAATATTGGCTCTCTTTGGCAATCCACTGGTTGTTCAGTGAACCGGGAATTCCGTTGTCGTTCAGTTTGACCAGCTCGGAAAGCAGTTCCTTCTTGTTGTAGGGAGTTCCAATTCCGAATACATTGGTCAGGCAGAAAACCAATACAAGACAAAAACCAAAATTGAAAATTGATGGTCTGCTCTTGTTTATATGTTTTATAATTTTCATTGCAGGATGATTAAGTAAAGAAATTTGGCAAAAACTCCTTTGAGTCCTTCGTGCATTCCTTTGTGTCCATTGTGGTTAAATCCATTAATCTTACCACAAAGGTCACGAAGGGTCACTCAAAGGACACAAAGGGTGCTGCTATTTAATTTTTAGTTTTTCATATTCAAGATAAAACATGATGTAGGAACCGATGGCATAATTCACCCCTTCCCTGGTTTTTCTTCCGAAATAGTAGGCTTTGTCGCCGATGCAGGTTCCTTCGCAAACCTGCGTCGGAATCAGGTATTTCCTGTCGGTCTTCGTGGCATGTTTCTGAAGTCCTGCGTATGCTTTTTCGACGACAGGCAGAAATGTCTTTTGCTTCAGGACCTTTTTTTCCAGACCGATTGTGATTCCGTAAGCAAACATGGCGCTGCAGGAACTTTCGATGAAATTGGCCGGATCGTTGGGATAGATAGGTAACTGGAACCAGAGACCTGTTTTCTTATCCTGCAATTTCGGCAGGTTTTTGGTGATTTCCTTCAGTTCGGTGGCAAATACCCTGAAATACAACGACTTTTCAGGAACAGTATTCAGTGCGTCGGCCAAGGCCATCACCACCCATCCGTTTCCACGTCCCCAGAATTCGATGCTGGTGCGCTGAGGAGTCATTTGAGCCCAGCCGAACTGGCAGCACCGATCCTTGTAATCGTCGTTGTCATCATCGTATCCATGTACCCAGAGTCCCCATTTTTTATCCTCCAGTTTTTCCTTGTGAAGGAAATATTGCTTCTGAAACTCCTTGAGGTATTTCTCATCGCCCGTGTACCTGTACATTTCCAGGAAGAACATGCTGATCATGTAGATGGTATCGTCCCACATCTCGACGGTTTCGGTACGGTGGGAGACTCCGCCTGCCCTGGTACGGGGAGTTGTCAGGTAGTCGGCATATATCTTGTTGGCCATTTCAACGTACCTGGGATCTCCTGTTATTTTTGCCAGGAAAGCCATGCCATGCCCGGAAGCCACCGCATTGGGATGCATGCCGTTTGCATCCTTCAGCGTTAAGTCCATGGATGTCCGGATGTAATCCAGATAGACCTTCTTCTCAGCTTCAGGTTTTGAGTTGTACAGGTGAACCATCGAATTCAGCATGGTAGCCTGTCCCCAGTCCCACTTGTACTGGGCAGAAGGCATGAACACTTCCCGTCCGTACACATCCAGCGAGTCGATGCGGGTTTGGGCGTATGTATTCCCTATAAAAAGGAATAAGCATAAAATGGTAATTATTTTTCTCATATCACACAAGATTTTCTCTGTATATAGTTGCCCATGGCTCTCGCATCTTTCTGGAAAGCATACTGTTGGCTAAGTCGTTGCCAATAAACTTCTCGGCTACCGGATCCCAGTCGAGATCTTGTTGCAGTTTCATGGCGATATTGCCCAGGTGTGACATGGTAATGGAGCGATGGCCGATTTCAGCCGGCGCAATCGTCTCCTTCCTTGAAATCACGCAATCAATAAAATTCCGGAAATGGCTGTCGCTTTTGTAGAGATGAATCTCTGAATCTGCGATTACAGAATCTTTTAGGTTTTCGGGGAAAAACTGATAGCTTGTCTTGCCACGGTTGACCCATGCCCAGCCTTTGGTGCCGCGGAATGTTACACCTCCCCGGAGTTGGTTCGAGATGATCAGTTTCACACCGTTGGCATAAAGGCATTCAAAATAGTACTCAGTTGCTGTATTCCAGACTGGATGAACCGCCCATTGGGCCTTGGAATTCTGAATTCTGACGGGTCCAGTGCGTTCGGTATCCATTCCCCATTGTGCGATGTCCGGATGATGTCCGCCCCAGTCGGTCACTTGCCCGCCGGAATAATCTAACACCCAGCGAAAGTTGACGTGGGTGCGTGCTGGGCAGTAAGGTGCGTCGGGTGCGGGCCCGAGCCATGTGTTGTAATCGAATCCGGCCGGAACAGGTATCGACTCTGTCTGATTTCCCGTTCTGCCGTAATCCGGGGTACCGGATGGAAGGCCGCATTCAACGGTTTGCAATTTCCCGAGGCGGCCGTTTCTGACAAGTTCGCATACCCGCCTGAAATTCTCATCAGAGCGTTGCTGGCTGCCTGTCTGGAAAATCACTCCATATTTCTTCACCGCATTGACCATTGCTCTTCCTTCCGGGATGGTCAGTGCAAGAGGTTTCTGGCAATAAATGTCTTTTTTGGCTCGTGCGGCCATCAGGACAGGAATCGAGTGCCAATGGTCGGGCACTACCACTTCCACGGCATCAATTTCCTTGTTGGCAATCACCTCCCTGAAATCTTCGAATCCACGGCAGGAATTGTATTTTTTCCCGTAAAGCTGGGAGTAGGTATCATTGACCAGGTTAATGCCAACCTCCCGGCCACCAGGCTTCCCATCCCAGTAACCGGTACTTTGCTTGTTGACATCGCAGACACCGACGATCTGAACCCTTTTGTCGGTGATGAAATCCCTGATATCATTCATGGCCTGGTTCCCGGAACCAATGAAGGCAAGGTTGATCCGGTCGGAAGGGGAGACATGACCGTTTTTTCCGCGGGCACAGGCCGAAATAATGGTCGGGACGGCAATCGCAGTGGCAACTGTGACAGAAGTTCGTTGAATAAAGTTTCGTCTGTTTATGTCCTTCATTTGTAATAGATATGTTATTGATTCTACTCCGAAATTTCTTTTTCTGCCACCAAGTCACGAAGGCACTAAGGCTTCACAAAGAACCAGTAATCAAATACTTAAATCTTTGTGATACCTTAGTGACTTTGTGTCTTGGTGGCATTCTTTATTTCTTTGTTTGAGGACTGATCCATCCTGATCATCACCACCCCGTGATGCCTTATTTCTGTTTTGAATGAGCCTTCAAATTCACCCAGATCCTTTTGCCTCCAGAGATCCCGGATCTTGCATTTGCCACTCAACCCGACTTGGGCAAAATCAAGTTGAAAAGTTTTCGGCGTCTCATCTCCCCAATGGAAATAGGACTGTGGTGTTTTGCCAAAATCATCCGTATAGAAAAGTCCGACTGCCAGGGAACCGTCTTCCATCGGTTTGGCCCAAACCTGAACTCCGTCCCGGTCTTCCAAAAGTCTGGCTGGTTTTCCAAGGGGATCCTGATTTACTTCGATGACCTCATCGTTGGTGAGCAAATTCAGGGTAAAATCATCAATTTGTTCGATCGGGCAACCAATCAGCAAAGGGGCTGCCAAAAGGCTGAAGATGCTTACGTGGCTGTATTGCTCGTCAGGGGTCAGTTTGGTTGGATGCAAGGCCGAAGGACCCATGCTTACATTGCCCAGGATCATCATATCCGGATCATTCCAATGTCCCGGTCCGGCGAACGGCGCCCATTTATCGATCGTAAAAGCCAGGGAATAGAGGCTGGGCCAACTGTCCCTGATGTCTGGTCCTGTTCGCCATGCGTTGGTTAACCGGGCCCACTCCGCAGCCTTCTCAAAAGGAGCATTGTTGGAGATGCTGAAAACTACATCCCTGCCAGATTTTTTCAAGGCATCCGACATGCGTTCGGTTGAGTTGACATCGATTCTCCAGTCGTATTTCAGGAAGTCAAAACCCCATTCGGCCATTTGACGGGCATCATTTGTTTCAAAACGGTATTTCCCTGTCGGACCGGAGGAAATCCTGTTTTTCTTGATCGGTTCATGTTTTTCCCCTCCCTTTTCAAAATCAGAGGAACCTCCGACATAACCGGCATAGCTGTAAACAGCGGGTGTTGAATAAATTCCTGCTTTCAATCCGAGTGAATGAATGTAATCTACCATCTCCTTGATTTTCGGAAACTTTTCGTTGGGTTGCAAGGCAATCGGTTTACCACCCCTAATTCCTTGCCAGGAATCATCGATGTTGATGTAGCTCCACCCGTGATTAATCAGACCCTTGTTCACCATTGCCTCCGCCGATGCAATTACATTCTCCCTGTTAAGCTTTTCCCCCCATGAATTCCATCCGTTCCATCCGATTGGAGGGGTGAGGGATATGGTATCCCCGATGCTTATTTTTAGCGTTCGGACTGCTTCTCCCAACTCATTCTTTGCCCTGAGTGTGGCGTGATAGATTCCCCGTTTGCTTACCTTGCCTGTTATAATTCCCGTTTTGGAATCCAGAATGAGCCCTTTTGGAAGATTTTCAGCAGAAAACTGCATCGGGCGTATCCCGGTAGTGGAAATGGTATATAAAAATGGATTTCCCGGCGTTGCACCAAAGATTTTCGGTGAATTTATCCGGGGAGTTTGCGGCGCTTCGGGAGTCAGTATCGGTTTCTCGTTTGAATTTGGAATGAGCTTCGGAACACTGTCGGGAACCATCTCAAATTTCGCGTTGGCCCAGTCGCAATAGGTCATTTTGTTTTTCAATCCGCCGATATCATCCGTAACCAGAAGACCCAGTCGCTTGATACCTTCCAGATTCAAGTCAATTTTTTTTGCAGAATCACCGACCTTCATAGCACCGCTTTCGAACAACACTTTCCTGTCGCCAACCACGTAGAATTTGATCGGAATATCCTTGTTAGCCTTGTCATCCGCCCCGACTTCGGCCGTGAAGCGCCGGGCATTTCCTTCCAGGTTAAACGCGAACACTGCGGTGGTAATCGATCCAAATCCCCTGTTGAAACGTACACCACCGATCCGGATGGTATCAGAGGCATAGGTTCCCTTCACCTTGACCGGGCGAATTCCTTCCGAAAACGAGACCATGCTGAGATCATCCACCCAGACAGTAGAGACTTTTTCTGCACATGATCCGAGGACAAACCAGCAAGTCAAAAATGTCAACAACTTAGATATTCCAATAAAGGTTTCACGCAGAGGGCGCAAAGAAGAATCGCAAAGGAGCGCAAAGTTAAGTTTGCTAATCTTTGCGTCTTTCTTTGCGGGCTTTGCGTGAACTTTTTTTGTTTTCATTTAGGTGCTTTATTTATTTAATCTGATATTTTATTGTGTTTACGTACTAATATACAGAACATTATATTTTATTCATCCTGATCATTACCACCCCATGATGCCTGATTTCTGTTTTAAAGGAACCTTCAAACTCTCCCAAATCCTTTTGCCTCCAGAGATCACGGATTTTGTATTTCCCTTTCAACCCGACTTTGGCAAAATCAAGCTGGAAAGCTTTCGGAGCCTCGTCTCCCCAATGGAAATAGGACTGCGGTGTATTGCCAAAATTGGCCGTGTTGAAGAGTCCGACTGCCAGTGAGCCGTCTTCCAGTGGCTTTGCCCATATCTGGATGCCATCCTGATTGGCAACCAATCTGGCAGGTTTTCCCAGCGGATCCTGGTCCACGCCGATCACCTCGTCATTGGTAAGCAGATTCAGGGTAAACGAGTCGAGTTGTTCGATGGGACAGCCGATGATCAAAGGCGCTGCCAGCAGACTGAAAAGGCTGACATGGCTGTATTGCTCGTCGGGCGTCAGTCGGGTAGGATGGAGGTTGGTACCTGTGGTTACGTTGCCCAGGATAAGCATATCCGGATCGTTCCAGTGTCCGGGACCGGCGAAGGGTGCCCATTTGTCGATGGTAAATGCCGATATGTAAAGGCTTAACCAACTGTCGCGGATATCCGGACCAGTGCGCCAGGCATTGGAAACCCGGACCCAATCTTTTGCATTCTCAAACGGAGCTGAATTGGAGAGACTGTACAGAATATCCCTTCCGGATTTTTTTAAAGCATCAGACATCCGCTCTGCCGAATTCAGATCAATGCGCCAGTCGTATTTCAGGTAATCGACGCCCCATTCAGCCATTTGCAAGGCATCCTCCCTTTCAAACCTGTATTTGCCGATATGCCTGTAAGCCCGTTTGTTGTTTTTGATGGAATCGGGATATTCCCCCTTTTCGAAATCGGAAGAGGCACCTGTAAACCCGGCATAGGTAGATATCCAGGGAGTGGAGTAAACCCCTAGTTTTAATCCCATGGAATGAATGTTATCAATCATTTCCTTAAACCCTGGGAATTTTTCGTTGGGCTGGATGCCGTTGAACTTCCCTCCGCGCTGACCCTCCCAGGCATCGTCGATGTTGATGTAGGTCCAGCCGTGATTGTTGAGTCCCATTTTCACCATGGCATTGGCAGAGGCCAGGACTTTTTCTCCATCAATATTTTTTGCCCATGAATTCCATCCATTCCAGCCAATCGGAGGCGTGAGGGCAATGGTATCGCCAATTTTGATCCTCAGTGTTTTCACCGCTTCTCCGGATTCGTTTTTAACTTTCAGGATTACGGCATAGTCGCCTCTCTGAGCCACTATACCAGAAATAATGCCGGTTCTGGGATTCAGTGAAAGTCCTTTCGGCAGGTTTTCGGCAGAAAAAGCCAATGGCCGCTGACCTGTTGCTGCGATGGTATAGAGGAATGGATTTCCGGGTGTGGCCCCGAATACCCCGGCGGAATTGATGCGTGGCTTCTTGCCGGGCTCCGGGGTAAGAATGTACTTCCCGTCAGTATTGGGTATCTGTCTTGGCCACTGATCCCCTTGCATGGCTAGTTGGGCATTGGCCCAGTACCCTGAAGTCCTGAAATGATCCTCTTCATCACCAGTCACCAGGAGCCCAAGCCGTTTGATTCCTTTCAAGCCTACGCTGACTTTTACCGGCATATCTCCCGGCTTCATTGGATTGCTTTCGAAGAGAACCTTCCTGTCACCCAATACATAGAATTTCACGGGAGCAGATTTGTTCCCCTTGTCGTCAACTCCGACTGCAGCCGAGAATTGTTCCCCTTTTCCATCCAGGAAGAATGACATCACACTGGTGGTTTGTACCCGGATGCCTCTTTCCAGTCGTGTTTTGCCGATCAGGATTGAATCCCCCGGAACTTGTTTGATGGCCGTAACCGAAGCGATTCCTTCGGAGAAGGTCTGGATCTTCAGATCATCCAGCCAGACTGGTTTGTTCTGTCCAAGGCAAAGGCCGAAGGGAAAAAAGAAGAGCAGCAGGGCACCTATTTTTTTGGAATTAATCATTTTGTAAAAGCTTCATTGATTTTGAAGGATCCGCAACGGTAGCCTCTATGGTTCCGTTTTCTGTGTTGAAGAAAACATCTGCTTCACCTGATAAATGAAGAATCTCCTTCCCGTTTTTGAGCAGGGAAGAAAATGCGGTGGCTGCAAGTTTCTGCAGATTTCCCTTGTTGTCTATTTGAATGGCCACCAAACCTTTGTAGGTTCCTGTGAAAGTGTTACCATAATATTTGAAGGAGAAAGTTGCCGGCTGATTTTTCTGAAGAGACTCAATGCTCGTGAAGGTATAAGTCCCCGGACCGTTGGATACCCCGTCTGTCAGTTCATTTTTAGGGACTCCCAGTTTTGCGGCATTGTCGATAGACCAGGTTGTGGAGACCGCTTTTGCTTCAATTTTCTTCCAGGTATCCGTGATGTTTTTCCCCGAGTAATCGAAATCAGCAGGACCATCCAGCATCAGTTTTCCTCCTTTTGCTACATATTCCTGGAAGAACTTCACGGTAGTTGCCTTTGAATAACGTGGACCGATAAACAGTACTGCATCGAAAACATATCCGTTCAGCACCGGCTTCCCGGAAGGGTTGAGTTTCACCCTGCCGTCTTCGATGGCATCGGTTGGAACGGCAGCATGCTGGTATCCGTTGCTCCACAATTCTACCGACTTCCTCTCCATCCCCAGTTGGTCGTTGATGTCGTAGAGTCCTCTTTCTGAAGCATTCGGATACCAGTTGTACAAGGCTTCCATGCCATAAACCACGAGGAGTCTGACATTGGGAAATGGCGGGTTGAAACGGTTCAGCAACCTGGCTGCATTTTCAACTTTGTTTATTTTTACCAGCGCCTTCGGGTCGTCTATGGAAACTCCCCAGCCCTGCACGTCATTTGCGGCATGGTAATGGGTGCGTATGCCAAACCGCAGGTCGTACAGTGCCTTTGTCCAGATTCTTTCCAGGTCCTTGCCGTAATACATGTTGTACATTGCGTTTTTTGGATAGCACATGCCAATTCCCAGTTGGATCGGAGTGGGTGTCTCCTCGTCCGTATGGCCGTAATCCCTTTTGATATTCCACCAGCTTACGCCAGTTTGCCATACCTCATCGCGATCGAGGTTATTGTGGAACGTATCGTGAAGTCCTATAAAGGTATCCTTTCCGTACATTTTTTTTCCCAGATCATAAACTGCAGCCTCTATGCCCAGGGTTGCCGTTCTCAAAAGGCTCATGTAGGAATTGATAGCTTTCATGCGTACTTCCGGATGCCCGGCAGGTGCGTAGCGCATGTCAAAAAGAACCCGGTCCATATCCATGCCGGTAGTTTCCTTCATTTTTTTTGCCATTCCGATGGAATAGAGTCTTTCCCTGAAGACATCATTCGTTTGTTTCAGGATAGGTTCCCTGGCAATCTTCAGGTTCTTGTACTCATCCAGTCCGATTCCGTCGAACGGGATATCGGAATAGGCCCTGAAGGCATCTGTGATCATCGTCAGTGCCTGACCTGAGAAATTACTGCAGGAATTGTAATAGTGCTCTGTAAGAATGCAGGCAGTGAATCCCTTCAATGCGCTTCCGGCATCGATTGTCAGGCTGACCTGGTCAATGGTAGTTTGAACTTTGGAAGCAGCAGTGATATCTTTTAGAGTAGCTGGATCATAAAAACCATCCGCCGTCTTTTTGAAGGCGTAGATTTTAAACAATTCACTTTTCAGCAGGGTATTCATCTCCCTGGCACCTTTTGCCTTAACGCTGTAACTGGCATGTCCGTTTTCATCCAGGGTTGCTTCTCCTTCCTGAATCAGGCGATCCGTGTTTTCAGGGAGTGTGCCGAAGTCCCGCTTCCAGATCTGCAATCCTATTTTCAATCCTCTTTTGTGGGCATAGGTTACCAGTTTTTCAAAAACCGGATGCATGGTTTTTGCATCGTAGAAATTGCATCCGTCCCGCTCTGTCAGGAAGATGAGGGTATATTTGCTTTGCGTGGCAAATGAGTCGATCTTCCCCTTGTACCGCTCTTCGGGCATCATGTTTGCGGCAAAAAACCAGTAGGCCACCTGAGGGTGATTGATGTTCTCAAATGAGTCCACGTATTTTGTTTTGATCTCCTTCGCCTGACTCGAAAAGTGAAGCAACGCAAACAGGCATAGAAGCAATATCTTGAATGTTCTCATTTGAAGTGTAATTAATTTTAATATTCTTTATACGACCCTTCCGGAATGATTTCGAAATGTTTAACCACGAAGGACACGAAAGTGAAACAAAAGGGTCACAAAGAGAACATTGTCTATTTTAGAAGTTTGTGTCCTTTGAGCATCCTTTGAGTCCTTGGTGGTTAAATCCTACTTTCTGAGTCAGCTTAAAAGATGGTATCTCCACCTGCTGCCTTGAATACTCCAAAATTCGAAAGGGCCGGTGTGTTGTTGGCATCCCAGATATTGATCCGAATCTTGCTGCCAGCGATCGGTGTAATCCTCAGAAGCCTTTTGAATCCTATACTTGTGCCGCTGGCGATGGTCTGCCAGCCACCCGGGCGCAGAAGCTGGATATCGAAGGATGCAATTCTCTGTCCAAAACGTACAGGTTCCTGCAGGAGAATCCGATCGAATTTTTTGGTGCTGTCGATGGCAATTTCGAGTGAAGCCTGTCGCTTGTCACCGGCTGCTGCCCAATAGCTCTCCTGGTCTCCGTCTGTGATGTTTCCCGGACTGAATTTGGCTGCATTGGAGAAGACGGTGTTAGCCGTGACTTTCGAATTCGACGCAAGATTGTCTTTGAACGTTTTATCCAGTATCTCCCTGAATTTCTTCATGGAAGCCACGTCCTTTTCCGCAAACAGTCCATCCCTGTTGGGGGGAATGTTGAGGAGGAACACTGCGTTCCTGCCAACAGATTTGTAGTACAGTTCAACCAACTGCGAAGGAGTCTTGAAACTTTCATCCTCCTTGGCATGGTAGAACCATCCCGGTCGGATGGAGACATCGCACGCTCCGATCACCCACGAACTTCCATAATAATCTCCGGTATTCAGGTAGTCGGAGTCTGCGTCGCCAACGGCAACTTTTGTCCTGTCAAGCATACTCCATAATGTTTCCCCGGCTATGCCGCGTTCGTTTCCGATCCAACGGATATCCGGCCCCGCATCTGAAAATATGGATGCAGCCGGTTGAAGTTTGTAGACAATTTCCTGGATATCTTTCCAGGGATAATAGGATTTCTTGTCGATCTTCCTGGTTTCCTTCGCTCCGCCGTAGTAACCGTCGCCACCATTGGCGCCATCGAACCACACTTCCGTGATCTTTCCATAATTGGAAAGCAGTTCCCTAAGCTGATTTTTGTAATAGGTAAGGTAAGCAGGAGTTCCGTATTCCGCATGATTCCTGTCCCAGGGGGAGAGGTACAGGCCTGCCTTCATACCGTATTTGGCACATGCTTCCGTGAATTCCTTCACGATATCACCCTTCCCGTTTTTGTACGGACTGTTTTTGATGGAATGTTCCGTGTAGGCACTTGGCCACAGGCAAAACCCGTCGTGGTGCTTGGCTGTCAGGATCAACTCCTTGATTCCGGCATCTTTGGCCGCCTTGACCCATTGCTCGCAATCCAGTTTTTTGGGATCAAACAAAGCTGGAGACTCGTCACCGTAACCCCACTCCTTGTCGGTAAAGGTATTCATGTTGAAATGGACGAATCCAACCATTTCCAGGGATTGGTAGGCCACCTGCTTTGCTGAGGGGCCCACCTTATTTGAACTGATATCGGGCTGACTGATCCCTGTTTGGGAGATCAGGAGCAGCGCGAAAATTGCAAATAAATTCTTCATATGCTTATCATTTAGTTTAATTCTTCTTGGTTTTTACCTTGTGTCCTTCGTTATATCCTTTGAGACCTTTGTGGTTAAGTCTTTAATTTAACCACGAAGGTCACAAAGTACCACACAAAGGACACGAAGCTGAGATTAGACGTCAGACCATATTTTATAATTACTGGATTTCCAACCCGGTTTTTTTGAGCGATTTTTCATCTGAACTGCCTCCGCATAGTAATTCATACTTACCGGGAAGGATTTCATATTTCTGGGTTTTGTCGTTGAAGGAGTTGAAAGTCTCGGGCGCCAGTACGAAGCTGACTTTCTGGGATTCTCCGACTTTCAGGGAAACTCTTTTGAATCCTTTGAGTGCTTTCAGCGGGCCGTTCGGATCATTCGGGTTCCTAAGGTATAGCTGCACCACCTCATCACCATCGCGTTTTCCGGTGTTTTGCACCTCCACGGAAAGCCTTAAGCTATCCGTTTTGCAGATCACTGATTTTGATAATTTGGCAGGTTTGTAGGAGAACTTTGTATAGCTGAGTCCATATCCGAAAGGATACAAGGGAGTTTCAGTCATGTAGCGGTAGGTCCGTCCCTTCATGGAATAGTCCTCGAAGGCAGGCAACTGATCAATGCTCTTGTAAAATGTAACGGGCAGACGGCCGGCGGGATTGTAATCGCCAAACAGGATATCGGCAACGGCAGTTCCGGCTGCTTCTCCTCCGTACCAGGCATTGAGGATCGCATCCACATTGGCTTCCTCCCAGTTGAGAGCGATTGCGCTTCCTGTGCATAGAACATAAACAACTGGTTTTCCGGTCGCCTTGAGCGCCTTGACCATCTCTTTCTGGATAGTTGGAACCTCAATATTCGTCCTGTCGCCACCTTTGAATCCATCGATGGTCACCCTCATTTCCTCGCCCTCCAATCTCGGGGATATTCCTCCCACAAACAGGATGACATCCGCATTTTTGACATTGTCAACGGCCATTTTTATGCTGTCGGCATTGACATTGCCCGTGTGCCTGCATCCTTTTTCGTAGATGACCGTTGAATTGGGGATTTTATTTTTAATGCCCTGCAGGATGGTGGTCGTCCTGGACGGAAAGCCATTGTAATTGGCCCACAACATAATGGAGTCGTTGGCATTGGGACCAACCACCGCGATCGTTCTGATCGTTTTACTTAACGGAAGCGTGTTGTTGCTGTTTTTCAGCAGAACCATACTCTCCCTGGCCATTTTCAGGGCTTTGTCCCTGTTTTGCTGGCAATCCACTACGCTGTAGGGGATTTTAGACCATTTCACCATTTCATCCGGGTCGAACATGCCCAGTTCAAACCTTCCCCGGAACAACCTGCGCAGCGAAACATCGATCTGGCTCTCCTTGATCAGTCCTTTCTGTATTGCGTCGGTAAGGCTTCTGTAACTGCTGCCGCACTCCACATCAGTCCCGTTGAGTACCGCATCCGCGGAAGCAGTGGGAGCATCAGGGTGCGTATCGTGACGGGGAGTCCTGGCGTCAATCTTGTAAAAATCATCAATAGCCCCGCAATCGGAAACCACGATTCCCTTGTAACCCCATTGATTCCTCAGAATGTCAACAAGCAGTTTGTCGCTTCCGCAGCAGGGCTTGTCCTCGAAACGGTTGTAGGCACACATCACCTGCTGCACGTTTCCTTCCTTCACCAACGCCTCGAAGGCTGGAAGGTAGGTTTGCCACAGGTCACGGTCGCTGACCCTAACGTTGAAACTGTGGCGGCTGGGTTCCGGTCCGCTGTGTACTGCGAAATGCTTGGCACAGGCGAAACTCTTGAAATATTTTGGATCGTCACCCTGCAATCCTTTCACAGCGGCCACGCCCATTCTTGCCGTCAGGAAGGGATCCTCACCATAGGTTTCCATTCCTCTTCCCCAGCGGGGATCTCGGAAAATATTGATGTTGGGGGTCCAGAAGGTGAGTCCCTTGTACCTGTCAAATTTCTTATCCTTCTGATAGTTGTGGTATTTGGCGCGTGCCTCATCACTGATCACGGTGAAGGTTTCGAACATGGCTTTTTCATCAAAAGTGGCAGCCAGTGCGATGGCCTGCGGAAATACAGTGGCCAGTCCGGTTCTTGCCACCCCGTGCAAGGCCTCGTTCCACCAGTTGTATACGGGGATTCCCAGTCGTTCGATGGCCGGCGTCTTGTCCATCATCTGCATGACCTTTTCTTCCAGGGTAAGCCTTCCCAGTAAATCATCGATCCTTTTTTCAGTTGATAAGGATGGATCGCGGAAGGGTAAATTTTGGTTTTGAGGCTGACCATTGGCAAACAGCATGGTCAGCATGGCAAACAGCGAAATCAACATTTTCTTTCTCATCTTTAATATAATTGTGGTTGTTGTGTTCTCATTTCCCGGTTGCTTTTTCGGCAATCATCTTCAGGAGGGCTTTGTCGCTCCACTCCTGACAATGCCCTGCCAGGGGAGTAAAGGATATTTTTGCGTCTGACTTTGGATTCTGCGTGCCATCCAGGTACATTTTCAGGAATCTGGTAGCCACATTGGAATACAATCCGTCAGCGTCGCCGGTCCATATCCATATTTTACCCTGAAGTTTCGGTCCGAGCTTTGTCCAGTTGGTTTCCAGGACTTTCTTCAGATCGTATTTTTCCCATTTTGAAGCAATGGCATGGTCTATTTTTCCGGTAACCGGATCAAACATCAGGGATGGCAGTCCGTCGCTCCCTTTAGGACCAAAGACGGCATTGTAGGCGCCAAACTGTCCACCGGAAATCCTGTAATCACCAGTCCTGCTCACCAGATTTTCGCCGGCTATCCATTCTTTCATGGAAAAAGTCGGTTCATCATAAATTGTTCTTCTCCCAGGTTGAAGATAGCCGTATTTGTTGTAAAAAATGGTTGAATCCTTATAAATATCAATCAGTCCGTAATGTGAAAAATCAACGGGGTCGGGACTGTAGGACCAGGTTCCATCGAAGAAGTCGGGATAGAATACCTGCAAACCCAGAGATACCCATCCACCTGTTGAATAGCCTGTCAGGAAGCGCATTTTTGTGGCAGGATTGTAGTGGACCAGTTTTTCAATTGCAGGGATTAACTCCTCTGTCAATGCTTTCCCGCAAGGTCCGTTGTTCTCGGAATCCACCTGGTAGGTATCCCCATATGGACCCTGTGAATCCAGGTAAACATAAATGACCTGCGGGGCAGAGTCTGTAAACCACCAGTCCGTGAATTCCTTGTCCTTCATATGGCCATTCACGGCAGTGTATCTGCCGTTCAGTCCGGGTGCCCTGTAGCAAATGGGATAGTTTTTCCCGGGGTTCTTGAAATAGCCAGACGGTAGCAAAACTGAGGCCCTCAGATAGCGTGGCCTGCCTGAAAATTCGGAAAGGAACTTGCTTTGGATCACCACAGATTTAACAAATTTGTGATCGACGATTTCGTTCGGAGGAATTATTTTACCCAGGGTGAGATGAAGTTGAGGATGGTCTGAAAGAAGCATTGAATCCACATTGCTGATCAGATTTCCTGGCACATTTTCCTGTCCGTCGTCCTGATTCTGCTTGTACACTGCCTGATAATAATAGATTTGCGAGGGAGGAGACTGAACTTTTTCCGAATTATAAATCATCACAGCTTTATTTTGGGCATCCACCTGAAAGGGAATGGCTAAATCCCAGTTTGCAGGCGTCACAGCAATTGTGATATCGGACTTGAGGTGTGGTTCCTTTTCCCTTTGTTTTGTCAGATGCAGAAGGAGACGCCCCCCAGGCTGGAATGACTTTTTCATCTCAGCCGAGACTGTAATTTCAGCTTTGGCAAAGGGCAAATCCTGCGCTTTAGAGGTACTGATTGCCGCGATGAAAAGTAGAAGCAGTAAAATTGTCTGTGTTTTTTTCATTCGAAATGATTTTAAGACTGGAATTTTTTTTAACCGCAGAGTTCGCAAAGAATTACGCAGAGTGTCGCAGAGAAAATCAGGCATTTAGAACTCAGCGGTTTTCTGCGACTTCTCAGCGCTCTTTGCGGTTAAATTTTTGTTTTTCATTTTTCATTTTTCATTTTTTTAAAGTTGAATTACCTGCGTCAGCCGAATGTCTTCGGATGAAGCCCCCACCATGATGGTATAATTACCTTTCGGCGTGATGAATTTCTTTTGGCTGTCGTCCCAGCACCGAAGCTGGGCCTTCTCCAGTGCAATGGTCACATTTTCCGTTTTGCCCTTTTTGACATGGACGCGCTGAAAACCCTTGAGTTGTTTGATCGGCATCGGACGGTCCATTTGCGGCAGTTTTACATAAACCTGGGCAACTTCATCGCCATCCATTTTGCCGCTGTTTTTGAGGTCAAAGCTTACATTGATTTTGGGTCCCTGATCCGCCATCTTCATATTGCTGTACTTGAATCCGGTATAGCTCAGACCATATCCGAACGGATAGAGTGGCTTGCCCTGGAAATACTGGTAAGTACGCCCCTTGGCAATATCGTAGTCATCAAACGGGGGCAGGTCATCCATGCTGTTGTAAAAGGTGAGCGGAAGCCTTCCGGCAGGATTGTAGTCGCCAAACAACACCTCGGCAACTGCGGTTCCACCCTGTTCCCCGGGGTACCAGGCATCCACGACGGCAGGAATGTGGTCATTGATCCATCCGATGGCCAGCGAACTCCCGGCTACCAAAACCACAACGGTTTTCGGATTGGCCTTGTAAAGGGTCTGAATGAAAACTTCCTGGTCTTTGGAAAGCCGGATTGTCTCCCGGTCCTGGCCTTCGCTCTCGAAATTCTTGTTCATACCCAGGACGGCCACCGTCACCTCGCAGCTTTTGGCGCACTGGACAGATTCGGCAAAGAGCGAAGTGAAATCTGTGGTTACCTGCGGAGACTTCCAGTAGAGCTTGGCAGTTGCATCCCTTTTCACGAAGTAATCTGCAGTCAGATCGTATTCCTTGCCGGCTTCCAGATCCACATCCGCGAAATCTGTTTTGGTCGCCTTACGTTTCCAGGAGTCGAGTACAGTTTTACCGTTGATGGCCAAACGGCATCCGTCATGGGCCAGGAAACCGAGCGAGTATTTTCCCGAAATCGTCGGCTTTAACTTGCCCGACCAGCGGACGGAAAAGCTGTTGACAGGCAAAAAAGCGTCGGGTTTCTGGTTGGCAGGTTCCAGATTGATGTTCTCCTCCTGGCGGGTTTTTGGTTCGCCTTCCAGGGTCATGTTGGTGAAATAGGAGGCTTTCAATCCATCGGGGAAGAACCCTTTCGCGATCAGTTCATAGCCCTCCAGTCCGTTGACGGGCTGCCAGGGTGCATAAGCAATTCTGACACTTTTGCCAACCTTGTTTTTTATACCCTGGAGTATTGAAACAGGTTCACCTACCGGGACGCCACTGTAATCGCCGAATTCCGTATTGCCGGCATTGATACCCACCACGGCGATCGATTTTACAGTTTTACTGTTAATTGGAAGGATACCGTTGTTTTTCAGCAGCACCATGCTCTCTCTCGCTGCTTCAAGCGCAAGTGCCTTGTGTGCCGGAGATCCGACGACTGTTGGAGATATCTTGTTGTAGGGATTCAGCTCAGGATCATCGAACAATCCAAGCCTCATCCTGGCCCTCAGCACCCTGAAGGCTGCCGTGTCGATATCAGCCACCGTGATCATCCCCAGTTTGTAGGCATTCAGCATGGGTTCCTTGTAGACATTGTCGCCGCACTCCAGATCCAGTCCGGCCTTGATGGAAACCATCGCTGCCAGCTCTTTTGTTTTCACGTACTGATGCGAGGAGACCAGATTTCCCGGACCGCCGCAATCGGAAACCACATACCCATTGAAGCCCCAGTCCTGGCGCAGTACTTTCGTCAGAAGCCAGGGATTGGCGGTACACGGTACATCGTTGATCGCGTTGTAGGCCGCCATGATGGAGGCACATTTCCCCTCCTTCACGCAGGCTTCGTAAGCAGGAAGGTAATATTCCCGCAGGATTCTTTCGGAGATGATGGCATTGCACGAAAAGCGGTTGTGCTCTTCGTTGTTGGCGGCAAAATGCTTCGGTGTCGAAACCACCTTGAGGTACTTCGGATCATTTCCCTGCAGACCTTTCACGAACTGAACCGCCAGGACGCCCGCCAGGTAGGGATCTTCGCCATAAGTCTCAGGAGTACGTCCCCAGCGTGGGTCGCGGGCCATGTTGATGGTGGGCGACCAGAAGGTGAGGAGGTCGTTGAAGTGCAGTGTCTGCTTCCTGCCCCTGTCGAGTTCGTTCCAACGGCCACGGGCTTCGTCGGAGGCTGCGGTGGCAATCTGGTACTGCAGGGCAGGGTTCCACATGCTGGCCAGGGCGATGGCTTGCGGAAATACAGTGAAATTTCCGGGACGGACGATGCCATGCAAGGCTTCATTGCCGTGAAAGTACTTCTCAATTCCCATTCGCGGAATGCCAGGGGAACTGGCAATCAGGAGACTTATTTTTTCCTCCACGGTCAGCCTGCCCAGCAGGTCATTGACCCTCTTCTCCGTGGATAGAGCCGGATTCCTGAATGGCAGATCCTGGGTCTGCGACTTACCCGGTAGGGTTAGAAACGCAAGTGCAACGAGAACTGAAACAAAAATTGATTTTTTCATCTTATAATGGCAATTGATTTTTCACTATGTGTCCTTCGTGGTGAAAAAACAAGAACAACTTTTACCACAAAGGACATAAAGGGCAAAACGAAGGAACACAAAGGATATTGCTGGCTAAACGACATTAAATTACAAATTACAAATTAAAAATGAAGTCAGGGATGCCGTAGAACGCCTTTTTCTTCGCTTACGGGTAATTTCAGGTTTTTGAAGGTTACGCCGGAAGTATTGTTTAAAAATATAACAGGCATTTCAATGGCTGCCGGTATTGCAACTCCATCCATGTCAACGCCTTTCACATCGTCCATCACCATTGCAGGCCGGAAATCGTCTTCGCGGTAGCTGATCTTCACATTGATCATTTTGATCCCTTCAGCATGGCGAAGATAGAATCCCCAGGCAGGCAATTCACCGAACATGGAGAATTCGGGATAGCCGGCTTCGTTTTCAGGAACAGTACCGATGTCATCCAGCGGAATATGGGCAATTTCCTTGCTGGCTTTTCCGCCGTA
>CAIUUO010000155.1 GCA_903902325.1 uncultured Bacteroidia bacterium
GATACGGCCGAAGTGATAGAAAAACTGCATACTTTCAACCTCAGCCGGGTGGATGGCATCCTCTCCGTGGTTCCCTATTATACCAGGCCTTCTCAGGAGGGCATCTACAGACATTTCATGGCCATTGCCGCTGCCACTAACCTACCGGTGATGGTTTACAACGTGCCTTCCCGCACCGGGACCAGCATGAGCGCGGAAACCACCCTCCGGCTGGCGCACGATGCCAAAAACATCATCGGCACCAAGGAAGCATCGGGGAATTTCGGCGAAATCATCAAGATATTGAAGGGGAAGCCCGATCATTTCAGCGTGATCACGGGCGACGACACCCTGGTTGTACCCACGACCTCCCTGGGTGGCGAAGGAGTCATCTCCGTCATTGCCAACCTGGCACCCAGGATGGTCTCCGCCATGACACATTATGCCCTGCACGGCAATTACAACAATGCTGCCGCCATCCAGCTGGAGCTGCAGCCATTGATTGAGGATTTATTTGCCGAAGGAAGCCCATCCGGCGTCAAGGCAGCCATGCATTCGGTCGGAATGGTGGAAAATGAAGTGAGGTTGCCGCTGGTTCCGGTGAGTGAGAAGCTATATAACTCAATAGCGGAAAAGACGAAAAATCTGATTTAGATATCTATGTTTTTTTGGAAACAGAGTTCTTTCGAGTAATTTTTTTCTTTTCAATTTCCCTGGAATTCTCCTTTTTTAGTTTGATATAGGCACTTAACTCCGACTTCTCCTCAATAGTCCAAGGTTGATCAATTACTGTAAAATCAACGTTTTTAGGTTCTCTAATAAGTCCCATGGTTATTTATTAAAGTATTTGTTTATCAAACGTAATGCAGCAGGTGTTTCAATAATCATTCTTGTTCCTTTGAAATGTGTTGCGTATAAAGTATCCTGATAATGCTTTATGAGAATCGTTTTCGCATCAAAAGCCAGAAATCCTTCATAACCTTTTTCAAATGAAAGCTTGCATGCAAATGCCACCAGATTGCCAGGAACACCTGCATACATTTTCATTTTACCCTTGTTGAATTTTGCGCTTTCAATCAAGTGCAGATATATATGATCTCCTTGGTCACTCAAACTTATCAATCCCTGAATTACTTTAATATTATTCTTGATAACAAGTTTGTAAATTTTCCTTTCAGGAACCATTATTTGTTCCTTCCAATGGAATTGCCAATCAATATTTTTTATTTGTTTGATATCCTTGTTAGAAAGTCTGTATATTTCCGTATCAAAAATATCGCCCGAAACCATATTCTCGATGGAATTGGTCAACTTATCTATCTCAATGTCAATCAATGTCATCATATAGATTACTCTAACTAAAGATACAAAATATTTTTCAAAGTAAATTTCAGAATATTTCACGCAAAGTCCGCAAAGAATTCCAACCAGGCTTTGCGCTCCTTTGCGGACTTTGCGTGAACCTTTTTGCTATTTCTTTCCCCTGCTCAACGAAAAGGACACAATCAGCACCAACTCCCGTGGCCGGATGTTGTAATGATTCTCTGTAATTGAAATGTCGCCATACTGATAATCAACCACCTGTTTTGAGTTGAAGAGGTTGTTGCACCTGAGCCTGTACTCGATCCTGCTGTTGGCAGGTTTGTAAGTATAGCCTACATTGAGGTACAATCCATTGTTGCCAACCTGATACTGCGGACCGTAATTGTAATAGGCCAGGTTGACCCCGATCCAATAGACAGGCGAAGGATAATAATACAATTCCAGCTTGTGCGCCTGACCCAAAATGGTGTTGCCAGATTGCGCGTTCCATTGCCGGGTGTGTGAAAATTTAAGGTTGTAGTCTATCCCAACATTCTTGATGCCGGTTATGCCGATGGTTGGCTGAATGATCCAGCTCTGGTTGTGGTTCCAGCCAAGGGCCTGGTCCAGCAGATATTCATACCTGTTGTCGGAATACTGGCATTTCAGCGAAAGGCTGATCTTCTGGTTCGATGACACATAGCTGTTGTTCAGCGCAAAGCTGTTCGAAATAAACCGGTTGTCCATTCTCACGGCATCCAGGAAGAAAAGTCCGTCACCCGTGTACACATTGCTGTTGATCAGGCTTTGCAGGTTGTTGTTGCGCGACCAGGAAGCTACCGTGAAATATCCAACCACCGGATTTTTGTACTCCAGATTCAGGCCTCCCGACCACGACTGGCTCTCATTGAGCTTGTCCGAATTCCGCTGCATCAGGTGATAATCCTTGACGATATAGCCCTGGGCAAGTTGCATGGGATCACCAAGCCTGGAACTGTATATGATGGAACCATCCACCGACCAGAATTTATGGAAATCGTAGTCAAACCAGCCCATCGGACTGAAAAGAACCCGCTGGGTTGGTGCGATGGAGCTGTGCACCAGGTCATCCATCCGGTAGGAAATGGCCCGGAGGGGCAACGACGCTCCAAACCGCATGTTTTCCTTCTTGAAATTGATCCGCTCGGTCAGGTAAAATTCGAGGTTTTTCCATTGGTAATCATTCCGCAAACTGTCAGGCGCCAGATCGGACTGGTCTTTCTGAATGACCGTGCGGTAATGATGCGTATCGAAATTAAACCCTGGCTCCGAATCAAAGGTCCAGTTCTTGTGTGCCAGGGTGAAACGCAGATATTGCTTGCCCGAGAACTTGTTCATCGCGTATTGCTGCATGGTCTCCGAATAGTCCGCGCCGTTGTTGAGAAAGCCGGTAAATACCCCCGGCCGGAGGGAGAGCCGCTGCGGCGAGTCGTTGAAATTGAGCGACGAATAGATCCTGAAAAAGTGGTTTCCTACCGGGAGTACCATGTCGAAGGTGTTGGATCCTGTCGTACCCGGAGTCTCCGCATTCTCTTGCAGGAGCGCCGGATTTTCAATCGAGCCGGTTTGCTGGTCCCAGAAACGGTTGACCTGGAGTTGTTCCTTCAGGTACCTTTGTTTGACATTTTGGGTTAGGGTAAAACCTGTGCTCAGGCTGGTGTTGTAATAGTGGTTGACAATCTTCTCGTTGAGCACGTAATCGCTGCCTGTCAGATGGTAAACGTTCTTGACCTCTCCGCTTTCCTTCTGGTCGTCGTGGTAGAAGGACGCCATGATTTTTAGCTCGTTCAGGTCGTTCAGCTTGATCAGGTGATTGAACGACATCAAACCGGCATTGTTGTTCAGGTAATACTTTTTGTCGATCTGCGGAGGTGAAATGCCCTGAATCCCCACCAGGTTGACCTTTCTGTTGGCAAACGCATCCATCTGGCCATCGGTGAATTGCAGGGGTTGGTTCTGTGTGCTCAAATCCTCGCCCGTGTTGTTTGCCTGCACGGAAGCGATGGTCTGCTGGTTTTTCGAAAAGAGCATGGGCGTGGCATTCAGGTAATGCAGCAGGAAGGGAAGCCCCGCCCCTACCTGCATCGTGCCGGTCATGGTTATATTCTTCTTGAGCTTCAGGTTGATCGAAGTGCCGTTCGAAAACACCCGGTTCTCAAGCATCTTGATGGGCTGGTGGTTTTCGAGCACTTCCACAGACCCAACATCCCGGTAGGGCAGGTTCTTGTTGGCAATGCCATAGCGCCCTTCGAGCAGGTCGAGTCCTTCGATGTAGTATTTCTGGATGGGTTTGCCCTGGTACGATACCTGCCCTTCCGGGGAAACTTCGAAACCGGGCATATTCTTGATCACGTCCCCGATGGACTGGTCTTTTACATGGGCGAATTTACCCACAAGGTAGGTAATCGTATCTTTCTTACCGGTAATGGCGCGGGCATTCACGTTGACTTCCCTGATTTCGTGGACAGTCGGTGGCAAAACAAAATTGAGTACCTGGCTACGGTTGGCGATGCAAACGGTGGTGTCGCGATGGGTCAGCGATCTTACGGAGACCCCCAGCGAATCCTCCCTGGCTGTAAACTCAAGCCTGAAACTCCCTTTCTCATCCGTAATGGAATAGGAGATGATGCGGTTGGCATTGCCCTTTTGGTGGACCAAAACACTAAGTCCCGAAACCCCGGTTTTGTCCGTTGATACTACACGCCCGTTTACGATCGTTTGGGCGTGGCCAATGATCGTTATGCACAGCGCGGTCAGGATCAGCAGGTATTTCAAAAGGTAAAGGATTAGAGTTTTTCGATAAAATTGTTTGTTGTCTTCAACCCATTCAGAATCCTCGCTTTATGCTCCTCGCTTAAAGGGGAAACTGTAACCATATTACTTTGAAACATTCGATAGAGGCTCAACAATTCGTTTCTCTTGATTTTAATGTAATCTTCGGCTTTAATATCAACATAACTAACAGTCAGTTGAGTAATCGATTGGTCATAGGTCACTTTTTTGATGGAGTTGAGCGTAAAGCAGTGCTGCCTCATGGTATCGCTGATTTTTAAGATAAGGCCCGGTAAGCCATTGAACTTATAGGGTCCATCGCTTAGGGGTATTTGTGGTGAATACCAAGCGATATAATCTCTGCCGGCGTAGAAGATTAAAGCCTTGTGACATGTATATCCCATAATAACCGTGTCCTTTTGTAAATCTAACTTCCAATTCATCTGCATCTGTTGTTCTAACTTGTAAAATTCATTATCGGAGAAAGTAGTAAATAAAATCTGTCCATTTTTAGGATAGTTTTTATAAATTCTGTAATCTGAAATTATATGACCAAATGAACCTCCCACTAGAGTAGGCTGATTTGGATCCCTCGCTTTTTCAGAATCTAAATACCTTATTGAATCCATAAGGTAACTGTTAACACAAGTAAATTTCGACAGGTGTGAACCTATTTGTAAATACATCTGGACATTTTTCAATGAATTAATGCTTGAGCTATCCTGTAAGAATTCGTAATTGTAGGTGCATAACCATTTTGTTTTGTCGATAGACTGAGGAGGCTGGGCATAAATATTATGCATAAGAAATACAAAAAAAAGCGAGAAGAGATGTGTTTTTTTCATCGATTTGATACTAGGATATAGATTAATAAAAAAAGGGTACCTGCCTGATACCCTTTAAAATAGAACTTTTAATTCGAACAAAGAAAATTTCCATAAATTTGAGCCTGTGCATCACGTTGAGCTTGGTTCCCTCCACATACATAGATAAGCTGGGAACTACCGCTTGCACAGGTGACCAGGTATATAGTACACTCTTGTACTTCCGCATTAGTTGTTTTACTAAATCCAAATGATAAAACAAGCATCAACAAACCAATTTGTATAATTCTTTTCATGATAATAATTTTTAACTATCGATCTTTATATTTACAGCTAATTTTGAAATGCACAAATATTGTCCTGTAATAGCAATTTTGGCCTGCTCCTGAAAGATCATATATTACAACCTTTTGGCCGCACCGGTGAGCAGCATGTACCCGGCAAGTTTTCGAGACGCAGCAGGGTTTTTGGGATCCGGTGCGGCCTTTCAGACGAATTTGTTGTGGGGCATTATAATTGGGTTATGTTTTAGGTAGAGTAAATTCCTGCAGATAGGATTGCAGGATTTCCTCACTTATTAATACCGAAAGAAGGCAAAAGGTACCCCCCCCCCCATGTGTTAAATAATGTTAAATTCCAACATTAAGATTATAAATTAGATATCATCATATACCTAAGTTCCATTTATCTCGTTTGATAACTGTACAATACACTATTAACAATCGTTTGGGCTTTGCCAAAGATCGTTATGCACAGCGCGGTAAGTATCAGAAGGTATTTCAAGTGGTTTGGGCTTAGAATTTCTCAATAAAATTGTTCTTTGATATTATTCCATGCATGGCCTGTGCTTTTGCCTCCTCACTATTGCTTGTTATAGTCCCATTTTGCAGACTTCCGTACAATCGTATCAAATCATTCCTCTTTGCTTTGATGTATTCTTCGGCCGTAATATCCACAGAAATCCTGGTCTGCTTAAAAATCGGCTGGTCATAAGTCACTTTTTTGAAGGCATTGATCGTAAAGCAATGCTGGTTCTTCGTGTCGCTGATTTTGAGGATCAACCCAGGCAAGCCGTTGAATTTGTAAGGTCCGTCTGTGATGGGTATTTGTGGTGAATACCAGGCCACCCAATCCCTGCCGGCATAGGTGGTGCGGGCCATTTGACAGGTGTATCCCAGGATAACCGTATCCTTTTGTGTGACAAGCTTCCATTTCATCTTCATCTGTTGTTCAACCTTGTAATGCTTATCGTCAAAAGCCATGAACGTCATTATACCCTTGCCTGGAAAGTTTTTATAGATATTGTACCTGGACAATGGACTGTTTCTCACCCCATTCTTCGCTTTCATCACCTGATTGATAGCCGTCGCTATATCCAGATTTTTAAGCTCGGTAAAATAAAGGACTGAATCTTCGATGAAATTGGATGCACAGGTAAATTTGGACAGGTGTGATCCGATTTGCAGATACATTTTGTCATTTCTCAGCGAATTTTGGTTGGTGCTGTCCTGTAGTAAACTGTAATCGTAGGTGCACAACCACTTCGTCGAATCGACAGGCTGGAGATTCTGGGCAAAAGTGTCAAACGCAAGCAGGACAAAAAAAAGCAAGGGAAGATATTTTATTTTCATGAGAATTGGTTTTATGCGGTTAAGCTATTTATTTGGAAAAGAAAATTTTCACCTGATATTGACATATATGATCAATCCAGGCTTTACCGGGCCTATCGCCCGACTGCATCAAGTTAGAATTTCTCAATAAAATTGTTTGTTGACTTCATCCCATTCAACACCTTCGCTTTTTGTTCCTCACCTGGTGACTGGACAAGCAAGGCACTTTTGATCATTTCATATAATCTCAATCTGTAGTTCTTCATGATTTTATGATAGTCTTCTGCTGTAACATCCTCAAAACTACCTGTCCGCATTGTGATCAACTGGTTATGGTTTATCTTTTTGATGGAGTTTAGGGTCATGCTGTGCATGTTCGCTGAATCGCTGATTTTCACGATCAATCCGGGCAAGCCGTTGAACTTGTAAGGTCCATCAAAAATGGGTATTTGAGGAGCATACCAGGCAATCCAATTCCTGCCGGCATAGGTTGTGAAGGCCCTTTGACATGAATAACCGAGAATAACCGTGTCTTTTTTCATGTCAAGGCTCCAGTCAAACCGCATCGGTTGTTCCACCTTGTAAAACTTAGTATCGGCAAAAGCCGTGAAGAACATCAACCCCTTGGCCGGGTAATTTTTATAGACGGTATACAACGACAACGGATTACTGTGCGACACAGGTAAAACTATCACCTGACTTGGGTCCCTCATTTTTTCAGGATTAAAATATCTTGTTGAATCCCTGACATAATAATCAAAACAAGTGTATTTCGACAGGTGTGATCCGATCTGCAGAAACATCTGGTCCTTTTTAAGGGAACTCCTGTTTGTACTGTCCTGTAAAAACTCGTAATTGTAGGTGCACAACCATTTCGTCGAATCGACAGGCTGAAGTTCCTGGGCAAAAGTGTCAAATGCAAATAGCAGGAAAAAAAGGAGGAATAGGTGTTTTATTCTCATTGGTATCGGTTTTGTAATTATGGTTGGAACAGGGATTAGGTCAGTTTCTGTCCGCTTTCAAAACAAATATACAACTATATTTATAGTCATTTATGAATAGGGGAAAAAAATCATTGGCAGAGCCTTAGAAACTGTATAACATTCGATTATTCTAAACTATTTGGTATTTCCTTTGTAAAAACTTAGCGTCTTTCCCGACAGGTCGGGACAAGTTGTGGCAGGAAAACGAGGCCACGAAGGCACTAAGACACCAAGGTTTCACAAAGAATTTCTATAAGAATTCGAACTGGCATAAATTTTAGACAGTCTCTCAGAATTTTTCAATAAAATTATTCTTGATCTTCAACCCTTTCATTGCCCTTGCCTTGTCTTCTTCGTTATTAAAAGTAACCGTTCCGCCGCCTTGCAGTGTGCCCAAAAGGCTGATCAATTTATTCTTCATCATTTTGTTGTATTCCTTTGGGGTGATATCGACATAATCATTTTTCGATATGAAGATGGGTTGAAAGTAATTAACCTGTTTCATGGAGGTTAGTGTGAAACAATGCTCATTTTTAGTGTCGCAGATCTTCAAAATCAATCCCGGCAGGCCGTTGAATTTATAAGGGCCTTCACTTACAGGAATTTGCGGAGCATACCACGCTGTGTAATTTCTTCCGGCATAAGATGTACGTGCCTTTTGGCAGTTAAATCCTAAAATGACAGAATCCTGCTGGTTATCCAGCTCCCAAACCATCTTCAACGGTTGTTCCAACTTGTAGAAAATATGGTCACCATAGGCGGTAAAAAACATCGACCCCGGCGTTGGATAGTTTTTATAGATCACGTACATGGCCAAAAGGCTCCCTGGTTTAGCCATGTACATTGCTTTGGAAAAAAGTTGAGTATAAGTATTTAGGTCGACATCCTGATTATAATAATGAATAGAATCACCTGTTAATGAAGTAGAAGTACAAAATTTTGAAAGGTGCGAACCTATCTGCAGTACCATGGCGGTATTCTTTGCCGAGTTCCTGTTGGTACTGTCTTCCAGTAAATTATAATCGTATTGGCACAACCATTTTGTTGAATCGAGAAGTTGAATTTCCTGGGCAAAAGTGCTAAGCGTAAAAGGCACAAAAAAAATCAGGGAAAAGAAAATTTTTTTCATAGGGTCTCGTTTTTTTTAATTTTTAATACATCTGAGCACTTCAAATGGAGTTGATCAATCAAATCATCCTCACTCTCACCGAATATATCCTTCAAAATACCAAGTGTATTTTGTTTGGAATACTTTTCACAATTTTTCAGGAGATCACGAATCCCTTCAATTCCCTTTTTGTCATATATCATCCTCATGCATAGTGCAGGCAATGCATAACGATATTTGAAAGAATCTGAATTTGGTTTTGTACTAGAAAAAACATTTTTGATTTGTTCTTTTGATGGAATCCCATAAACTGTAAATCTCTCATTCAAAAATGATTGACATGACATTTTTTCACTTCCGCCCAGCAAAACCGCTAAGCCTTCATTTGTAAGTGCATCGAATTTGAAATCCTGCAATACATAATGGACCAATTCATGTCTGTAATTCTCACCAAATCCATTGGACAGCAACAAATCATTGGGAATAAAGCATCCATATGGACTCCAGAAATAGTCGAACCCAAAAATCTCCTGGGCTTTCCCCTTTTTTGAAAGGACGTAATTCAATGGGGGAAGTACTTTCAATTTCAAAACACGCTTGAGACTATCGCAGAATGCAACTGCTTTATCCGCTTCAACTTTACTGAACGATGACTTATCCTTGGTAAAATATGTTATTTGACCTTTCTTGATTGTACTAAAATCTGTGAGGTTGTTTTTATACGAAATGTCAATCAACCCATTTCTAACCTGCACATTTGCAATGGCCAATACTTCATCTGATTGTAGTTCATCAACCTGTTGTCGGGGTATTACTTTAAACAGGTACCCACTGCTGATAGAGTCAACTGACACAATATGATAATGTGAAAATTTCCTCGGAAGATTTTTGAGGAAGAATAAATCATAATACATACTTTTTTCTTTCGGCGAAATAGCTTTATCGTATAATAAGCTGTCTGCCCCAGTGTTAATAAATGAAATAAGTGCACTAATTGCCTCATTAAATGGTTTATCATTTGAATTAGCTTTTCGTTGTTCTAGCAAGGGAGAAATGTGAATGTTGTATGAATTGGTCACTTGAGTGAAACCAATTTCGAACAAAGATGAAAACAGAATCAGGCACAAAAGCTTTTTCATGGAGTATATTCCTTTTTCACTGAATGAATTTCAATTATTATTTTACTGACATGAGCTCCCTAATTTCATCGGCATAGGCTCGTCCTGTCTCAAGCTTGGTTTTATTTTCATCTGCAAGCTCAACAATATATGTACCCCTGAAATATTTCCGGAACTCTTTGATATGATCAGAATTGACAATGATACTGCGATGGATACGCTTAAAATGGAAAGGAAGTATTTCTTCCAGTTTTTTCAGGCTCAAATTGGTGGTAAATTTCTTTCCGTCCAGGGTAAACAAGTCTACATATTTCTCATCAGCAGTCAGATAGGCTATTTTTTCAGGCTTGATCAGTATGACGCGTTCTCCAATCCGAATGGGTATTGAAATCAGCTTCTTTGGTTCGGTATGCTGTTTCATCAGTTCCAGCAGTTCTTCCATGTGGTTTTTTTGGAACCTTGCATTCACGCGCTCCAATTTCTCCACAGCAAGCGCCAACCGGTCTTGCATGACAGGCTTCAGGAGGTAATCGACTGCCATGGTGTTAAATGCCTTCAGGGCAAACTCTTCGTAGGCAGTGCAGAAGATGACAAGCGGAAACTCCTTCATCTCCTGCAGCATCTCAAAGCCCGTCATTCCAGGCATCTGGATATCCAAAAAAATCAAATCCGGTTTCGTACCTTTCATCAGCTCAAGCGCTTCAAATCCGTTGGCAGCTTCAGCCGTTACATGGAATACATCCGGATAATCTTCCAGCAACCTGCGCAGCCTGGTCCTGGCAATCTTTTCATCATCTACAATCAGGGTCGAATACTTTGCCATGCTATTTTAGTCTTATGGTCACTTTTTTGAGCGGAGAGTTCGTGAAATTCATTTCAAACCTTTCGGGATACAATATTTCCAGCTTGTCATAAATTCCCTGCAAGCCAAAACCCGGGTTTAATTCTGCCGGAAATTCCGGACCGCTGTCATAAACATCCAGGCAAAGCCAGCCGTTTCCCGATGAAACCACTATCCTGATTTCACCTTTTGAAATTGACTTTGAAAGTCCGTGCTTGATTGCATTTTCAACCAATGGCTGCACAATGAACCTTGGAATCCTCCACCCCTTCAATGAATCGGGAAGTTCGATGGAATAGGTTAGATGATCTTCAAACCGGATAGTTTCAACCTCAAGATAAATTTTGACCATCTCCAACTCTTCTTCGATGGTAGTCCAATCGGATTTCTCCTTGTTGATGGAATACCTGAACAACTTTGAGAGAGAGAGCGCCATGTGCTCGGTTTTGTCGGCATTTTCGTGTGCCAATCCGGCAATGGAATTAAGGGCATTGTAAAGGAAATGGGGGTTGACTTGCGAGTGAAGGGAATTTAGTTCTGCCTTAGTTTTTAACTCCCGCAACGAAGCGAGTTTAAATTCATTCACCCTGATTATTTCCTTCTCCCTTTGGATGTAATAACTGATGGAAGCCCTGAATGTGGCTACGACCACACAGCCAACGAACAGGTAGGAAAGTTGTAAAATTTCATATATCCCTATCTGGTTGCCCCATTTGTAATAGTACATGATGAAAAATGCGGTAAATGGGATCAGACTGGTTGCAAGGAAATTCAACAGGATCCTCAGCATTTTATTTTCAACTTTTTTGCTGATCAGGATTTCGATCACCCTGAACAGATTGATCGCCGGCAATCCAAAAACCAGGAGCACAAAAACAGACACGCCTAATAATTCAGGAAAACGGAATATCTCCCAATCGGATTTTATTCCAGAAGTCAGGGATTCGTGCGATGTAAGTAATATGGCAACCAAAATAAGTCCTGTAGCCCCGGCTACATTGAACCGCAGCAACTTGTTCCGTATATGTTCACCCACCCGGATCCAACACTTTACAAATAGCAATCCGAAAATGAGTAAGGCCAATCCCAGTGGAAGCAACAAAATAACCCTCGTATTTTGCTTCAACCAGTCAGGTATCGGGACAATCGGTTCAAATTGCTTTTTGGCGATCCTGTAATTTTTCTCAAAATCTTTCGAATAATAGGCCTGGATCAATTTTTTATCAAAATCCTGCATCGGCCGGTACCAGCGTTTGTCAGGATTGTTGATGGAGGAAAATATACTTTGGGGTAAATCCTTGAAAACAAAAGGATTTTGCAAATCGATATGGAACAAATTGCTGACAATGCAATTCGTGATATAATTCTGCAGTGAGTCCGGTGGTATAGTTTTTTTGTTAACTATTCTTTGAATATATGGCTGTGTATAATCAACCATTGCATCATTGCGTTGGGGCGTTTCGTCCGGATTACCTGTAAATTTCAATTGTAAAGGCATAGCTCCAAAACTCGTAATTTCCAGGTGGACCCTTTCCGTTAACCCGTTGAGCAGCGAAATGGAATTTTCCACCATCAGCGAGTCTTTTGAATTGTAGTTGCCCGATATGGAAATTCGAACAAAATCCTTGTCCATAAACGGAGGAGTGAACCTTTTATTGTTATCCAACGTTTTGACAATCGCCCGCCATGGAATTTCGGGCAACCGGTTATCATCCTTTTGCCTGCAACCCATCAGACCAAATAACACGAAAATCGCCAGATATGTCTTCATTGCCGATAAATTTAGGACTAAATATGTCACGAATCAACAACAACAATTTCACATCACCAAAAGAATTCCGACAAAGTGGTTTATAGTTAGGATGAAGTGGTATTTGGGGGAATGAATTATGTGTTTCCCCATCCGGGAATAGCATGAAGGCAATATTTAAATTCAATCCCACAGGGTAAATAATGGTTCCACAAACAAAGCAATTTAGGCAAGCAGATTATCGATCTCTGATTTCAAAGCGGGCAGATATCTTATAATCGTACCCATATAATTTCGTTATCAATTTTATCATAACCGTGGATGACCCGATTGCGCATGCTGATTATTTGTCGTTTACCAGATATCGGCCCACGCCAAGAGCCGGGCGGGTTATAATTATTTTTGGTTTTATTTTGGTTTTTGTTTCGGGCAGGTATAACGTAGTTTTTTAATTTACCCCGCATGGCATTTGGCGTATGTTAGCAAACTTGCATGAACATTATCTGGTTAGTTGATAATCCTTTATAAGCAATCCGGGGGAGAGATTCAATCTTGGAGTTAATTTTCGTATCATTTCAACAGTCAATTTCCGTTTACGGTTTAGAATCTCTGAGACTCTACTTTTGCCGCCGATAGCCTCAATTAAATCAATCTGTTTAAGCTGCATTTCTTCCATCCTAATCTTAATGGCCTCAATAGGATCCGGAGACTCGATGGGATAATGCTTTTTCTCGAATTCGTCAATCATTAAGCCAAGAATATCAGCCTCATCACTGTCAACGGTTCCAACAGGTGCATCAAATATTACTTCAAGTCTTTTTAAAGATGTATTGTAATCATCTTCTGTTTTTATAGGTTTTAAATTCATTTTTCAAGAACTTTAAATTGTATTTGCATCGATCCTATTATATTCCTCATGAGTTCCAATAAACCTGATAAAGATCCATTGTTTCTCAAAATTAAACTTTGCTACTAGCCTAAATGAATTGCCTTTGATATTGAAGACGATTCGGCTGTCCTTTAAAATACTGGCATTTGCATAGGTTTTTTTAATCTCACCTGGAGATTTCCAAACCGAATTCATTGCTGTATCATACCAGGTTTTTAAATACTGTTCTGCATCTGGGTGCTTAAGCCAAAATTCTCGCAAAGTACTTTTTGCAAATATTCTTTCCATCGGTATGAAATCTTGGTACAAAGATAATAATAATTCGCAAATTGGGAACTTTATTTACCGACTTTTGTTTACAGCATGTTTGCTAACTCAATAGTTGAATCGACTTTTTCAATTCTGCTCATGGCTTCTCCAATAATTTCAAACTCCGGTTCTACAGCCCTTCTCAGCATTTTATCTGCAAGGTAGGCTTTGAAATCACGTTTGTCACCGAGATATTTTTGGATAGAATCGATTGATTCCTGTATATCAAAAAGATATTTATTAATTTCATTATCCATACAACAAGGTCTTAGTTTTGTTAATGGAATTTATTAAAAACGGGTTAGACGAAGACTTGTCGGTAACTAAGTCAACAGGGCGTTGAAAAAGATTTTCGAATTTATCGGCCAGATCAAAATAGGCGTCTGCATAATCTCCATAGTCCATGGGTTAAAAGGAAATCAGCAAATCAATATCGCTATTTTCATGAAATTTGTCGTTACAGACTGAACCAAAACAAATAGCGACTCTACATTATGAGTTAAACACAATGATTTAATTTTATCAATATTGTCGTATATGAGTCATTGCATATCAATGTTTTGTACAAATCTATCATTATTGTTGAAATTGTACAAGCGATGATTGCAGCAATTATTTCCCTCCTTGCGGATGGTAATATTTCATCGCTTCCGGTAGTTTTTCGGATATTCTTTTGATCCTGTTCTCGTCCAGTGGGTGGGTGCTTAAAAACTCAGGCGTTTTTGAAGTGTTGTTCTGCGCCATGGCCTTCCAGAAATCGATGCTCTGGCTGGGGTCGTAACCGGCCATTGCCATGAAATACAATCCCATCTCATCCGCTTCGTATTCGTGCGTCCGCGAGAATGGCAGCATGACCCCTATCTGGGATCCCACGCCAAAGGCGGCCATGGCCAGTTGCTGGGTTTGCTGTGGTTTTTCAGCAAGCGCTACCGCGAGGGCCGTACCTGCGCCCTGCGCCACGAGCTGCTCGCTCATCCTTTCGCTGCCGTGCCGGGCAACGGCATGTGCGATTTCGTGGCTCATCACGGTGGCCATCTGTGCGTCATTCTTCATCAGCGGAAGGATTCCTGTGTAAACAACTACCTTTCCACCCGGCATACACCAGGCATTCACGCTCTTGTCCTCGATCAAATTGAATTCCCATTTGTAGCCATCCAGGTAGTGGGAGAATCCCTTCTCCTTGAGATATTGTTCTACTGCAACGGCAATCCTGCTTCCAACCCTGCGGACACGCTCGGTTTGGGCCTTATCGGATGAAATTTTGTTCGATTTGATGAACTGGTCGTACTGGCTCAGGCTCATGGTCATTACCTCGGATTCGTTGACCAGGCTAAGCTGTTTTCTCCCAGTAAGCGGAACCGTGGCACAAGAGGCCAGGAACAACATGGAAACCAGAACGGTTTTGTTGATAGAAGATGCAAAAAATGAGCCCATCCTATTTGTAAATTTTATGTTGATTCGATAACAGTGTGTTGTAAAGCAGCGACGCGATGGTCATGGGTCCCACCCCACCGGGTACGGGTGTGATGAAAGAGCATTTTGGGGCCACCTCGTCAAATTTGACGTCGCCCTTCAGCTTGAATCCCGATTTGGTCTGGTCGGATGGAACGCGCGTTGTCCCGACATCGATCACGACGGCGCCCTCCTTCACCATGTCGCCGGTCAGGAATTCCGGTAATCCGAGGGCTGCGACGATGATATCGGCCTGCAGGCAGACCTCCTTCAGGTTTTTGGTCCGGCTGTGGCAGAGCGTTACGGTGCAATCCACCCCTTTCTGGGAGAGCAGGATGCTCATCGGCCTGCCCACAATGTTGCTGCGGCCAATCACCACGCAATTTTTACCTGAAGTTTCAATTTTATATCTCCTGAGCAGTTCCATGATGCCGAAGGGGGTAGCCGAGACAAAAGCCGGCATTCCGGCAACGACCCTGCCCACGTTGACGGGATGAAAGCCATCCACATCCTTTTTGGGATCAATGCTCTCAATTACCTTCTCTTCGGAAATATGTTTCGGCAAGGGCAACTGGACGATAAATCCGTCAATTTCGGGATCCTTGTTCAGCTTGGCAATGCTTTTCAGCAGTTCCTCTTCACTGACATTGTCCTCGAAACGTATCAGCGTGGAATCGAATCCGATCAGCTCGCAGGCCTTCACCTTGGCGGCTACATACGTCTCACTTCCGCCGTCGTGGCCAACCAGGATGGCCGCCAGGTGAGGCACCTTCTTGCCGGCTGCCTTGATTTTTACAACTTCCTCTGCAATCTCGCTTTTGATGATCGCTGAAATCTCTTTGCCGTCGATTAGTACCATGGTGAATATCTTATTTAAATCCAAGCCATTAGCTTTTAGCTATTAGCTGTTAGCTGTTAGCTTTTGGAATTCGTGATGAACGACAAAAGCGCCGCTAATTTTCAATCTGTAATTTGTAATTAGTGCTGATGCGTTAAAATTGAGTATTAAATAAATCATACTGTTCTTTGAAATTTTGATTGACTTGTATTTCTGTAAGTAATTCTCTTATTGAAGTTTTATCCAGTGTGGATA
>CAIUUO010000156.1 GCA_903902325.1 uncultured Bacteroidia bacterium
GTAACCATCCGAACAATCTTTCGATGTTCGGACTCTCATATTTTATCACGCCATCGGAATCCGTAATAGTAATCACGTCCGAAATATTTGCTATCATTGAACTATATCTGGCTTGGCTCTCACGTACAAAATCTTCCGCAAGTTTTCGTTCAGTGATGTCGGTAATAAATCCATGCCAGAGCACCGATCCATCCTTTTCCAGTCGCGGTAGTGCATTTCCAAAGAGCGTACGGATCGTGCCATCGTCAAATTTCACCCTCAACTCGTGCTGCCATGGTGTTAACTTTTTTGCAGAGGCCTGAATGGAAGCAATCATACCCGCGTGATCATCTGGGTGCAGGTTTGCAAATACTTTGGTTGCATCTTCGCGAACCTCTTCGGGGGTAACCCGGTAAATCTGCTTAATCGCTTCACTGGCATAGGGGAAACAACTGCTTCCATCGGGGCGAAGGCGGTATTGATACACAACACCCGGCACCAGGCTGGCAATCTCCTCCAAACGGTCCCGCTGAAAAGCAATCAACCTGTTTATACCGATTTGCTCTGAGTACTGTCGATTGTTCTCTTCGATTCGAATCACAAGCTCTTTATTCGCGATATCCAATTCGGCAGCACGTTTCGCCTTCTCCTCATTTTGATAGGCAAGTTCTTTATTGACAATGTCTAACTCAGCGGCCCTCTTTGATTTCTCTTCCTTCTGATAATCAAGCTCCCTGTTTGCGATAACTAATTCAGCAGCCCGTTTAGCTTTCTCCTCATTTTGAAAGGCAAGTTCTTCGTTGGCAAGAATGATCTCTTTTTCGTTGCGTTTTCGTTCGGTGAGATCCACCATAGTGACAAAGCATTCATCCTTATCCGGCTCTACTAAACCTGTAACGTGGACTTGCATAGGCTGGTTGTTCGGAATTGACAGGCTTAAGTCGCATGTTTGTTTGGCGCTGCTGCTAAAAATGCGGGATAAAAACAGTTTAAAAACCGATTTTGACTCATCGGAAACAAAAAAAGCGAAACGATGGTTCTTTAATTGGGAACGGTCTCTGCCAAATATCTGAGATCCTGCAATATTGAGCTGAATAATCTTACCTTCGCTTGAGAGAATAAAATAACCGGATGGTGCAAACTCGTATAATTCCTCGTATTTGGCAGTAGCAAGCTCAGCTTGTTCTTTTGCAAGCAGCAACTCGTCATTTTGCATTTCCAGTTCTATCTGGTGTACCTCCAACTCATGAATGAGTTTGAGTGTGTCATTTTCAGAAAGTGGTGAATCTGATTTTGAGATTTTTGTTATCAGCAACTCCTCTGCCTTTTGGCGGAGGTTTGAGAATTCAGATTTGTTACTTCTTTTCATTGTACCCCCTTGCTTTTCCCAAGTAATTCTTCCACCAGTTTGCGGTCGGTGATGTCGCGAATCTGGCACTGGATCACCCTGATCTCATTTACTGAATAAACATTGCTGATGAACTCCACATTGATCTTTCGGCCATCGGCGGTTTCAAGTGGCAGATCTTCATACCGGACATATTCCTTCTGTTGCAATTCCAGGAATTTATCTTTATTCGCGACGATATCTTTTAAAAACCCGATCTCCCAGATCGCTTTTTCAATAAATTGTTCTTTTGAGTATCCGAGCAATTCAATCAAAAACGGATTCACATCGGTAATCTTTCCTGTTCCGGCATCAAGGATAAGTA
>CAIUUO010000157.1 GCA_903902325.1 uncultured Bacteroidia bacterium
CCATTGCCAATGCGACGGGCTCCAAACGGGATGTTGCTACGGATGCCGGGTTTACAACTTTCGTGAATGGTTACGCGGATAAGGATGCGGGTAATGTTGCCTTTTTGAGGGTGACAGGGTTAAAAGCCAGCACCAATTATTATTTCCGTGTAAGAGCCTATAATACCGGAGGAGCAAGTTCGAATTCCAATACAGTGGCTACCAGGACGCTTGATGATCAACTCACACCTTCTGCACCTCCTGCAGCTCCGATTGCGAACTCTGCAACAAAACTTCTCCAGACTGGATTTATTGCCAACTGGAATGCCTCTGCCACGGCAACAGGTTACAGGCTGGATGTTGCCACGGATCCGGCATTTACCTCTTTCGTGAGCGGTTTTGCCAATAAGGATGTTGTGAATGTCACAACATTCAGTATAACCGCACTCACTGCGAAAACCACTTATTACTACCGTTTAAGAGCCTACAATGACGGGGGAACCTCAGAAAATTCAAATATCGTTTCCGTTATCACACTGTCGATTCAGCCATCTGCTCCGACGGGTCTTACTGCCAATTCATGCAACAACCAGGTAACCCTGAAATGGAATCAAATCCCTGCCGATGCTGATTTTCTGCGTTATAGAATCTACGTTGGACCTACAAATAATCCAACTTCGATTTTGGATTCGACCTCAAATTCCATTTCAGAAATATCCAAAACAATCAGTGGTCTTACAAATGGTCAGACTTATTATTTCAGGATTACCTCGGTGCACAGGGATGGAGTGGAAAGTACTTTCAGCAATCAGGCAACTTCGGCTATAAAAACGGGCGACATTCCGGTTATAACCATGAAATGGAACGATGTACTGATCTGTAACAACGTAGGTGATTTATTTTCAAATTATCAATGGTACAACGGCGGACTGGCGATTCCGGGCGCTACAGGCCAATACTACGTCTCCAACAAACAAGCCGGAAGCTATATCGTGGGAACCACCGATAGTCACGGATGCCTCAATTTCTCCAATGAGATTAAGATTGTTACTACCAAATCACTGACTGTATACCCGAATCCTGCATCAGCAAGTTTCACATTAAAATTGACAGATGTCGTTCAGGGAAATGCAGTTATCAGCATTTTCAATATGGCAGGACAGAAAGTGATCGAACTCAAGGCAGACAACATCAATGAGCAACTGATCAGGGAAATAGCAGTGAATAATCTGACTGACGGCAGCTATGTGGTTCAGGTGATGATCAGTCAGGATGAAATCTACCAAACCAAACTGATCGTTAAAAAATAGTCTTTCCAATGACACCGAAAATGAAAACTTTGAAATGCGGGCATCCGGAACAAATATCGCAGAAGACCAGAAACTTAGTTATCTCAATGTTCCCGTCTATCTGAATTTCAGGTTACCACTTATGGGGGAAATCGGATTGTTCATGCAGTCGGGGGTCAATCTGGCATTTCTGACAGGTCAGAATTACTCTTGTAACGGCACCTTCACCTACAAGGGATATCACAGCAAATACAATGTCCTTTTGGAAAATCTGCCTCAGTGCGGCTTTACTACCAACAAGGCCACTTCGGCAGAAGGCAAGCAGGGGGTAAAATCCTTTGCTTTTTTCGCGGTAGCATCTGCAGGCGTAAATTACAATATCAATGAAAAGTTTCAGTTGTCCTTCGCTGGAACCTACAATAAATCTCTTTCCAAGGTTTCAGACAATCCTGTCAATAGTCAGTACCAGATATCTCCGGCAGCGGACCAGATCAACAGCCTGATGGGAGGAAGCAGCAAGGTCACAGTTCTGTCATTTGGTCTTTCATTGATGTTAAGACATTATTTTTAGTCCAACATTCTTTTATAAGAGAATGTTACCTCCAACATTCTTTTTCCTGAAAATTCAGATTCTATAACACTACTGTTTGTTCTTTTTATTGTGAGTGGTTTATGTTATATTTACCATGTAATATACTCCAAACGCTATATTTTTAAGATGAGACAATTAGTTTTTCCGTTAATTCTCTCTGTACTGATTGTAGCTTGTGGATCTAATCAGTCATCGACTAACAAAACTGATATAAACAAGCCGGTAGCAGTAAAGGCACAGCCAATTCAGGTGACTACTGCCAATGAATTGGGGATGTGGAAGGTTGCCAGCTATGCAGGCGATCTCGGGGACAATAAAAACTCAAATTTCATCACAAATGCATTTGCAATATGGGGAACCTACAGCAACAGCACCATTGATCATTCAGAAGTTAAAGTGAAGTTCCTGATCGACAAAGTTTCCTTCTGCCTTAAACTTTATGAATATGGCAAGAAAATTGTCAAGAAAGGCGATGAAACCAATTACAAAATTACGGTTAAACTGGAGGAAAATGAACCTTTTCTGTTTACGGCTAAAAACGTTTCTGACAGAATATTCATAGAGGAACCGGATGCCAGGAAGATTATTGAAATGTTTAACAAAGGAGGAAGAATTTATTTTTGCCTGGCCAATGACTCGAAGTCGAATCCTACAAGCTACGCCTTTGTTGTCGATAATCCCAGTGGTTTCAATGAGGCAATTAAAAAACTCTCCAGATAGATTAAAAGGATAGATTAATCATACTATGGCGCAATTTTGCTTAAATTGCACCATGACCAAATAACTGCTGCTACATGGATATGGAAGACATTTTCCAAAAAATCGGGACCTCCCAGACACTCAGTCAAAAAATTGAGAGAAACATTGAACGGGCTATCAGGGAGAAGAAATTGCCAATCGGCGCCAAATTGCCCCCCGAAAGGGAACTGTGTGAAATGTTTGCGGTTAGCCGAACTGCCTTGCGTGAAGCCCTCAGAAGATTGAGTGCCAGGGGTTTGATAGAGATAAAGAAAGGTAGCGGAATGGTGGTCACAAAAATTGATATCAAGGATGCCATCAGTTCCCTGAATCTCTATTACGACTTGAAATTTGATGATCAACTGATCCGGCAGATCATCGAACTTCGTCTTGCCTTTGAACCTGAAATTGCAAAGATGGCCGCTGGAAACAGGACCGATGAGGATTTAAAGAACCTGGAGGCCAATCTGCTTGATTTCGCCAAATGCAATCCGGATAATACCCAGCTGGAATCGGATATCGACAATAAATTTCATCTCTGCCTGGCAAGGGCCACCACCAATCCGTTTGTAATTGTGACCATGGAACCTGTGTACAATCTTTTGCCGCGTATGCGGAACTTCATCTATGCCAATATTGAAGGGGAAAAGGAGATTACACTTGGCTACCATAAGGAGATTGTCAACGCAATCAGGGAAAAGGATGCGGATCGTGCCTACGAAAAAATGCAGGCTCATCTCGATCGAAACATGCAGGTGTACAACAAATTTCTAAAGCAATATTAGAGGGTGAAGATTTGTATTTATCCCTTCAGATTTGCCAACCACATACTTTGAGACCTTTGTGCATTCCTTAGTGTCCATTGTGGTTGAGAAATTTTTACCACAAAGGACCCAAAGTTCACCCTAAGGACACCAAGGGTCGATTGATCATAATTTCTTCAGTCCCAGACAAACCGCCAACTGCCATTGGCTTGCTTTTTCCAGACAGTATGAAAGAACCCTTTGGATATAGATTCATGTCCGGTTGAGTCTTTGGTCGAGAAGGTATACTTGCCGTAGGTATATCCAAGGTCAGCACTTTTGGATACTTCGACAAAATCCGGTTTCCATTCCAGTTTGACCCCCTTGAACCGGGGCGAAAGGTAATACTGACGGATAGAATCTTTCCCATGAAGGATATATGTGCCGCGATTGACAGCCGCTGCAGAGTCCGCATAAAAGGAAAAAGCCTCGGAAAGACCTTTTTCCCTGGCCATCGCTTCAAAAGCCCGCTCCGTTTCGACAATTTCCCGTTTGGAATTCTCCTGATTCGATTTATTGACTCCCGATGAACAAGCGGTCAGCAGGGTCAAGAAAAAAATAAATTGTTTTTTCATGATTTTTAATTTGTGTTTTCCTTTGTGTTGCACTTTGAGACCTTTCCCGAAAAATCGGGACAAGTTGTGGTTAAATCTTTCTCACCACAAAGGGCACAAAGGACCACACAAAGGATCACAAAGTAAATTAATTGATACAATAAAAATATACAACTACGTAATGACATGCAGCTCCAATAAGTACGAACAAATGAAAGATGGCATGGTTGAATTTTAATTTTTTGTTCTGGTACAGGACGGCTCCGATGGTGTAGGCAAGTCCGCCGGCCAGCAACCATAGCAAGCCGGCAGTTTGCATGCTGTCGATAAGTGGTTTGATGGCTATCACGATGACCCAGCCCATCAAGACGTACATGACCGTCGAAAGGAGAGAGAACCTGCCGATAAAAAAGAACTTAAGAATGATTCCGGTCGCAGCAATCAACCATACTGTAACCAAAACAACAATTCCCCAAATGTGAGGTAGCGCAAGCAAACTGATTGGTGTATAACTTCCGGCAATGGTCAGATAGATGGCGCTGTGGTCAAAAACGTTTAGTCTGCTTCTTAATGGGGAAACTTTGGCTGAATGGTAGAGCGTAGATGCAAGAAACATGGTGGTCACCCCGATCCAGTAAATCAGGAAGGCAATGAAGATTTTCAGGGAATGTTCCTGCACAGCTTTCATGGTAAGAGGAATGATCCCAATTGCAGACAATACCAAACCAAAAGCATGTGTACGAATGTTCCAGCGTTCCTCTTCAATTGAATATGTTTTTTCCAAAATTTAATCAGTTCAAAATGTAAATTTTTTTATTGCGTCTTCGTACGAAAATATCAAGAATCTAATTACTTTGAGTCCTTTGTGCAATCCTTTGGGACCTTAGTGGTTAAATAATAGATTTTACCACAACTCTTCCCGATTTTTCGGGAAAGGTCACAAAGGTTCACGTGAAGGACACCAAGGTTTTATTTCAGCAGCTTCTAAAAATAGACCATTCTATTGTTCTTGCGACTTAAGTTCTTTCCAATTCAAATTTTTCCATGATTTCAGAAAAACCTGAGACACGCCAATCCGCAGCCGATTGATCCTGGTGTTCAGAACCCGGACCGTTAAAGGCAATACAGCGTATGCCAGCCGCCACGGCTGCCTTGATGCCATTGGTAGAATCTTCGATGATAACACAGTTTTCCTTCGGCAATCCAAGTTTTTTTTGCGCCAGCAGAAAGATGGCAGGATCGGGCTTCCCGGCACCGGCTTCTGTGCTGTCTGCAATCACGTTAAAAAAATGTTCCAGCCCCGTTTTGGATAGAATGATCCTGATCACCTCGATGGTGGATGAAGAGGCCAGCGCAAGTTTAAGCCCTTTCGATTTTAACAGTTGAAGCAGATCGGTTACTCCCGGCATTGGTTCTATAGCAGGGAGTGAATTAAAATACCAGATGACCTTTTCTACTGTCATGCCGACCAAATCATCGAGTGAGTGGGAAAGTTTGTGTTTCTGTTTAATCAAACCCCACATGTCAGGGTTCGAACATCCCTGGTATGCGATGTGTTCCTCATGGTCAATTTGAGCGCCGACTTCATCAAAAAGCTCCTTTTCGATGATCTTGTAGAGATTTTCGCTGTCGATGAGAACACCGTCCATGTCGAAAATAAAAGCTTTGGTTTCAGAAAAATGCATCTGAATAGGTTTTCTACAAAACTAATAAACCTGCCAGGTTTTCAAAGCCTGCCAGGTTTATTAAATCTTGGTCTAACTGGAATTCTTGCTAAAAATCAAACTTCGCCTGGCTTTTTGAAATATTTAGATAGCGCCTGATGGACTATTTCTCCTGAAAAGCGAATTGATTTTCCTTTGGTCGCGTTGATGACAACATCGGCATAATTGCCACCTTTTTTCATGAAAATTTCAATCTTGGCCACGATGTAAAAGCCTTTTACCTGCATTTCAACGATGACATTACCCTTTTTATCGGTTTCCTGTTTGTATTCAGAGACGGCAAGTTTGTTTGTGTACTGATTTCCGGCCGTAATGCCCTGTAGGAAAACAGATTCTTTCTCAAAGGAGAGAAAATTGGCCACATCCGTGTTCGTCTGTATGGTCCTGTCAGCTCCATCATATGTATCAACAATGATGACAAATTCTTTTGCCTCAATGGCCGCTACTGCTTTGTCGAATTGTGCCTTTGCGGCGGCTTCCTTTTCTGCTTTCTTGTTCTGGGCAGGAGAAACAGTTGTTAAGAGACCTAAAATTCCAAGTAGGATTAATATTTTCTTCATTCTTAATAATATGTTTAGCAATGATAATTTTCCGAATTTCCTTCATTTGACCCCTCTAAATCTCCCCAATGTGGAGACTTCAGATGCGCGCTCTGATGATAATCAGAGCGCTACCCCCCTTGGAGGGGAAGGGGGAGGTCACATTAATAATGGAACTGAGTAAAAACAGGATTTAGTTCCAAGTGTTAGAATAGCCATGATTTAAAATATCTCCCAAAGGTGATAGGTAAATCATGGCTATTTTCTTTTTGTTTAATCCAATGCAACTGTACTTAGCCGGATTGCCTGATCTGCGTACTTAACACCCATTTTCCCATTCAGGTGAAAGATATAGTTTCTCCCTTTTGCCAGAGAAAATGCTGTAGCTGTCCAGTCGGTCAAAGCTCCCGTTGTTGTTGGAAAGTACTTGAGTTGGACACCGGCATCATCAAAGACTGTAAAGACCATGCCTGTTTCTGTCCCGGACCAAACTGCAATACCATTCCTTAGCAATTTATAAGGCACTAGCGTTGAAGCTTCCTTGAAATTGCAGGTTGCTATCGTAATGTAAACATAAGGGCTGGCAGTAGTACCGGAGCCGCGTCTGCCTTTTAGCGTAAGTTTGCCATAAGGGGTAACACCGTCCGATTTGTAAAACAGGTTCACAAACTGGATATTCGCCGTAGTGTCTGCCCATGCATCACCTTGCTGGAAGAGGTCGGCATCCTTGATGACAAAAGGAACATCTGTCAGGCTATTGATAAAGGCGGTATATTTCCCGGCTCCTACTGTAAAGGTATTGCTGTACTGGAGAACATCCTTGGTGGTGCCTGTATAAGCATCCACTTTAACAGCTCCTTGCGGCACTACGTGGTATTTGGCTGCGCTGTTCGGGAAAATACTTCCGATGGCAGTTGAAACTTCAGAAACCAACTGGTTGTTGTATTTCAGCCTTGTAATATTGAGGGCTGTTGTAGATACGACAGGAATGTCATAGACCAACCTCACTTGTGCTGATGAAGCAGTGCTGATATCCGTTGATCCGAATGTAATTACATTCTTTTCACAGGAGACCACCAGAAGCACCATCAGGATGGAGACCAATGCTAATATTGTTTTCATTTTCAATTATTTTTAATATTAATGTAATTAATTTCCTGGTAATGTAAACCAAGGCATTGAGCATTGGTAGTTGGGGGCATCGCCAGCGATAGGCAAAAGCGACTTGAGGGATGGAAGATTCCACATGTACTCTGAATTGTAGCGTGGACGGAGACGATAGCATGGAGAACCCAGGTTGTCCGTCGAAAACTTTCTTCTTCTGTCAATCACATCTGCTGCTGGCAGGAAGAATCCCTTGTAAACCCTTCCAGGATCTGAATCTGGCTTGTGGTAAACCACGTCGGCAGTCCAGGAAGTACCCGTAACAGGAACGCCATTTGCCGGAGTGACCAGGTCGTAGTGATAACGGCGCATGTCATTCCAGGTATCCAGACTCCATGGGAACAGTGCCACGTACTTCTGCATCATGATATGTGACAGTGTGAAGTCGGTAAGCTGCAGGTTGTTTACAAATTTACTGTTGAGATAGGCAGTTGCAAGTGTAGCAAACCTGGCCTGTGTAATTTTATCCCCAATCACGGATGTCTGTTTGTTTGAGGCATTTTTTACCATGGTTCCCGGAACGATCAATCTTTTCACAAAGTCCATATGTCCTGCTACCGCAAGTTTGAACGCATCAAGCGCAGCAGACTTTTGTCCTTTCAGGAACAATGCTTCAGATTTTACAAACTGAATCTCGGCATAACTTGATAATGGCCATGGGGCATCATCCCTGTAAAGCCATCTTCCTGTACCGGAAGTTGCTGTGGTAGGCGTTGTTGTTAATCCCCAGAAATTACAGGCAGCGGTATTGTCCAGTTTTGTGCCCACGAATTTATAAGTGCCTTTCTTGATATTGTTCTGGTCGACCTGCATGGTATCGGCAGTTCCAAGTAAAAGTATAGCGCGGGGATCAAGTGTTGCGGTATCCGTAACCATCTGATAGGCGCTCAATCCTTCCACACCACCCGAACTGTTGTAATTGGGGATGGTTCCTGTAAGTACCTGTGTAATATAATCTGATTGAGTCAGTACATTGGCGAGATTGGCTCTCAGCACACCAAAGAAGTTGGAGGTGGTAGAAACTCCGGTTGCCTGGAATGTCAGGGACGGATCATCCGAAGCGCTTGCAAAGGATTTATCGGCACAGATGATGGCAGAATCCAGATAGGCAGTATTCTTCTTGGCCATGGCAATGTAATTCCTGGCAAGGACTGCATATGCGAATTTTTTCCACTTGGCAGCATCCCCTTTGTAAACCAGGTCATTGGTTGCAAGACTTGTTGGGTAAGAGGTATTGTCAACCTTTTCAAATTCTGTAATGGCCTGTTTTGCCCAGGAGCGAACCTGAGAGAAGGCGTAATCTTCACTGTCATAATTATGGGAAAGAAGTCCGGGAACATAGGCGTCCTTGACAGGAAGATCAGCATGCAGGGAGGCCAGAATATGCCATGAATAGGCTTTGATGGTTAGACCAATGCCAGCATACCTGAATTGTCCTGCGCTTCTTCCGTCATTGATGATGTTCTCGAGGTTCATACCCTGAAGCCAGTAAGTCATTCTCCAGCACTCACCGCCGTTGTCACTGCCGGCAAAATAACTGTGAGAAACCCCATAAGTGGATTCAAAACTTGATGAACCACCAAAATATTCAACCATTGGAGCCACGGCTCTGAGGTCATAGGCTATCCCCTCGTAAGAGGCCATGACGGGTCCGAGACGGAGAATTGGATCTACCCAGTCCGGAGCGTCTACATTTTTATTCACGTTCAGCCAATCAGTACAAGAAGTTATACCAAGAACCAGAACTAGAATGAATGCTATAATAATTTTTCTCATCGCTTTGATAAATTAAAATGTTACACTTAAACCAAATGATATTCTTCTGGGGGCTGCGATGGCCATCATGTCAAAACCTGCTCCACCTGTTCCACCCAGCGCTGCTGAGTTGGAGTTGCCCACTACGTCAATTCCTGAATAGTTGGTCCAAACCATCAGGTCATTCCCTGAAGTAAAAAGGGAAGCCTGGGAAATGGTCTTTCTGGTGGTTTTTGCCAGCCACTCGGGGTTGATGTTGTAAGTTAGCCTTACTTCTGCCAGTCTCAGATAGTTGATGTTTTTCTCAATCCAATCAGGATCCTGACCGGAATATCCATACTGCAGGTCACCAAGTTTAACACCAATGGTATTGACAGTTGGTGTTGCAGAATTTTCGTAGGTATCTTTCAATACACCGTCGAAAACTACAGGAGCAGCCTCGCGTTGGGTAACTGATTCAGTGCTGTATCCATATTGTTGCATGTAACGCTTGGTTCCGTTTACAACCGTAGCCCCAATACGGCCATCCAGCAGAGCGGTCAGTGTAACCATCCTTTTATAATTGACAGAAGCATTGAAACCAAAATTCAATTTTGGTTCACGGTCTCCAATCACACTCCAGGTTCCGCTTGCAAGAGGAAGGCCTGATGAAGGGTCAATCAGTACCTTGCCTTGACTGTTCTTCTGGTAATCAAGCCCTGTCAAAGAAGTGATAGGGTTTCCAACCATGATCCCGTTCCGGATGTTTCCGGAAACCCAGGTATAAGCATTATAGTACTCAGTAACATTTTTCGGCAACGATTCAACGTTGCTCCAGTTATGGAAGAAATTAAGCGCCGCATTGACTGTCCAGTCGCGGTTTTTGACAATATCACCATTGACGCCGAATTCAAAACCTTTGGTTGTAAATGAACCCACATTCATGTTGTTCAATACGAAACCGGTGGCATAACTCATGCGGAATCCGGTGATGATCTGATCTTTTGAATCTGTCTGGTAGTAGGACATTTCGAAGTTCAACCTGTTTCTGAACAAACGTCCATCAATGCCAACTTCCAAGGAAGTGTTCATTTCAGGGCGAAGATTTGGATTTGGCCCGGTAAATCCATAGCGGTATCCACCATAGGAAGTTGGGGCGGCCTCAAGTGCAGGGTAAATGGAAAGCGGAGGGGCATCTTTACCCACCTGTGTAGCAGATGCTCTCAGTTTTAAATAACTTATTTTGTCTGAATAGGGTTTCAGAAAAGAAAAATCCGAGAGAATTAAACTGAAGTCAGCAGCAGGATAAAAATATCTGTTGTTTTCAGGAGGTAAGGTAGAAGACCAGTCGTTTGTACCCCTAACCGTTAGGAAAGCCAGATTGTTGTACGAAAATTCAAAAGAACCCGAAATGGATTGCAACCTCCTCATCACAGTCCTTGTCGTGTTGACAAGCGTGGTAGCATCGCAGTTGTTGATGGACTGAAAATCGGGTACCATGAATTTCTCCCCGTGAACAGATAAGGTTTTTGAGCCCTGTTCCAACTGCCGGTAGGCAAGCTGACCTGAAACATTCAACTTGCCAAACTCTTTCTTATAGGTGGAGATAAGGTTGATCGTAGGATTGTTTTCGTTGACCTTTGACTGGTCGTAGGATCCTGTTCCCGTTGCAGTTGAAGACCATTGCGGGTGACGTACGATGACAATGGTTGTCTGGTTTACATCGACACCTACCTGGGCACGGATGAGCAGGTCCTTAATAGGTGTGAGGTTGACTACCACATTCGAGATAACATGCTGGCCTTCATCGTAATTTTTGTTCTTGTACAAATCGAAATAGGGGTTAAGGATGTCGACATCCGCATACTTGTTTGGGTAACGGATATTGCCGGCCGGTGTAAGATAAGTCCTCATATCGTCGGTAAGGGGCCAGTTCAATGCCCTGTAAAGAACGCCTCCTGTACCGCGGTCCACCTTCGTATTGTCCATATTGGAATAGGCCATGGAAGCCTCTACATTCAGCCATTTGGAAAGTTTGGCAGTTCCTGATATGGAAATGTTATTTCGGTCATAACCGGAGGTTGCTACAACCCCATTGTATTTCAATGTGCTTGCAGATGCCCTGAATGTCATGTTTTCGTTTCCAGCCTCAAAGGATACGTTGTGTTTTTGACTTGTTCCGGTTTGAAACAGGTTCGCCACATTGTTATAGAGTGTGGTGCCCGGTGCATAGGTGGCCCCAAAGTGTCTGGAAGTATAGTAGTTGGTATTTCCATACATTCCGTTGTCATACTTGGTCTGAATCTCAGGATACTGGTAGGCATTTTCAATTCCGAAAGAGTTGCTGTACCTGACAACTCCTTTCCCTTTGCTTCCTTTTCTGGTTGTAATGATAATGGCTCCGTTGGAGGCATCACTGCCATAAAGCGCTGCAGCAGCTGCACCTTTTAGGACTGTCATGCTCTCAATGTCTTCCGGATTGAGGTCGGATGCGCGGTTGGAAAAATCGAGCTGGGCCGTACCTACAATGGGGTCTGCGCCCTGCTTGGAGGCAAGTCCGCCGATCGGATTAAAACTGGTATTACTTATCGGAATACCGTCAACGACGAAGAGTGGTTGATTGTTACCTGAAATGGAGGTAGCGCCTCGGATAATAATGGAACTTGAAGAACCCGGGGTTCCGCCTGAATTGGTAATCTGTACGCCGGAAACGCGGCCTTGCAGGGAGTTAACAAAATTTTCCCTTCCAGACTCGGCAATTTCTATTCCTTTCAGGGTTTGTGTTGCCGCACCCACGGCCCGGGCGGTACGCTTGATCCCAAACTCACCGGTTATCACAGCTTCTTCAAGCTGGATACTTGACATAACTAGTTGTACATTGATTACATTGGATGTACCAATGGTAATCTCCTGGGGAGTATAGCCCACAAAGGAGAATACAAGCACCTTGCCGGGGGCAGCCTTAATGCTGAAATTTCCTGCCATATCCGTAATAGTACCCTGGGTGGTACCCTTTAGGACAACAGTAACTCCCGGCATGGTTTCGTTCGTTTTTGCATCGGTTACCTGTCCTTTAACAGGAGCCTGTGCATAAGAGTCATGAGCAATCGTGACCCCAATTACCATCAAACACAGTAAGAGGATTGTTTTCATTTCATTTTTAATTTTGGATTAATGCAGTTCATGTAGTTTTCATTTGTTTTTCAAATAGGTAGTGCATATTCTTTTAGCCATAATTTACTTTTAATATTTATAATTAGTTACTTATCATTCATTGTATTTAACTTTCATTCAATCACAATTTAACATCATTGTCAATTGTCAACTGTTAATTTTTTTGATTCCGATACCTGGGAAATCGCTCAAGGTAACTTTACCATCAACGACTTTCATTCCATCAAAAATATCATTGGAAATTAGTAGGTTTCCGTCCAGATCAGCCCAGTCCACAATGGGTGAAAGCTGAGCTGCAGCGCTGGTACCGCATGAGGTTTCCGTCATGCATCCCATCAGGGTTTTCATCTTCAGGCTGCGCGCCATCTCTATGATTTTATGGGCCTCGCGCATACCTGTGCATTTCATCAGTTTGCAGTTGATGCCCGAATAGACACCGTGCAGTTTGTCGAGGTCGCCGATACGCTGCAGGGCTTCGTCGGCAATGATAGGCAGCGGACTGTTCTGCGTCAGCCAGGCTGTATCATCGAAGTTGTGCTTGTCAAATGGTTGCTCCACAAAGACAACTCCCTGCTCTTTCAGCCAATGGACCTTATCCAGTGCCTGTTGCCGATCTTTCCAACCCTGGTTGACATCCACGGAAAGCGGGACATTGGTCACGGAACGGACGCTGTTAATCATCTCTTCATCATTCCCGCCGCCAATCTTAACCTTTAGTGTTTTGAATGGCGATGCCTCCTTAGTCTTGGCAATTACCTCTTCTTTTTTGTCGATCCCGATGGTGAAAGTGGTAAGGGGAGTCTTCTCCGCGCTGTATCCCCAGATTCTGTGCCAGGGCTGATTGAGCAGTTTGCCAACCAGATCGTGAAGAGCGATATCGACGGATGCCTTGGCAGCACAGTTCCCCGGCATGGCAGCATCCACATAATCCAGGATCTCTTCCAACCGGAATGGGTCCTTAAATTGTGAAAGGTCGATGGAGGAGAGGAATTTGGTGGCGGTTTGGTGAGATTCTCCAAGGTAGGGAGGCATTGATCCTTCTCCATATCCGGTTACTCCTTCCCATTCAATTTCCGTCAGCATGACCGCTGTGGTCGTCCTGGAGTTGGATGCGATGGTAAAGGTATGCCTGAGTTGCAATTCATAAGGCCGAAAAGTCAGTTTCAGACCATTCCCGGAAGGTTGGTAACGAGGGAGGGATTTCCCATCCTTCGTAAATGAAGACAAAAATCCAACTCCTGCTGCCATGGTGGTTGCACCTATAAAAGATCTGCGGTTAGTTCTCATTTAACAATAGTCAATATTCTATAAAGCTATTCAAATTTAACCCCTTCGGGGTATAGCACCAGGGTTACATCTCCCGGTTTCTTTATCTTTTCTGCGGTTCCACTTATCGTTGGACAGGCAGGACACTCTGGACTGCCATTCTTTGTAGCCCTTTTGTCTTCCCTCAGGGCGCTACTCCCGGGAGTTGAAGTCTCCAAGTCTCCTAGTCCCCCAGTCTCCTAGTCCCCCAGTCTCCAAGTCTCCTAGTCTCCTAGTCTTTCCCGTCAGTACCAAGGATGATCCTTCACCCGAACGATGCCTGAAGTACCTTCGGATCCCATGATCCTCCGGCCACCAAGCCAGTTGTCGGCACGTATTTTTGAATAATTGGTTTGCGATGGGTCAAAACTATCGACCCTTACAAATCCGGAAGAATTTATATAGGCTCCGTTTCCGAGGTATAGTCCCACGTGAGTGGCTTTTGCTGGTTTGTCACCCGCGGCTTTCCTGCCAAAGAAAACGAGATCGCCTGGTTTCAGACTGGTATATCCACTCTGGGGTTCTGTCGCAACACCATGCCTGAACTGCAGGGAGGCATCCCTGGCAAGAATGACACCATTCAGGAAATAGACTGTTTTGACGAAACCACTGCAATCAACCCCTTTCGTTGAGGTACCTCCCCATAAATAAGGACGTCCCATCAGCGATTTGGCACGAACGGCCAGACTCTCAGCCGTCGGGCTGGTATTTTTTCTCCAATTGTCAAAATCAGCAAAATCAGTTGCCGGAAGTTCTATTTTCCGACCATCCGGCATTTCTGCGACGCATCCATATTTGGTTAATTCATCGAGTTTCAAAATACTGCCCGCAACCAGGTCAGTCACGGCCTCCTTGGTTTCAGGATTGAAGCCTGTTCCTGACAATGGAAGATAAATGATCCTCTTGCTGCTCCTCCAGTTCTCCATTCCGGCAATATCAGTCACAATCAGCGCATCATCATCTACCCAGCCGATGTAACGGTCAGGAGTCTGAATCAAAAACCAGCCTCCTGATTTTTTCAGAATCCTGACGGGAGTTCCCAATATTGCCTGCGTAGCCATTTCTGCACTATTGGCTGGATTAGAGCGGATATTGCAAACACTGATGTTGACCAGTGCCCAGTTTTTAACACCGGGAGCCTGATCGGGCAATATACGGATACTGTCTGTAATGGATATGGAGGCGCTTTTCAGGTTTGAAATCAGGATGTTTTTTGCTTCCGGACTGGTTGTTTCACCGGTTGCTACCAGGGATGATCCCCAGTCCGTGAAGTGAACCTGATAGAGATCTTCCCTGCTATCTGGAATTACTTGCGAAGCAACATTTTTTGATATTTTCTCCGCCTCTTTTAGTTGGGAGACACCGGAATGACAGGCTGTCAAAACAACTGCACATGCCAGACAAATGACGAGACGGTTCATAACTATTTGTTTTGGTATTACAAATTAAAAGAGTCAAATTTCCTTAAACTGAATAAAACCAATAAAGTGAAAAGTAACAATAGTCATTGAATGATCTGTCTATTTTTCAAAAAATGGTTTGATTGCCGGATTGAAATATTTTCGACTGGTTTAATGGGTACTAATATAACAAATTTTTACATTATTTAAGAATTCTTGTAAGATATAATACCAATTTATTTTTTTGGCAAATTTACGTATATAACGTGCTGAATTTCAGTGCGTACGTTTAGGTCACTTATCTTGTTGTTATCCCTGGTCGGGAATACCCTGTTGGACAAAAAAATGTATACAAGCTGAAATTTTGGATCAATCCACACAAAAGTGCCCGTGTAACCTGAATGGCCGAAGCTTTCAGGAGAGGCTGCCTTGATCGGATAAGCGTTTTTCTCAGTCAGTTGCGCATTATTGAGGGAAGGTTTGTCGAAACCCAGCCCACGACGGTTTTTGTTCTGCGGAAACTGCACGCGCGAGAATTCTTTGAGGGTTGATTCCTTGAGGTATTCTTTTCCACCATAGGTTCCCATCTGCAGGTACATCTGGTAGAGTTTGGCCAGATCATTGATCGATGCAAACAATCCTGCATTGCCGGAAATCCCTCCCAGAACCGCCGAGGACTCATCGTGAACAGTTCCAAGCAACTGTTGCTTGCGGTAATAATTGTCCTTTTCAGTAGGAATGATTTCATCATCCTGGAATTTCAACAAAGGATTGTAAGTGATCCTGTACGCACCCAATGGTTTATAAAAATGATTGTCCAGACTTTCAATGAATGATTCTCCCGAAATCCCGGAAGTAATTTTTGGTGTCAGTACAAAAGGGAGATCGCTGTAAACATAAGTGCCTCTTGATTTCAGTGCAGACTTCCGGATGGTTTTGTACACGTAGTCAGGAAACTTGTTTTCGAGATAGAGACCTCTGGCAACCTGCAGGGAGTGTTTATTGTCAGGTTCAAAAGTGTACCAGTCTGGTGAAATCCTGCCATCCTTCAGCGATTTTTTCCAGAAAGGGACGAAGGGTGTCAACCCCGACTGGTGCGACAAAAGCTCCCTGACGGTGATGGTGGATTTGTTGGATCGATGGAAGAGCCTGTTCCTCCATTCGGGATAATAGGTGGCGACTTTTTCATCCGGATTGATCTTCCCTTCATCGTAAAGTTTCAACCAGGCCGGTAGTCCACCTGTAATTTTGGTAACAGATGCCAGATCAAACAAATCATCTTCGCGATTGGGCATATTTTTCGCAAAAGTATGGTAACCATATGTTTTTCGGAAGATCACTTTACCTTCCCTCGCTACCAGCACGTTGCAACCCGGGAATGCCTTCAGTTCAAGCGCCTGGTTGACGATCGAATCGATCTGACTTGTCATCTTCTCCGAATTTATGCCGGCTTCTTCCGGGATTGTATATTTGAGCCGAATGGGTTTTAGAATTGCAAGGCCCTCTCCGCTTTTGAACTTTCCGGTTACGGAAACAGGAAGTTTTCCTTTGGCACCAATGCCTCCGAAAATCATTTGGGCCGAAAGCTCCTGAACCAGCGAATCATTCTGGTAAGCCATGATCAGACCATCAGTATGCAAGGGCGCCTTAATTTCTCCCAGTCCGTAAGGGTTGGCAAAAATGACGGCAATGGTTTTCTGCTTTTCGGAAAGGAAAGTCAGCAATGAATCGAGTCCGGCAGTTACCCCGTAAGGTCTGAGTGGTTTCTCCTGCTGAAGAATTCCAACCTGGAGCGAGTGCCTCAGCTTGCTCTCATACATCGAATGAATTCCGGCAATAACCAGATCATACTCCTTCAGTTTTTTCTGAAGAGCCAACCGTTCGGGTTCCGTGAAATCATTTTTCAACTGAAAAAAATCAATCCTTGTATATTTAGCCAGCATCTTCTGGAAGGGGGTTACCCTTTCGCTTCCCACCGAGACCGCGGCTATTCGGGTACTGTCCAGATGGCCTACCGGGATGATTCTTTGCCTGTTTTGAGGCAGGGTGAGGGAAGACTCGATGATTTTACGCTTGATCAGTTCTGCCTGAGGGGAATTAATATCCCTGACCAGGTTGGCAGGATCGGTTTTAACAGGATGGTTCAATCCGCACAAAAGTTTGGCTGCAAGGACCTTCCGGCATTTGAGTTCGATCTCTGCCGTTGAGAGTTCCTTAGTCTTAATCGCATCCAAAATAGCTTTGACTGAAAGTTCGGGATCAGCAGGATATTCAACTACGTCATTGCCTGCTTTCAGAGCCAGAACCTCCAGCCTTCCGGGATTTTCGTACCCCCTGGCTCCCTTCATGTTCATGGCATCCGTAATAACAAGTCCCCGGAACTGCCACTCTTTGTGCAGAATCTGGTCAATGACCTTAGGTGACAGACTGGATGGTATTTCCTTCGAGGTGTCAATTGCCGGTGCATGCAGATGGGCAGTCATGATGCAGCCGATTCCAGCCTCCGAAAGTTTGCGGAAAGGATAGAGTTCAAGTGAGTCAAGCCTATGCCTGGAGTAGGGCAGCAACGGAAGTACCATATGCGAATCACTCTGCGTATCACCATGGCCCGGATAGTGTTTGGCCGCTGCCATGATGCCATTTTCCTGAAGACCGCGCATATATGCCAGACTAAAACTTGTAACCAGGTCTCGGGATTCACCAAAAGAGCGCATCCCGATAATCGGGTTCATCGGCTCCGTATTAATGTCGCAGTCGGGTCCGAGGGCAATGTTGACTCCGATTCGTTTCATTTGTCGTGCCATTTCGCGGGTGGCTTCCCTGCACAATGCCGTATCTCCGCCAGCACCCATGGCCATGTTGTAGGGGAAAGGCATGATGCCCGGAAGGCGCATGGCGATGCCCCATTCGGCATCCATTACTACCAGGGGAGGCGTCGAAGAGACAGATCTGTAAAAGTTGGTCAGGTTTGCCTGTGTAACGGGATCCCCTTCAAAATAGATGATTCCGCCGAATCCATATTTCTTGATCAGTTCAGCATCTTTCAGTTGTTTCGACAACTGGTTTTTGGCTGTCACATCGATCCACACGAGTTGTCCAATCCGTTGCTCGGGAGTAAGTGACTGATAGACTGAATCTACCCAGGGATGGTGAAGTAATTTTTCCAGATTGATCTGGGCTTTAACAAGTTGAGCAAAAAAACTAATAACAATGAATAGAATATACTTTCCCATTTTTTATTTTTTAACCACAATAGGCACATAGTACACAATAGGAAAACATAGACAAACTATTGTGTCCTATGTGTCTATTGTGGTGAATTATTTTTTCACTCCGGCAATGTTTTGTCATTCACTTTTTTCCCGAATTCGGGTTTGACGTTCAGGAACAGCACCGGAATCATCCCAGGAATCATGCAGAGCATCACCCATACGAAGAAATTCCTGTACCCGACAATCTCCTGTAACCAGCCGGAGAACATGCCCGGAAGCATCATCCCGAGCGCCATGAATCCTGTGGCAATTGCGAAATGCGCTGTCTTGTTTTCTCCTTCTGAAATATAGATCATGTACAGCATGTAAGCCGTGAAGCCGAATCCGTAGCTGAACTGCTCTATCGCCGCACAAAGACTGATGACCAGGTAATTGGTGGGCTGGGCAAATGCCATATAAATATAGGCCATATGCGGAATGTTGATGGCAAGCACCATCCACCAAAGCCAGTACCTGAATCCCTTCCGGGAAGCGGCAAGTCCTCCCAGGATTCCTCCTGCCGTCAATGCAAGGATTCCGAAAGTGCCGTATATCAGTCCAACCTCACCGGTTGTTAAGCCGAGTCCGCCCAGATTTCTGGAATCCAACATAAACGGAGAGGCCATTTTAATCAATTGTGCCTCTCCAAACCTGTAAAACAATAAAAAAGAGAGGATCACCCATATTTCCTTGCGCCTGAAAAAGGAGGTAAAGGTTTTGAAGAAGGCCGCAAAAATGTTCTCATCACTCTTTAGAATTTTACGGTCAGTGGGAGGATAAGGCAATATAAACCTGTGGTAAAAGGAGAAAATAACAAACAAAAAAGCAAGGATGATGAAAGTGATACTCCATGCAAGGTGGATATTGCCGGAAGTCCCCTTGAACTGAGCTTCTGTGGCAAAGTCCAGTTTGGGATCCGCCTGAAACAGAATATAGGCCGGTTGATCCCAGTTTTCGAGGTTAAAGGCAAGACGCTCTCCCTCCAGGATTTTCAGACTGTTGTCGCCATCCTTCAACTTGAAATTGAGAATCATCTCCTTTCCGGCCTCAGGTTTACCATTGAGTTTTATGGCAACAATTGCCACATTACCGGCAAGGTGTTCGCCGGTCTGTTGAACTTCAGATTTTGGGAAATGCCTCTGCAAGAATCCTTTCAGGGGCGAAGAAACATAATCAGACCACACGGAGCCCTCTTCTGTCTTTTCGGAGGCAGAGAGTTGCCTTCCGTTGCCAACAAAGCCCAGCAAAAGGTTGTGACTCGTAACCACCTTCCGGATGGAATCCATCTGTGCCGACGGAATATTCCTTGTGGACAGGTTCACTTGTTGGGGGAAGGTTGAAAAATAGGCATTCCCGGGTAGGATGGCATCTTTTGTAATTTCAGGAAGTGAGAGAACCTGTGTAAAACCGGGGTTTGCCTTCACATTGATTTCAACAGGGGGCAAACCGGTAGCCGTTTCAAAATAGCCTGCCAGAATAATCAGCAGCCCCTGGCCGGTGATCATCGCGATGCGGTAAAAAGTACTGCGGATTCCAACAAAATAGGCCTGCTCATGTTCGTTGAGGCCCAGCATGTAGAAACCGTCTGCAGAAATATCGTGGGTAGCTGAGCTAAAAGCAAGCAACCAGAGAAATATCAGGGTGATCTTGAAGAATCCCGGCATCGGGATGGCCAGGGCAACACCACCAAGTCCGGCGCCAATCAGAAGCTGCATCACAACAATCCACCAGCGCTTGGTTTTAAAAAGATCGACAACCGGACTCCACAACGGCTTGATAACCCAGGGGAGATACAACCAGCTCGTATACAATGCGATATCGGTGTTGGAAATGCCAAGCCGCTTGAACATGATCACTGCAACCGTCATGGCCACCACATAGGGTATCCCCTCAGCGAAATAGAGGGTTGGGATCCAGGCCCAGGGGTTGCGGGTTTCTTTTTTCATATATCTGGTTTAGTCATTTAAAAAAGTTATAAGTTATGAGTTATAAGTTATAATGCAGGGTGAGTTTTGAAATTCTCAAGCAAAATTTGGGGTTGGAGAATGTATAATCAATCATCTTTTGAAATAAATTTTAAAACTCTTAACTCATAACTCATAACTCATAACTCATAACTTTCCCTAGTACGCTTTCTTCAACTCTGCTCCGACAAAATAATGCAAAAGAATCGCTTCGTGCGAATATCCTTTTTCCCCCATCATGGCGGCGCCAATCTGGCAGAGTCCGACACCATGGCCCCAACCGGCACCTGTCAGTACAAATTTTCCTGGTATTTCGCCGGTAAATTCGTACCGATCCACTACAAAAGCGGAACTGTAAAGATGGGAAGCGGACAATATTTTTCTTATTTCCAGCTCTTTGCCGATTATCAAACTCTTTTTGGATCCCACAATCTCCATTTTAACAATCCTTCCCGAAAAACCTCTTTCCAGGGGAACAAGATTCACTATGGAGCCGAAATCGATACCTGTTTTTTTGCTAATCAGGGCTGAAATCTCTTCCTGGTTATAAGATACTTTCCACCTGTAGAAGTCCACTGTTTCCTGATCGTAGTCGTTGAGTACCTGCGAGAGCACCTTGTGATCCGTTGTGTTGCAAAAAGCATCGGGAGAGGTGCGTATCCACTTTTCTGCCTCAGGTTCATTTGTCAGATCGACAGGTGTTTCGGAATTGGCATTTTCACAATCAACTACTCTCTGCAGATAGGGATGCACCACAGGCTCCCACACTTTCTCGAAGGTTTCTGTGATACCTCCGCAACTCTTCGAAAATCGGGCGTCGCATACCTGGTCATTGAACATCAGTACCTGACCGGATGTTTCATTTACAGCCTTTTCCACTAGAGTGCTTGTTTGCCGGGTAATTCCCTGGTACCTTTGACAATGATCATCCGCACAAACATCGAAAAGGGTATGGTCCTCGCGGTCATACCAGCGGATATATTCAGTGTCAGTCTTGTAAATAGTCTGGTATTCCGTCCTGGATTGCCTCAGTTCCTTCCCTTTCACTACTTGCGCAATCAGCCACGACCGTGAGGTGATGGCATGGGCTTTGAGTAACTCCATGCTGCTCGTGGCACTCATTTCAGAAGAAATTACGCTGATCAGGTAATCCTCCAGGGACAGAATATTGATGGCTACCAGTTTTCTGGCCTCCACCTGGAATTGCAATGCACCCTTGAAGAGTTGGTTTTCCTTTCGTTCCCAGTGAAATTGAACCCCGATGGTAACATCCGACAACTCAAATGAGCAGATTTTTTCGTCGATAGGCACAAAAAGAAGCTCTTTTCCTGAAATCGGCAGCCCGTTCAGGAAAAGGATACTACCTTCCAGACGAATGGACTGACGACCTGAATATTTTAACCCATTCGTATTTAACAGAAATTCATCCATGAGGCAGAAATTCATCTCACGCTCTGCCATGATTCCGATTTTAAGTTTAGGCTGCTTCATGGTTCCCGAATTCAATTTGTAATTTGTAATTTGTAATTTGTAATTGACATTTTCAATTTCAAAAATTCATCATCTCCCAAACTCACCTGCTGGAAAATGTCTTCGATATCACTGGCTGTAATTTTGTCGAAATCTTCACGGCGGGGGGTAATGAATACTCCCCCGAAATCAACCGACGCCGGACTGATCAGCAACCTGCGATCTCCTTCTTCAAAAAACTGCCACGGACGGTGCAACCTGCGCGGGAAAAGGTGGATCACCCATTTCCCGTCCCTGAAATAACAGAGGAGGTTCATCATGGGCTCTGCTTTCTCCGGCTGTATTTCAGAGAAACGCGCGCAGAGATTCTCAATAGCCTTGACGCCTTGCTCCAAATCTGAAGTCTCAAAGGAGATCATCTTGCGCAAGTAGCCGTCAAAAGCCCATATTCGTAAATTATCTGATCGAAATAGCAAAGTTTCATCTTTGAGTTTCATGACCTCAAATTCAGATTCTATAGGCATGAAACCGTTTTCCCCGGCCTGAAAATGGAGATGGTCAGGAGCAGAGGCCCCGCATTCCGGACCATTGTAAAACAGGGTGTAAACCACCATGTTACGCGCTATTTCAAATAAGGGTCTTAGGCTGTGAATCAGCAGTTGGGGAGTGTGTTCTTTGGATGGGATGGTAAAATGACGGCTAAAGATGGGGAAAGGGTTGACTAGCAGCAGAAATCCATTCGAAAGGTCGAGACTTTTTTGTTCCGCAGGACGATTCTCGTTGCACAGGAAACATTTTCTGGCTGCAATGGAACTGCTGTCAACTTTGGCCGCGGAGGAGCGCATGCGTTCAGGGTTAAACTGAACCCTGATTTTGCAGCCTTCTATCAGGAATTCCCGCTCTTCAACGCTTTTCAATCCACGGTAGTTATTTGCCGATAATTGCCAGGACTGGTTTTGTGCCAGAAGAAAATCAGCAAATCGTTCGTTTTTTAGTTCCATGTTACCAACAGCATCCTTCATTCTTATCATAATTTGTTCCTTCCGTCCGATCCCGTCAGATATCTTTTGCCACCATTTTGCCGCGGACGTTGTTCTCCCGGCATTTGTTTCCCCGGGGTTACACTCCTCCGTCGCTCACCCCGGGCAATTAACATTTAACCCCTTCGGGGTATAGCTCCGGCATTTTATTCTCCAGTAATCAAATCGCCTAATCAGCACATCAGCTAATCAGCACATCAGCTAATCAGCACATCAGCACATCATCACATTGTCGAATCGTCGAATTGTCGAATCGTCGAATTGTCGAATTGTCGAATCGTCGAATTGTCACATTTTCTCATTCATCCTCTTCCTGGCCAAAAATTCAATTGTCCTGATTCGGTCCTTGTACAGATTGTGCCCATTCATTACCTCCACACTGAGAGAGGCGTCCGAATTGTCATCCCACCTGCGGCACAAATAAATCGGGTTGTAGATCCTGCCGATCTGATAATATCTGGAAATCGCAAGCCCTAGCGCATAATCTTCGCCATAATTCACATTCGGAACCTTGATGCAACGGAGTACAGGCGTATAAAAGGCCCTTGGTGCACCAAGTCCGTTGATTCTAAGTGCATTGTTTCTTCCATTTTCAGGCGTCCATTCCTTGTGGTCGATCACTCCGGGGGGAATCTCCTCCAGGGCGAAATTGACCATCCGGTAGGAACCCACCACCATGGCGCATTTTTCACGGTAGAAAGTATCCACTACTTGCTGTAGCGTGGTATCATCGAGATATAGGTCGTCACTGTCGAGCTGAACGGCAAATTTTCCGCAGTTTGGATGATCGGCGGCGGCATTCCAGCATCCCCCGATGCCGAGGTCTTTCCTTTCGGGAATCAGGTGAATCAGCCTGGAGTCCCTTTCGGCATATTTCTCAATCAGCTCTGTAGTGCCATCATTGGAATAATTGTCCGCAATGATGAGGTTGAAAGTGAAATTGGTTTTCTGTGACAGGACCGATTGAATGGCATCCTCGATGGTCCGGACCCTGTTTTTGACAGGAATGATCACTGATGCCTCTACAGGGAAGTTCTCCTTGTCAAATTCGACTGCCTTGAATTCAGGTGAAAGCCAGGCACCCGCAGATTTGAGGAATTGGGTGCATACGGCTTCCATCTCAATTTGTACGGCCCTGTTTTTGGGATCCACGTAATCGAAGATTTTCTCACCGGAAAGTCGAAGATCAGACTCCTCCTCCGTGTAGAGATTTTCAGGAATGCGGATAATTGGTGCGACCAGTGAAGCGGTCAGTCGTAGCGCATACAATCCAGAATGGAGCAGTTCGGAACCGACTGTCTCAGCAGCAACTTTAAGGGTCGCTGTCCTGTAAAACAGAAGTGAACCGAAATTGAAATCATCACGCAGACTGCCCTCCTGGTAATCGATAACGGGATGTGAAGTCAGCACTCCGGCCTTGACAGCCAGATAGTTGGAATAGACCAGACCGCTTCCGGTATCTTCAGCTACCCGGATAAAACGCTCAAGGGCATATTGGACCAGTTTCAGCGGGCTGTGCCGGGTATAAATCAGTGTATATTCGGTCAGACTCATCAAAGCGATGGACTGAATGGTCGCACCGGATGTCAATGTTCCTGAATTCAGCCATTCCGCACCTTCGATGGCAAAAGGCTGCTTGTCGGAGCCTGTCAGGTATATTTTTGCAACCAGTTCAGATTGGCGAAGCTCCCTGACAGTTGAGATGGTTTCCTTCTCACTCCCGCATGGGATAAAACAGGTGATTTTCATAAAGTACTTTTTTTACCACAAAGGACACAAAGGAATTTATTCATCCTTTGTGTCCCTTCGAGAGGTCCTTCGTGTCCTTTGTGGTTAAATTTTTGTTTGTAAATTATTTTATTTCAATAAGATTCAAAATTTGCTTCATAAAGGCATCTCTTTCACCGTCTGATGCAATCGTTTCAATTGGAACTCCAAGAACGACGGTTTGGTATTTGCCTTTGTACCAGATTCCGGCGCTTTTGTTGTCGCCAAAATAGCGAAAAAGCACGGACGACTCTTTCCCGGCCGGCTCAATGGCATCGGGCGATTCGACTTTGTAGATTGTTGGGTGCCATTCATTGACATAATGGTATTGCTCAGTATGGTCCTTTTTCAGGCTGTTAACCGTGTAAATCAGTCCGGATTTGCTGGCATGATTGGTTCTTGGCGTATAATGGAGAATGTTCCTTGCAAATTTTTTCGCCAGGGTATCTCCGCAAAGATGCAGGTCTGTTCCAATGTAAGCGCCGGATATCAGGATCTTCGCACCTTCTGATTCAGATATCCTGGTAAGGGCGGATCGCAGTTCAGGTGTAAAGACCGTAAAATCCCTACCGGGAAATCCAATGATGCGGCTGGTGGTTTTTTCTTCACCGAATATCAGGTCGAACAACGAAAAGGCTGAAGGATCAATTGGCTGACCGGCAAAAACCTCATCGCTCATCGAAATAAATCCCAACCCATTGTTCCGGAGGGATTTTCCATGGATATAGGGATAATCGAAGCTGTTTCCGGGTACGATCCTGGTCTCCTGATCGGCATGGCTGGAACCAAAGCCGGAGGCATCATCATCCAGCCAGGGGGATTTTCGGTCGAAATCGTATTGCTCGCCAATGTAGGACATGTTACTCAAATAAGGTACCCCTTCGTCCTCCGACATCAGGAATCCGGCTTCCTTGCCATTGTCAAAACCGGCAGGGGCACAAATCCGGTCAAACCCATTGACAACCAGAACCGGCTTGGAATCATTGGTCGGAAGCGAGCAGGCAAGGATTTCGGAAGGGAAGCTTTCTCCTCCGTCGTTGAAGGCCGTAATCCTGAAACTATAGATTGTTCCAGGTTTCAGATCTATGACTGTCACAGTACTATCCGATACAACAAACCCATTGTCGAAGTCGCCGTCTTCAACCCTTCTGTATAGCCTGTATCCTGTTGGTTTTGCAGTTGGTTCGAGCGGATCATTCACGGATCGCCACGAAAGTTTGAGCTCATTTCCTTCCAGTTTCATCCCGAAATGGTCTACCGGCAAAGGTTGCACAACATACGGATAACCGTTCTGGAAAGAGAGGAATTTCAATATTCCCTTGTAAAATGCCCGGCAAACGTCGAACTTGAAGCGCGGATCCTGCGCCAAATACATATCCGCGAAATTCTGGTGGGAGAGAAGTTCGGTCAATACGGCAGGCACTTTCGGCCTGGATGCCTCAAAATATTTCTTGTTCCACATTCCGCGGCGGGTCCAGTCGGCTTTGTGCAGTAATCTCAGATCATTCACCACCTGCGACTGTACCAGATCGGCGAGATCGCGGCTGGCCCATTTGGACTCGCCATTGGGGAAAACATCCTTTTCGAAGGTAGTTTCATAAATTACGAGGGTTCCAATGATGGAACTGTCCTTAGTTGTACCAGCGTCTGTATGAAAACCGAGTGACATATCCATCGGGACACCCATTCCTTTTACGTGCGGTGCTTTGGTCGGCCCATTGGGATCACCCATCAGGTAATTGACCCATTCAGGTCGGCCCATGTAATCGTCCTTGTAGTCTTCCTTGCCACTCTCCTTGCTGGCATACAATGCTGCATCTGCTCCCCGGTTTGAATAGTCGACCTTGGTCCTGTTCAGGCTGTAAACGAGCGAATCCGGGAATCCGGCATACTGAAGGAAATACCTGGCAGCCTCCTGGTATCTTGGGCGCTGACTTGTGTAGGGGATCCATTCTGCAGGATTTGCTTTCCATCCCTCCTTTTCTCTTAATTCATACAATTTCTTCAACTGCTCCTCTTTCCCGCGGACAATATTTCCCATGCCGCCACCGAAGCGGACTGCATCGGCCGATACCAATTTACCTGTTTCGGAGGAGGAATTGTCGAGTTCTACCATTCCCTTACCGGAATTCTTGCCTTTATCAAACCTGAAGGTACCCAGGTAAACCCAGGTGCCGCCGCCAATGGACTGATTGACGGATAAACTGGTTTTTCCACCGGCATGAGTCACGGTATAATGCGCATCCGTTACATTCCTGTCGTCAGAAGAATAAGAGACATAAACCGCATAACTTGCAGTCTCCGGAAAGTCAGGCACATATTTGACGACAGCATCTGCAACGGATTTTGCAGTAGTTGTTTTGTAATGTCCAAACTGGAAAGGATTTTCACCATCGAAAAGAAAAGGGTATTTCAGGGCAAATCCCGGTTGCACGGAGTTCTGCCAGGCGGAGCCTTCTTCTCGGTATTCCGAACCGGTGGTGGAATTTTCGGCATCTACAATGATCTCATTTTTTCCGAAATCCCTTTCACGTGGTAACCAGACGGAGGCGCCGGCGTTTTCAAGCATCGGTTCAAGATAAGGGACCACAAAGCTGAGTGTCCAGATATCCTCCACTGTCAGGAAGTCGCGGGCCCGTTGCCATTCCCAGCGATCCAGCGTATTTTCGTAATACCAGCCATGGCTCTGCCAGAGTGCGATGTTGCGGTTGTTCAGACCCTTGGGAAAATTTTCGTTTTTTGAAAGATTCCTGACAATCTGTGATGGTCTTGCCTTTTGGACGGAAAGTCGCGACGCATCTATTTTCACGGAATTATCCCGGTAGAAATTAGGTATCAGTTCACTGATTTCCTTTCCTGTAGTGCTGATGGTGAGGCTGCTTTTCCTGAATTTCCTGCCCAGAACCTGTTTGTAGTCCTGATAGAACCGATGCACATTGTCAGGGCGGAATGGAACGTCCGAAAAGGTGGTGGTCATTTCCAGATTCAGTTTAACTCCCCTGGGATCCATCTTCAGCGTATCTATTTTGAACTTGTAGGTTCTCCCTTCGGATGCTTTCACTGCGAATTTCTGTGAGGCAGCCTTTGCTTTTTTGTACAATCGTTTGGCCCTGTCTCCCCTTGAAACCTGGGTTGTCAACAGAAAGAACAGCAACAGGAAGGCATATTTTAATACATGTGCAACTACTAATCCGGTAATTCTATTTCTAATCCTCATAATCCCAATTAAACTTTGATGAATATTTTCTTTTTGTACAAAACATACCCCAGCAACCAGAAGAGAATCACGTGGGAAATGGCAAACAGCAACGATCCATTCAGATCGCCACCTATTGGGACAAATACAGAGTTATAAAGCCAGGTTGAGCCGCTCACAATTTTTCCGTCTGCAGCAGTAACATGGATCATTCTGCCCAAAATCCTCGCCCACAATCCTGAAAAGGCAAAAATAAAGAGGGGGTTTACGCCGAATACAACGAAGAAAGAAGTCCAGCCTGAGTAACCTTTCAGATCGATCAGCCAGATCAGGAGCGCAAGAAGAATGGATGCCCAGCCAGCAGTATAAAGTACATAGGAACTTGACCAGATTGCCTTGCAGATGGGGAACCAAAGGCTCCAAAGTAAGCCCGCAGTTACTGCGGCAACTCCGAAGACAACAAGTTTAAGGGGAACTTTCGTTTTTTGGCTTTCCTTGATCACTGAGCCCACCAGATATCCGATAATCACGGTAACGATGGCTGGAAGTGTGCTGAAAATGCCCTCAGGATCGAAAGGAATGCCAAAACCCTTGTAAAGGTGGCTCACACCAAGAAGAGCAGTGTCGAAAGGACTCGCCGGGTTCCCGGCCAGTGAATAGGGATCAGTTCCACCCGCATAGGCAACCAGACCCCAGTAAACCAAAAGTATCGCTCCTCCCAGCCAGGGAAGATATTTCCTGGGAACAGACAAAACAATCACGGCGGCGAATCCATAGGCAAGCGCAATGCGCTGAAGTACCCCCATGATCCTGAGTTTGGGAAAATCCTGGCTCCATTGCGGAAAGGAATTCAGGAAGAGGCCGATGGCAAAGATCAAGAGTGTGCGTCTGCCGATTTTGATCAGCGACAATTTGTTGAGTTTGTTGCCGTATTTGGAAAAGGAGAAAAACATCGAAGCGCCAACGACAAACAGGAAAAAGGGAAAAACAAGATCGGTTGGGGTGCAACCCTGCCAGGCGGCATGTTCAAGCGGGGCATAGATGTGTGCCCAACTGCCGGGATTGTTCACCAGAATCATCAGTGCGACGGTCATGCCGCGGAGGACATCCAGCGAAAGGTATCGGTTGTTGCTGATCGTTTGGTTTTGCATACGACTATTGCTTTTTGAATTTCACTGAATTACTTTCTGAATGCGAAGGGCTCAGGGCAGTCACGACATACCTGTATCGTGTGGGTCTGTATCCTTTGGCAGCCGTCAGGAGAAGTTTCTGGTAAGATGTGACGGAAATAATCCTTTTGGGGAGTTCTGTCCTTGTTCGTTGGAGTATTTTAAACTGATAAACGACAAACATGCTGTTATTTTCCTGTTTCTGCCAGGAAAGTACAACATCCTTTCCTTCCTTCTTCAGGATCGGATTCCCCGGCTTTGCAGGAATAACAGGAATTACAAGTTGGTTTACAGGCGTCAGGGCCGGGTATCGGTAATGTTCCGCCAGCATCTTTTCCTTGACGGAAAGCGGATTCTTGTTCATGAATTTCGCACTGAAATACATACTGCCCTTGATTTCGGGAATAGAACGGTTGAGCGCGAGTTGGTCCGTGATTTCTTCCGAATTTCTCCAGGATGGTTCTTTGGCCGCAGGATCCAGCAAAAACGGTGCTTGTCCGATATAGAGATTGCAACCGTAACTGTGCGCTGCCCACCACCTGGCTAAAATGGCGTAATCAGCCACCTCCTTGCCGATGTACCAGTAAAGTTGAGGCGTCACATAATCGATCCACTTTTGTTTCTGCCATTTGAGGATATCAGCGTACAAATCATCATAATTGGTGACTCCCGCCCTTGTTTCAGAACCTTCCGGGTCGTTTTTCCTGTTCCGCCACACTCCGAACGGGGAAATGCCGAATTCGACAGTCAGTTTGATCGATTTGATGCTGTCATGAAGTTGTTTGATGATCAGGTCCACATTGTTCCTGCGCCAGTTCTCTTTGTCCTGGGGACCAAATGATCCGGGATATTTTTTGAAGGACTGGTCGTCGGGAAAATCCTGCCCGGAAATCTTGTAAGGATAAAAATAGTCGTCAAAATGGATGGCATCGATGTCGTACCTTCTGACGATATCACTGACTACCCTTGCAACATGGTTGCGGACTTCCGGAATGCCGGGGTCGAAATACTTCTTCTTGCCATAGGTTAGCATCCATTCAGGATGCGTATTGACTACATGGTTCGCGGCAGGCTGGGTCTTGTCGGTATTCTGGATGGCACGGTAAGGGTTTAGCCACACATGGATGTCGAGCCCCCGTTTTCGGCACTCATCAATGGTAAATTGGAGAGGGTCGTAGTAAGGTTTGGGTGCCTGACCTTGTTTCCCGGTAAGCCATTCTGACCAGGGTTCAAGTTCTGAGGCATAAAGTGCATCGGCATCGGGCCTGATCTGGAATACAATCGTATTCATGTTGTAGGCCTTCACAGAATCGAGCAACCCGATCATCTCAGCTTTCTGTTGCTCAGTCGTGAGCTTATTGGTAGATGGCCAGTCGATATTTTCCACGGTAGCAATCCAAACCGCCCTCATTTCGCGTTTAGGATACTCTTTTGCCTTGAGAGAAATGGCCATTCCAATCATCAGAAGCAAAAAAAGGAGATAATTGATCTTTTTCACGAAGTAAAATATTTTAGATGTTTGGTAATTAAGATTATGTATAATTTTTTTAATTTGACATTTTGGTTGTATTTTTTGACCTTCAGGACAATTTTGACTATTTGGACAATCTGAGTCTTTGGACTAGCATCAAGTTCATGGAGAAAAATTCATGAGTTGCACTCTTTCCCTCATATCCGTCCCTCCGTCTGTCCAACCGTCCTTTCCGTCTCTCCGTCCTTCAGTCCTTTCCGTCCTTCCTCCCCCTCATTTGTAAGCAACATCCATATGCCACGACCACTTGTCAAAATAGAGGTTGCCCCCCTTCCATTCCACTTCACCACGCTGGAAATCATAAGGTTCACTTCGGAAATATCTTTTCCTGGGTGTGAAAGGCTGGCTGAAATCATCGTTGACAATAAGGCGGTAGGAGTCGATGCCTGAACTGTAGAAGTCCCTGATTTTTGGATCAGGACTGTTTTGCAATCCAAACGACTGATCCACAGGTACCCAACCGATTCCTTGATAATAGACTTCACACCAATCGTGAAGATTTACCTCTTTTGGATGAAGCATCCAGCCGCTTTGCCATTTGACCGGAATTCCGGCATATCTTGCCAATGTCATAAACAGCAAGGTCTGCATTCCGCAATCACCGTGACGATATTCCATTACGAATCCGGGAATATCAGGCATAATGCTGTATTCCAGGGCACTTGCCCAGGTCACAGAATCATTGATCCACCGATAAATTTTCTGAACCTGAAGCAATGGATTAGTTTCACCTTGCAAAATGCTATTTGTCAGAGATTTGATTTTTGAATTAAAAACGATTTGTGGCGGTCTTTCAGATGTATTATCCTTGTAAAGAGGGCTGTTTTTTTGGTATGCCTTTATCATCCCGGGTGTGAGTTGGATGGTTTGCCCCCAGGAAGTGAATTCAATCTCTGTACGAAAAACGGTAGGTTCATTGGCTACTGCGACTTTTTCCAAGTAAACAGATCTTTGTAAATCAGTTTCAGGTGAAATAGTGTGAATAGCCGGGTCGGAGGTAATCAGGCTGACATCGGTTTGTCTTTCATGGTTTTCACGGGGGAAGGGCATCCAGCATCTGACGGTTTCGCCCGCAGGAACTGTATTGGCATGTACCCTAAGGGTGTAAGACAGCCTCATTCTGACGGGATTCACTGGTTTCCCGGTTGAGTCACTCTTTTCAATGATGGATGCAGTGTGTGACAATTTGAAGAGAGTGAATGAATTGGGCTTACTCTCCTCTTTTGGGTACTTTTTATCCATCCATGCCTGGTCCAGGAGAAACAGGTTGCTTACACAATTTTTGAAATAGCGCTTTTCACCATCCAGCAACCGAACATCCAGTTTGTTTTCTTCTTCCAGACGGTACAGGTCTTTTACGGTGACATTGGGGTCATACTTGATAAGTTGTTGCAAAACCATAGAATCAGTTAGAGAGAAATCCTTTCTGATCCTGTCGCATAATTCCAGTACAGAATCGGCTTTTGCCTTTTCCGATAGCGGAAACTCCTTTGTTTTCAATATATACCCGGCAATTTTTGCAACTTTGGTCAGCTCCCCCTGGGTCAGCAAATGCTCGGCCTCTGCGATGGTTTCCTGGCCATTCATTGAGGTGCATCCTGCCAAATTTGCCAGGATAATTGCGAAGAATAACAAATTTCTTATCAGAGTCGTCATTAGCTAAAGTTAGTCAAATTATTTCTCAAAGCCCCTTCATTTTGATTGCAAGGAATTTTCATTCTCCCAATTTGCAAAACCGGTAGCCTTCTCTGGTTAAGCGCTCCAATATTTCATCAAGTCTTAGATAAAACTTGTCTGTTCTCAATTTCGAAGTACCCAGATGAATCAGGATCAGGGTCCCGTTCAGTTTATTTGGATCATTGGATTCAAACTGTTTCAAGTCGTCCATGATTTTTTCGGACGAACGGTAATTCGACATGCCGGGTGTGGTGTAGTCTGCATTGGTTCGTATTCCGGGTGTAAAATTGACTGTCATCAAACCCAGTTGATCGGCCCAGTTTACCACTGTATAGTTGTACCATTCATAGGGAGGCAGGAAAAATCGGGCATTTTGGTTTTCTACACCGAATTTCTTCAATTCCTTGTAATTCGACTGAAGGTCTTTTACAAATTCGGTCTGCCCAATCAGTGTTGAATCCCTCTTGTTCCAGTCGGCATAAAGGAGGTGCTTGTCGGAATGGGCTCCAATATAGTGGCCATCTGAAATTAATTTCTTGATCAGCAATTGATTCTGTTTGTTGCGATAAAAATCTCCGGTAAAGAAGAAGGAGCCTTTGGCGCCATATTTTGATAAGGATTTTTCGATGGCCGATCCTCCTTCCCCAAATTCATGGGCTGAAAATATAAGGTAAACCTTCTTTTCTGATGCGTTCATGCGCACAACAGCACCCTGATTATCCCTTTTCATCAGGGGAATTGAAGCCTTTTGACCCGATGCCTCCAGGGAGGAGAGCAGGTAGCTCAGGCTAGCTGTTCCATCCATGGTCGGTTCATTGGTCGAATAATCGCCGTTGTCGTCATGATAAACAGCCTTGCCATTCTGAAAGGGTGCATAAGTATCAGTCCTGTGTAGTGTGATTCCAAGCAGTGACTTGAAGATTTGTGTGAACACAGGACCATCCACAAGTCCGCCGTAGGTAGGTTGTTTCAATCTGTAGGTTATGGCTGAATGCGGATCAGACGGGTAGTCGCCGGTAGTTGGCAAACCTACAATCATCGAGGTTCCCCAAGGATTGCAGCCGAAAAGCCAGTCGGTCAGGGTGGCTTCGAGTTGTTCAAACTGCCTGTCCCCGGTGATTTGGCGATACAGCCTTGCCTGTGTAGCAGCTGCCACTACCAGATTGTTGGAACACCACTGAAATGGAATTCCCATCGGAAACGGGTCGTTTCCTGCATATGTCTGCAAGGAGTTCAACCCTTGTTTCATAAACGCGGTAAATTTTTTTGAAATAATGCTGTCATGTGATTGTGCCAGTAAGGCATGACCAAGATTGACAAAGGGATAAAACTGGTAATGTCGGGCTCTGTGGAGTTCCATCCAGGGAGTAACCTGTTCGAGTTCTCCCCATTTTGCCGCTGCATTCTGATCTTCTGATGCCTGGGAAGAACGAAACAGGGAGGCAGCAGCCAGTTCAAGGTCATCCACATAATTTTCTTCTTCATAAAAATAGGGGGAAACCACACATGCGGTTTGGCATACTCCCGGGTCTGACAAGGCAAACTCCCATGCTTCCCTCGATTTGATTTTTAATTTCTCTGCAAAACCGTGATCGAAGTGGTCTAAAACTTCTGCTCCGAGGGCAAAGGAGGAACTGAACTTGGCGGCAGCTGATGATACACCTGTGGTCCTGTTTCTATGCTTACCCGTTCCCTGTGGTTTACCTGTAACAAAGTAGACGGGTCTGAATTTGCCTCCGAAACCGTAGGAAGTAGTATCAAGGGTTGGAAGCCTGTACCCTCGGTGATCACGGTCGTCGGCAACCTGGTAGTACATTTCATTTTTTGCCGGATTCATTTTGACCAACCACTCCAATCCCCATCTGGCTTCATCAAGAATATCCGGAATACCATTGGATCCGGGTAATCCGTTTGCCTTGAAGTGATCGCCGTAAACAGAAGGGTTTTCCAGATAGGCAAAAAGCATCTGGTAAACAGCATTGGCCGATGTAAGCGTATACTGAAGGTAGTCTGAAGCATCGTGCCAACCCCCGATTACATCTATCCATTTGCCGGATTTGGTAGGATGATCAACAACAATTCCATCGGCGGTATGACAAGAGTCTTTCAGGAAGGGATTGTATCCGCATCTTTGCTGTCTGAGATATTGAAGAATATAGTCGGCTGTACCCGTATAAACAAGGGATGAGATTGCAAATGAGGGAGAAACTGAATTGCCGGCTTCGAGATGGTATCCTCCGGGTTGTACTACAGATGTGAAATTGAGCCGGAAGGCGCTTTTCTGCCCCCAAACTGCACCATCTGCTGCAATTGGAACTCCTTCATAAATCACCTTTCCAGTAAGATTTTCGACCAGCCTGAATTTCTTGAGATATATGGTCTGATCACTCAGTAAAACCCCTATTTTAACCCCATCTGGCAGGTATCCCAGCTGATTGACCCTGATCACTTCATTGCATGACGCCCTGAAAGCGAAGCTGACAATCAACATCCATATCCCGAAAAATCTTTTCATTGCCATGAAATTAAGCTGGTAAAATCCGGAGAAGTAATCATCAAAAGTAGATTAAAAAATGAAATTTGCAATATTGGTCATACATGTTATATAATACCTGTATTATCTCGTTAAATTATTTATCTTTATAGCAAGAATAAAACTAGCCAAGGTGATATTAATTGCAGATAGCGGATCTACCAAATGTGCCTGGAAATTAATTCCCCGAACAGGAGGAATGGGTGACATTATTACGGGGGGCATAAATCCTTTTTTTCGTACCACTGAATCGGTATATTCAGAATTGCAAAGTGAACTACTGCCTTACATCTTTGAATCCGTTGACCATATTTTCTTCTATGGATCGGGTATTGTCAACGAAGAAAAGGCTGCAATCATCCGGAATGCTCTTCTCCTTTTGTTTCGTGAAGCTAAGATTGAACTCTACAGCGATGTATTGGCAGCTTCCCGCTCCATTTTTGGGACTTCCAGTGGAATTGCATGTATTCTTGGTACCGGCTCGAACGCTTGTCTGTATGACGGGAATCAGGTAATTGGCGGAATTTCGCCGCTTGGATTTATACTCGGAGACGAATGTAGCGGAGCCGTATTGGGAAGGAAATTGCTTGGCGATTTTTTCAAAGAGGTAATGCCAGAAGACCTCAGGATCAAATTTGCAAGTAAATATCATCTTTCGAGGGATGAAGCCCTTCAAAGAGTTTACAAAACGGAGAAGCCTAATCACTTTCTGGCTTCATTCGCACCATTCTTATCCGAAGAATTTTCTGCTGACTACTGTCAACAGCTTGTAAAAGTCAGTATGAATGAGTTTTTTGAGCGTAATGTGAAGAAAATTCCTGGATATAGATCTTATCCTGTTGGATTTGTGGGATCCGTAGCATTCTATTTTGGAGAGATTGTCAAGGAAATATGTGCGGAAAATCAGATGAACTGTGTCTCAATTCTTCGGGATCCGATGGAAGGATTGGTAAAATATCACTTGAAGCAAAACTTTTAAGCAGTACAAAATGACTAACGAAAGCATTACTGAACAAGATTCGTTGTACCACGACTTAGAGAAAATGTCTGTGAAGGAGTTACTGATGAATATCCATGAGGAAGATAAAAAAATCCTTCCGGCTGTAAGTGCCGTGATACCCAGGATTGAAAAATTGGTGGAACAGGTTTACCTCAGGATGAAAAAGGGTGGTCGTCTTTTCTATATGGGGGCAGGTACCAGCGGGCGGCTAGGGATATTGGATGCATCTGAAATACCTCCGACTTTTGGGGTGGGTTATGGTCTGGTAATTGGCTTGATTGCTGGTGGAGACAAGGCTATCCGCAAAGCAGTCGAAGCGGCTGAAGATGACGAAGAAATGGGATGGAAGGAACTTGAGAAACTCGAAATTAATGAACTGGATACGGTAGTCGGAATAGCTGCATCCGGACGCACTCCCTATGTACTTGGGGCTGTCAAAAAAGCAAAGGAGCATGGGATACTTACTGCCTGCATCGTCAATAATCCTGGAAGTATCCTGGCCAAACATGTTGACATCGCCATCGAAGCCATTGTTGGACCCGAATTCGTTACCGGAAGTACGCGCATGAAATCGGGCACTTCGCAAAAACTGATATTGAACATGATTACTACCTCCGTGATGATTAAGCTCGGAAGGGTAAAAGGGAATAAAATGGTCAACATGCAATTGACCAACCAGAAGCTTGTTCACAGAGGAACCCGGATGATTGTGAGTGAACTGGGTTACAGTGAAGACAAGGCCAAAAGGCTGCTTCTCCTCCACGGCTCGGTAAACGAGGTGCTGAATGCAGCACGAAATGAAAAGTGAAAAGTGAAAAAAGAAAGGTTAAAGAAAATTTGGAATACTCATTTTCGCTCCTAATTTTTCATTTTTCACTTTTCATTCCATCACCTGTTTGATGAGGTCGGGAATTTCGCTCGGGATCTTGGCCACTTTTACACCAACTTTTTCGAAGGCTTTTATTTTCTCCTCGGCTGTTCCGCTGCCACTCGAGATAATCGCACCGGCATGACCCATTCGCTTTCCGGGAGGGGCCGACTGTCCGGCAATAAAAGCAACCACAGGTTTTGTAATATGCTCCTGGATGTATTGTGCTGCACGTTCTTCGGCATCTCCGCCAATTTCACCAATCAGCACGATGGCCTTTGTTTCAGGGTCATCCTGAAACATCTGCAGGAGTTCAAGGTAGTAGAGTCCTGCAACCGGGTCGCCGCCAATGCCCACACAAGTACTCTGGCCGATACCATTGCTTGTCAACTGGTAAACCATCTCATAGGTTAAGGTTCCGCTTCTGCTCATCAATCCAACATTCCCCTTCAGGAAAATATTTCCGGGAAGAATTCCGACAAGCGCCTCGTCAGGGGAAATCAGACCCGGACAGTTTGGGCCAATCAACTTGGTGCCCTTCTTGGCAAGGTAAGGCATTACCTTCACCATGTCAAGCGTGGGAACGCCTTCAGAAATGGCAATAACAAGTCCGATGCCTGCCTCCGAAGCTTCCAGTATCGCGTCTGCTGCCAGATGGGCGGGCACAAAGATGATGGATGTATTGGCTCCCGTTGCCTTGACGGCTGCTTCAACTGTATTGAAAACAGGAATGCCATCAACTGTAGAACCTCCTTTACCGGGAGAGACTCCACCAACGACGTTTGTTCCGTAAGCTTTCATTTTTCCGGCATGAAAACTGCCATCCCTGCCTGTGATACCTTGTACCAGTAATTTTGTATTTTGATTGACTAAAATGCTCATATCTTAATGAATAAGGTGGTTCTTAATGTTATTTACACAATTCAATGGCCTTTTGTGCAGCCTGACTCATGGTCTCAACTATCGGCAAGTTTGCTTCTTTCAGGATTTCAAGACCTTCCTTGGAATTGGTACCCGAAAGTCTTACCACAATGGGAACTTCAACCTTGATTTTGTCAAGCGCGATGATCAAGCCCCTGGCCACATCATCACAACGGGTAATTCCACCGAAAATGTTGATCATTACAACCTTCACATTCTTGTCGGAAAGGATGAGGTTCATGGCATCAATTACTTTTTGCGGGTTGGAACTTCCGCCGATGTCGAGGAAGTTGGCAGGTTCTCCTCCAAAATACTTGATCAGGTCGAGTGTGGCCATGGCCAAACCGGCACCATTCACCATGCAGCCAATTGAACCATCCAGGCGGATATAGGTGAGTCCCTTTTCCTTGGCATCAATCTCCTTGAGTTCATCTTCAGTGGGTTCGTTCAGGGCTTCAATCGCACTCTGACGGAACAAGGCGTTGTCGTCAAAATTCATTTTGCCGTCCAGGGCAAGCAGTTTGCCCTCTTCGGTAATGACAAGCGGATTGATCTCAACCAGCGAAGAGTCGGTATCCATAAATATTCGGTAAAGCTTCTGGAAAAGATCTGCTCCCTGCTTGACCAGATTAAAATCACTGAATAACGCAAAGGCAATTTTTCTTGCCAGAAATGGGGTCATCCCCAAATCAGGGTCAATGACAAACTTATGAATGGCATCCGGATTGTCTTTTGCAACCTCTTCGATTTCGACGCCTCCTTCGCTGCTGGCCATGAAGATCACTGACTTGGAATTCCTGTCAATGGTAAGTCCGACATAGAATTCAGAAGAGAATTTCACTCCCTGGGCGATCAGAATCTTTTCTACGGTATATCCCTTGATATCCATGCCAAGAATTTTTCCTGCCATTTCCGGAACGTCCTGTTTAGTCCGCGCTAATTTTACACCTCCGGCTTTTCCTCTTCCACCTGCGAGTACCTGTGCTTTGACCACAACAGGCAATCCTAATTTATCAGCGGCAGCCACGGCCTCTTCGACCGTGTAACAGACCACTTCATTGGTGACAGGTATCAGATAGCGGGAAAAAATCTCCTTCGCTTGATATTCATGAATCTTCATATCTATATTTTTTGATTAAAATAAGTTTGCCAGGATTAAAATCAGATTTTTAGTCTATACGAATTGATTGCTAGAAAAGTTTAGTTTGATATTTCGACGTGAAATTAAATAAATTTTTAAAAAAGATTTAAATTAGCGCTCCTAATTCATCCCAATGAGCAAGAAAATATTTTCTGCCTTTAAAATGTACACGGTTATCATCATTGGATTGGCGCTGTACGCTTTTGGGGTGACCGCTTTTCTCCTTCCCGTTAAAATTACTGCCGGTGGTGTAACGGGGATTTCCATGCTGATATTTTATGGCACTGGAATTCCTGCAGGATACCCCTATTTCCTCATCAATAGTTTCCTGATCATCCTTGCAATTCGAATTCTTGGTACAAGCTTTGGATTGAAAACGCTTTTCAGTATGGTAGTCATATCATTGTTCCTCAATATAATGCCGCTTTTCATTAAAGAGCCTCTTGTGAAAGATTTGTTCCTCTCTTCGGTATTGGGTGGTATCCTGTGCGGAGTTGGATTGGGCATTACTTTTAATCAGGGGGGGAGCACAGGAGGTACAGACATCATTGCCATGATCATCAACAAGTACCGTAATATCAGTCCCGGCAGGATAATAATGTACTGTGATGTCATCATCATCAGTTCCTCCTTCTTCGTACTCAAATCGGTTGAAATCCTGGTCTATGGCTATGTTACCATGTGGATTGTAGCCTATTCAATCGATGCTTTTCTCACCGGAGCGCAGCAATCGGTTCAACTTTTCATCTTTTCCGATAAATATGAGGAGATCGCTGACTTTATCAACACGGAATCGCGAAGGGGTCTGACCATTATCGAAGGTACTGGCTGGTATACCAAGAAACGAGTGAAAATGATCATGACCGTGGTGCGAAAGCGGGAATCACCCCAGATTTTTCAGAAAATTAAGCAGATTGACCCAGAAGCCTTTATCTCGCAAGGTTCAGTGATGGGTGTGTATGGAAAGGGGTTCGATGAAATCAGACAATAGGTTCAAATTTTTCAGCCGTCTTAAAAAGGCAGGAGAACACTCAGCGCGAAGGAGGTACCTGCCCGAGTGGATCCTTGGCATTTCCCTGTTTTTACTGCTTATCTTTACCTTTTCACGAATCATGTGGTACAACTACATGATCCCAACTGTAGATCAGAAGGATGATATCATTCTGGCTGAGCCAAAACTTCTCTATGGATTGCCCGTGGATTCTTACCATGTGGAAGAGAACAATCTGAAGATGAATGAAAGCCTGTCGGACATTTTAACTGACAGGGGCGTCTCGCCCAGGGTGATAGACCGCATTGCCCATCTTCCTTCGTCTGTTTTTGATCTCCGGAGAATGAAGGTGGGAAACGATTTTGCAATTTTTTATTCAAAGGATTCACTCCGGATTCCGCTCTATTTTGCATACTCCGAAAATCCTGTCAACTATTATTTGTACCGTCTTTCCTTTGATTCCTGTAAAGTGATTGCCGGGAAAAATGAGGTAACGATGGAGCGAAAAATTGCATCCGGTGTAATTAATTCCTCCCTGTGGAATTCGATGAAGGAGAATAATTTGGATCCGATGCTGGCGATTCAGTTGTCAGAACTCTTTGCCTGGACCATCGACTTCTTTGCCATTCAGAAAGGGGATCATTTTACTGTGATTTATGATCAGGATTTTGTCAAGGGAGAACCAATCGGAACAAGTAAAATTCATGCAGCCGTTTTTAATTCTTCTGGGCAGGACTTTTATGCCATTCACTTTGAACAGGAGGATGGACAGAACTATTTTGATGAGCAGGGAAGAAGCATCCGAAAAGAATTCCTTAAGGCTCCATTGAAGTTTTCGAGAATAAGTTCCCGCTTTTCTGCAGCCAGGATGCACCCGGTTTTACGTATTGTGCGCCCTCACTTTGGTGTAGATTACGCTGCTCCAACAGGTACTCCGGTTTATACAATAGGTGATGGTGTAGTTCAAACCAAGGCATATCAGCCTGCAGGAGGAGGTAATTTTATCAAAATCAGGCACAATTCAGTTTATACAACCACCTACATGCACCTTTCAAAATTTGAAAAAGGGATTCAGGCCGGGACAAGAGTCAGGCAAGGGCAGGTAATAGGTTATGTCGGTGCAACAGGCCTTGCCTCCGGACCACATCTGGATTTTCGCGTCTTTATGAATGGTTCTCCTGTTGATCCTTTGAATGTAAAATCGCCACCGGCTAATCCTATTACGGATAAAAACAGAACTGTTTTTTTGGCGGTAAAAGACAAACTCATGAAAGAGTTGAAGAGTGCGAGGTTAGCGGGTATAAAAATGAAACCAGCAAACTGACCAATCAGGTTTTTTTCTCTTCCGACAACATAACATCCGCAACAAACTGGCGAATCTGCTGCTCATCCGACTTCCTGCAAATCAACAGGGTTTTTTGAGACTCCACGACGATATAATCCTTTAACCCCTGAATTACTGCAATTTTCTCCTCAGGAAGGTTTACAATACAGCCTTCGGTTTCATATAGAAAGATTTTGTTGCCTGAAACCGCGTTGCCATTCTTGTCGAGTGTGTGATTTTCGTAGAGAGATCCCCATGTTCCAAGGTCAGACCAGCCGAAATCGGCTGTCAAAACAAAAACATTATCTGCTTTTTCCATGATCCCGTAGTCAATCGAGATGTTTGGACATTCAGAGTAAGTCTTGTTGATAAAAAAGCATTCATCGGGGCTGTTGATTAGTTTTTTACCGTTGTCGAACAGTGAATTGACATCTGGAAGATATTTTTCCAATGCGTTCATAATCGCCTGTACGGACCACACAAAAATTCCAGAGTTCCAATAAAACTCACCGGTATCAACAAATACCTGAGCCATTGCCCTGTCAGGTTTTTCGGTAAATGTTTTCACCTTATATAGATTGTCAAAGCGGTTGAAATCGATTTTGTCGTTTACCTGGATATAGCCATAGCCCGTTTCAGGTCTGGAAGGCTGTATTCCCAGTGTAAGCAGAACCTCTTTTTCTTCTGCAAATTGCAGCCCTTTCTCTATTTCATTGAGAAAAAGATCTTCTTTCAGGATCAGGTGATCTGAAGGGGAAACGACAATTTTGGCTGTCGGACAGATGCTGTGTATTTTATAGGTGGCATAGGCAATGCATGGTGCCGTATTTCGTCTGAGAGGTTCAAGCAAGACCTGGGATTCTTTTAACTGTGGCAGTTGCTCCATGACAAGCTCCTTGTAATTTTCGCTGGTTACAACGAAAAAATTTCCGGCTGGCATGATTCTGTTAAATCTTTCAAACGTAAGTTGAAGCAGGGTTTTACCAATTCCCAGAATGTCGATAAACTGTTTTGGCCGGTCAGTCGTACTTAATGGCCAGAAGCGGCTTCCGATCCCGCCCGCCATGATGACGCAGTAATTTTTACAATTTCCCATGTTCAGGCTATTTTGATCAAAATTAGAATAATTTTTCAAAATGCTTTCAAAATGAATGCATATTGCATATAAAACAGAAGAACAATTGGTTTCCGGCCATTATTCAAATATTTTGTACTTTTATAAAAAAATTCATGCGGATATTCAACGAAATCGGATCCTATTTTTTGTTGATGTTTCGGGTTTTCAGCAAGCCTGAGAAAGGTCGGATTTATTGGCGACAACTGTTACTTGAGATTGAAAAACTGGGAATTCAGTCAATAGGTATTGTTGCAATTATATCTGTTTTTATGGGAGGAATTATCACCTTGCAACTCACCTACAACATGTCGAACCCTTTGATGCCAACCTATCTTATTGGCCTCGGAAATCGCGACACACTGATACTTGAGTTCTCATGCACTGTGCTTAGCCTGATGTTGGCCGGAAAGGTCGGTTCTAATATAGCCTCTGAGATTGGAAGCATGCAAGTAACGGAACAAATTGATTCACTTGAACTGATGGGAGTCAATTCGGCATCCTTCCTGATTCTTCCAAAGATCATAGCTGTTGTATTTATAAGCCCGATCCTATTTGTTCTGAGTGTATTCTGTGGAATTATCGGGGGTTTAATTGCGGGGCCTATTTCAGGTATCGTTACAGTAGCGCAATATATGGACGGGATCAAGACCATGTTTGTACCTTTTTATGTGGGTTTTTCAATCATCAAGACCCTGGTTTTCGGATTTTTGATTGCTTCTGTGCCCGCTTACTGGGGATACAATGTTCAGGGAGGTGCGCTGGAGGTTGGTCATGCAAGTACCCGTGCAGTCGTCAACACGAGCATTCTGATTCTTTTTTTCGATTTGATTCTGACCCAATTGCTTTTTAAATGATCGAAATAAAAAATATTAGGAAGTCATTCGAAAACAGAGAGATACTGAAAGATATTTCAACTGTCTTCGAAAAAGGGAAGACCAATCTGATCATCGGTCAGAGTGGTTCGGGCAAGACCGTATTGCTTAAATCGATCGTCAGACTGCTTGAAGTTGAGGAAGGGGAAATACTTTTTGACGGTAGGGATATCAGGAAGATGAGTTTCAGTGTACTCAAGAAACTCCGACAGGAAATGGGAATGGTATTTCAGGGAGGTGCATTGTTCGATTCAATGAATGTAGCCGAAAACGTCAGATTTCCGATGGATATGTTTACGAAAATGACAAACGGAGAGAAGAACATGCATGTTGACTTCTGTCTGGATAGGGTCAACATTAAGGGAGCACATCACCTTTTCCCGTCAGAGATATCGGGTGGGATGAGGAAAAGGGTCGCAATTGCGAGGGCCATCGCTCTAAATCCGAAATATCTTTTTTGCGATGAACCCAATTCCGGACTTGATCCTGTCACTTCGATCCTTATCGATAACCTGATTAAGGAGATCACAGTCGAATTCGATATTACGACCCTGATCAATACACACGATATGAACTCTGTCATGGAGATCGGAGATAATATTTTGTTCATTTCCGAAGGTGAAAAGGGCTGGGAAGGAAACAGCACACAGGTATTATTCACCAGAAATAAAAAATTAAACGAATTTGTATTTGCTTCACCTTTGTCCAAGCGAATTCGTGAACTGAAACAACGGGAGGACGACGAATGAAATACAGGATGTTTTTTCAAATTTTTATCTTGCTGGCAGTCTTTGCCTGTTCCAGTGGCAGTCGGCCTTCGGGTGTACTGCCCAGGAAAAAAATGGTGCCCATTCTGGTAGATATACATCTTGCTGAAGCTATAAACAGTCAAAAATTTAACCTGGCCATGACCAGAGACAGTCTGCCGGAAGATCTCTACCTCTCTATCTGCAAAAAATATAAAATTGACAGGTCGGTTATTGAAAAGTCACTGTTGTGGTATGGGAAACATACGAGGGATTATATGCCTGTTTACAACGAGGTTTTAGACGTCTTGAGCGAAATGGAGGTGAAGGCAAAAAGCGACACACTGAAGCCGGTTCGTATTGGCGGGTTTGACAATGATACTGCCAAAACAAAGAAAATCATACCCCCTCCTGTTAAAACAGATGCTGCCGTCAAGTGATTTCATCTTCGAATAATAACAATCCATGCGTAAAATTTCAGCACACCTGATTCTGGATGGAAGAGACAGATGTTATCCCAAAGGAATATTGACATTAGAGGATGATGGCACCATCCTGGATATCGAGGATACCGGAGGTGTACTGCATGAATCTGCTGAGGTCGAGTTTTTTAGCGGAATTCTGGTGCCGGGCTTTGTAAATGCCCATTGTCATCTGGAATTGTCCCATTTGGAAGGTGCTTTTCCCGAGGGAATGGGAATGGTCCCCTTTTTGAAAAAGGTGGTTGAAGGGAGGGACGCTGAGCTTTCGGTTATTTGGAAAGCTGCAGAAAGAGCCGATCTTCTCATGCACAAAAACGGAATTGTTGCCGTAGGTGATATATCCAATGGAACCAATTCGTTTGAAATAAAGAGAGACTCCAAAATCAAATATCATACTTTCATCGAAGCTTTGGGATTCTCGCCTGACCGTGCCGCAAAAGCTTTTGGGTGGGCCAAGAATTGCCTCGAGGTAGGCCAAAACCTCGGACTTACCTCCTCTATCGTTCCGCATTCACCCTACTCTGTGTCTGAAACTCTGTTCAGGGCAATAGCTGCCGAGGCCAAAGAAACAGGTTCAATCCTCTCTATCCACAGCCAGGAGAGTACCGGTGAAGATGAATTGTACCGATCCGGAACAGGTGAAATGATCGGACATTTGCGCAACAACCTCTCCATCGAAACAACTTTTTTCCAACCTACCGGGAAAAATTCGATAGAGAGTATTCTTGGATATCTGCCATCCCAAAATAACCTGCTGCTGATTCACAACCTTTATACAGACCAGGCGGATATAGATTTTATTAAAAGTGCGAGGGAACCGGGTAAGACCTGGTTTGCACTCTGTCCGTTGTCAAATCTCTACATTCAAAACAAATTGCCCGACATTGATCTTTTGAGGAACAATGCTTTGAAGATATGTCTGGGAACCGACAGCCTGGTATCCAACCATCAACTCTCCATCCTCGAAGAGATGAAAATAATTCAAAATGCCTGTCCCGAAATCACGCTTGGAGAATTGACAACATGGGCAACCTATAACGGCGCAAATGCCTTGAATATGGTTGATTGGGCAGGCTCCATTGAAGTTGGAAAGCATCCCGGAATTAATCTGCTCACCGGTATGGATATGGGTTTGGAAAAACTTTTGCCCGGAACAAGGGTGAGAAAAATATGTTAATTCTTAATATCTGGGAACCAGGTTATGGCAACTTTTCTTTTTGATCAAACCATCTTTGGACCTGTAATCAGCAGAAGACTCGGAATCTCCCTGGGGATCAACCTGCTTCCAAATGATTCGAAATTATGTTCTTTCGATTGCATTTATTGCGAATGCGGATGGAATCCGGATAGGAAAGAAACACATGTTGTCCTTCCCAAAAGGGAATCGGTTGGAGCTCTTCTCCGACAAAAATTACTTGAAATGCAACAAAAATCGCTTCTCCCGGACGTGATTACTTTTGCAGGGAATGGTGAACCGACCATGCATCCTGAATTTGATGGCATTATTGATGACACAATCCGGTTAAGGGATGAACTCTCTCCCAAATCAAGGATCGCAGTACTTTCCAACTCAACTATGCTGCATAAGGATCGGGTTGTGAATGCCCTGAAGAAGATTGACGACAATATACTTAAACTTGATTCAGGTATTTTAGAAACCATCCTGTTGCTGAACAAGCCGGTTGGCAAGTTCGATCTGCCAAAACTGATCGGCCAGTTGAAAAAATTTGCCGGCAATCTGATCATTCAGACCATGTTTTTGAAAGGATCCTTCAATGGACAGCAGTTTGATAATACAACCGAAACGGAAATCGCAGGCTGGATCAGTCTGTTGAAGGAGATTCGGCCCAAAATGGTAACAATTTATTCCGTAGCAAGAGATACTCCCGCAGATAACCTCATTGGAATACCGCTGAAACAGCTTCAGAGAATTGCCGATCGTGTGAAACGGGATACTGCAATTCCTGTCCAGGTAAGCGGCTGAAGAAAGAAGGGGGGAAAAGAGACGGGGAGAGGGGACGAGTTCGGCCCCCAAATGTTGTTTTCTGAACTTTTTTAGGGTCAAAAATCAATTTCCATTAAGGTCTTAAGTGTCCAGTCTGTCCAAATTGTCCAACGAAAAAAGTTGACAAATCAAAAAAATTAAAATTTTATACAATGCAGATAGAGATTCTCCAATTGACGGATGGAGCAAAAAAAGCAAAGGGTACCACCGTTGTGATTGATGTTTTCCGTGCTTTCTCAACAGCCTGCTACCTGATGGCAGCAGGAGCCGAACGGATTATTCCTGTTGAGCAGGTTGAGGAGGCATTGCAACTTAAGAAAATACTACCTGAAGCAATTTTGCTGGGTGAGCGGAGTGAAAAAAAGGTGCCGGGATTTGATTTTGGTAATTCCCCTACCCATATCAGGAATCTGGATTTAGGTGGGAAAACGATAGTAATGACCACCAGTTCAGGAACAAAAGGACTGATGAATGCCCTGCATGCAGATGAATTGCTCAGTGGCAGTTTTGTCAATGCCGGAGCTATCATCCGGTACATTGAACAAAAAAATCCGGCAAATGTGAGTCTGGTTTGCATGGGGTATGAAGGTCTGAGGCCAACCCAGGAAGATACCTTCCTGGCAGAGTACATCAAGGCAAGATTAACTGGTCAACCTACAAATTTTGAGCAAATGAAAAATATGTTGAGAACAGGCGATGGCGCCAGACTGCTTGATCCGGCCAACCATATGTGGTCGCCTGCTTCCGATTTTGACCTTTGTCTCGACCTTGACAGGTTCGATTTTGTGTTGAGGTTGGTTGATGAGGAGGGGATGAAAGTACTTAAAATGACTAAAGTGAACTAAAGTGACTAAATTGAACTAAAGTTTTAGGAATGTAGGATATATTTGCCGCATAGTTTTTGGAGTTCAATCAACTTTAAATACTTTAGTTCACTTTAGTCACTTTAGTTCACTTTCTTACAATGAAACATTACGACTTCGACGAAATAATCCCGCGCAGGGGAACCGATTGTGAAAAATATGATCATCTGGAAAGCCATTTCGGGAATGGAAATGCGATTCCAATGTGGGTTGCTGACGGCGACTTCAGGGTGCCCGACTTTATTACCTCTGCCATACGATACAGGGCAGATCATGAAATCTACGCCTATTCCTACCGTCCCGACGGATACTATAATTCCATCATCAGGTGGCAACAGCAACGACACGACTGGCAGATTGAACGTGAGATGATACTTCCCACCCAGGGGGTTGTTTCTACGCTTTCCTCCATCATAATGGCTTTCACAGAAAAGGGGGATGAAATAATTATCCAGCCCCCGGTTTATACTCCATTCTTCTCCTGTGTAAAAGATTGTGGCAGAACTGTCGTGGAAAATCCACTTAAATTGGTTGAAAGTCGCTTTGAATTCGATTTTGATGATCTCACCCGAAAAATCGGAAATAAAACCAAACTTCTGATCCTTTGTAACCCGCACAATCCTGTCGGAAGAGTATGGACCAAAGAAGAGCTTAAGCAACTTGGAGATATTTGTCTGAAAAACAATGTCTTGATTATTTCTGATGAAATTCATTCTGACCTGATTTTATCAGGATTCAAGCATATCCCGTTTCCAAAAGTATCGGATGAACTGGCTGCCAATTGCTTGGTTTGCATGGCGCCAAGTAAAACATTCAATATTGCAGGACTTTCCACCTCATTTGTGATTATCCCCGACAAGAAACTCCGCCAGCAATTTGACCACTTTCTGAACATGCTGCACCTGAAAAATGGTAATCTTTTTGGAAATGTCGCACTTGAAGCCGCCTATAAGAACGGATTGGATTGGGTAAACCAGCAAAACGACTACCTTCAGGCAAACCGGGATTACATGCTGGCTTTTTTCGCTGAAAAGATGCCAAAGATCAGGATGGTTTTCACGGAAGCTACCTATCTGGCCTGGTTAGACCTGCGGGAATATGACATGGAAGAGTCTGTGATGAACAGATTGCTGATAGACAGGGCCGGAGTGGTATTAAACAAAGGATCCATCTACGGCAAGGAGGGAGTTGGATATTTCAGACTGAATTTTGCCTGTCCGAGGCAGGTGCTTGAAGAAGCTTTACTCAACATTGAAGCCGTACTGGGGTGAATTCGACTATTCGACGATTTATTGATTAGTTGATTCGGAAATGTCGAATGTCATGAAGGTCGTGGTTATCCGGGTTGTCCAAAGACCATTTGGGTTGGTGTTGAGGGCTTTTTCTGAATGGAAGTCTTCGTGAACTGGTTGAATTTATTGAAACATTAACTTTAGGCATTTCAGGCACTTCACCTACTTTACCCTCGACAATACCTGTCCTGCAAAATTCCTCAGTTCTTCCTTCTCTGAATCCTCAATTTGCAGTTTGTTCAGGGTGCCAAGTGCGAGATCATGATAATGTTTCATCAGTTTTTTTGTTTCTTCCGCTGCACCTGAGCGGGTAATGATATCCCTGACCGATTCAATCTTATCCTTTGGGTCAAAGTCCGTTTTCCCCATCCAATTCTTCAGGGAAATGCGATCCTGGTCGGAACTTTTTTCAAGTGTACTGAGGAGGATAAAAGTCTTTTTGTTTTCACAGATATCGCCTCCGATTTTTTTCCCAAATGAATTTTCATCTCCGTAAACATCCAGCCAGTCGTCCTGAAGTTGGAACGCAATTCCTGCCTGTATTCCAAAATCATAGAGGAGACTGCAACTCTGGTCATCGGCACCGGCAATAAATGCACCCATTTTTAAACTGCAGGCAATGAGAACTGCCGTTTTAAGCCTGATCATTTCGAGATACTCAGGAATGGTTACCTGGTCCCTTTTTTCGAATTCCATGTCATGCTGCTGCCCTTCACAAATTTCGAGCGCAGTTTTAGAAAAGAGGGAGAGTAAAGTGGAGAGTTTCTCCGGGTCACACTTCGTCAGGAACTGAAATGCCATGATCGACATGGCATCGCCACTCAGGATAGCACTGTTTTCCCCATACCTGACATGCACCGCCGGAACGCCCCTGCGGATACCTGCGTGGTCCATGATATCGTCGTGTAACAGGGTAAAGTTGTGAAAAAGTTCAATGGTAGTTGCAGCCGGATAAACGTCACCTATATTGGGTGTAAAGAGAGACGCTGCATGAAGCATAAGTACCGGTCTGATCCTTTTGCCCCCGACTTTTAGGGAATAGGCAATGGGTTCATACAATTGCACAGGTGCAGTAGACTGGATAGATTGAATCTCCCGGCAGAACTCCCTTTCAAAGGATTCCAGGAGATGTTGAAAACTGAGCATATCTTACTTAATCTCTGGTTCCATCTCAGGAACGGCTTTTTCGTCGTTAATCATCTTACAATTGCCAACGAATCGGGCTCCGGGTTCCACGGATAATTTTCCCATGGTGAGGTTCCCTTTTATGGATGCGGTTCCTTTCAGCGAGAGCAGATCCTTCACGATAATTTCACCACTGACAAATCCCATTATTTCGGCACTGGAGCAACGAATGGTTCCTTTAATCTTTGAATCCGGACCAACGACTACTCTGCCTTTGCAATCAAGGTCGCCCTCCAGGATTCCATCAATGCGAATGTCTCCGTCAGATTCTATGTTGCCTTTTATTTTAGTATCCTGAGCTATGGTATTCAGAGCTTTAACTTCACTAATAACTGGTTTTGACATGGTCGAATTTTTTGATCAGATATAAAATGACGATGAAGATAGTAAATTGCCTGAATTATCTGCAAATTTAGGCAACAAAAAAATCCCTTGCGGGATTCTTTAGACGTTGAAGAAATGAGAAATCAATGATTTTCAGATCTGACAATTAGACAGCTGCGCTTTTCTCGATAGCCAGTTTTCCTCTGTAATAACCGCATTCATTGCAAACGGTATGATATTTAACCGCTGCACCGCAATTGGAGCAGGATGATATTTGAGCTGGGATGGCTTTGTCGTGAGTTCTGCGCTTATCTCTTCTCGTGCTGGAATGTTTGTGCTTAGGATGTGCCATTTTTAATAATCTTTATTTTA
>CAIUUO010000158.1 GCA_903902325.1 uncultured Bacteroidia bacterium
ATCTGCCTGGTTTCCAGAATTGTTTTTTGAGGATTTGTGAAGTGAGGAATCTGCCTGGTTTCCAGAATTTTTTTTTGAGGATTTGTGTAGTGAGGAATCTGCCTGGTTTCCAGAATTGTTTTTTGAGGATTTGTGAAGTGAGGAATCTGCCTGGTTTCCAGAATTGTTTTTTGAGGATTTGTGTAGTGAGGAATCTGCCTGGTTTCCAGAATTGTTTTTTGAGGATTTGTGTAGTGAGGAATCTGCCTGATTTCCAGAATTGTTTTTGAGGATTTGTGTAGTGAGGAATCTGCCTGGTTTCCAGTAATGCCTTTCGGGATCGGTGAAGTGAGTAATCCGTATTCTTTCACATAGAACGCTCTATGTGACCTATCCCGAAAAATCAGGACAAGTCGTGCCTATTGTGGTGAAAGGTCTTGATATTTTGACTGATTTTCAAACATGGGAATATTATTTAAAATTTTGTATTTTGCAAGTCATTCTGACAGCAAATGAGTTTGAAATCTGATAACGCTACTCATCCGTATCCATTTCAACTCAATACAAAACTAAACTATGAAGAAATATATCCTGGCATTCGATCAGGGCACGACGAGTTCGCGTGCCATTGTCTTTGATCACGACGGATTGCCGGTAGCCACTGCACAAAAAGAATTTACCCAGATATATCCCAAACCGGGTTGGGTAGAACACGATCCGGAAGAGATATGGTCGACCCAGGCCGGCGTTGGTATGGAAGCCATTTTCAAGGCTGGAGTGAGCGCCGGCCACATTGCGGCAATTGGCATTACCAACCAGCGGGAAACATCCATTGTTTGGGACAAGAAGACCGGCCGCGCTTTGTACAATGCCATCGTCTGGCAAGACCGGAGAACGGCTGATTATTGCGACCAGTTGAAGAGTGACGGGCATGATCAGATGATCCTGGACAAGACCGGATTGATCCCTGACGCCTATTTCTCTGCCACCAAAATAAAATGGATCCTTGAGAATGTGGCTGGTGCTCGCGCACTGGCGGTCAAAGGCAGGCTGGCATTTGGAACCATCGACAGCTGGCTGATCTGGAACCTTACGCGCGGTAAGCTGCATATCACCGATGTTTCCAACGCATCAAGGACGATGCTGTTCAATATTCACACCCTTCAATGGGACAAGGAACTGCTTGAATTATTCGACATTCCGGCATGTATGCTTCCTGAGGTCAGGTCTTCAAGTGAAGTCTATGGTCATACTGTGGCTCCTTTCCCGTCACCAATTCCCATTTCGGGCATTGCCGGCGACCAGCAGTCTGCCCTTTTCGGACAGATGTGCATAACCCCCGGAATGGTAAAAAATACTTATGGTACCGGATGTTTCATGATGATGAACATTGGGGACAAACCCATAGAATCCAAAAGTAAACTGCTTACCACCATTGCCTGGAAGATTGGGAATGAAGTGACCTATGCCCTCGAAGGAAGTATCTTCATCGGTGGGGCAGTAGTCCAGTGGCTGCGCGATAGTTTGGGCGTTATCGTCAAATCAGATGATGTTGAAGAGTTAGCAGCCAAGGTAAAAGACAGCGATGGGGTCTATTTTGTCCCGGCCTTTGCAGGTCTGGGCGCTCCCTACTGGGACCAGCATGCACGGGGTACACTGACAGGCATCACACGCGGTTCAACGGATGCTCACATTGCCCGTGCGGCAGTAGATAGCATTGCCTACCAGACTTACGATGTTTTGCTCGCCATGCAAAAGGACTCCGGTGTTACAATCCGGGAGTTGAGGGTTGATGGTGGAGCCACTGTCAATAATGCATTGCTTCAGTTTCAAGCTGATCTGTTGCAATCCGATGTTGTTCGTCCCATGATTACGGAAACCACTGCTTTAGGAGCAGCCTATCTTGCCGGACTAGCAGTAAATTACTGGACAGATATACAGGAAATCAGTACGCAATGGAAACTAGACAGAACCTTTTCTCCGGGCATTCCCGCCAGCGAAACAACGCTGTTAATCAAGGGCTGGCATCGTGCTGTGAGGGCAGCACAGGCTTGGGCAGCTGAAGATTAAAAACAAGTGCCTAAAGTATTTAAAGTGCCTAGAGTGCCTAGAGTTATGGACTCCGGACATTTTGGTATGTAGCGTAAGTACTTTAGGCACTTTAAATACTTTAGCGCACTTTAGGCACTTATTGCCATGAAATACAAATTTTTAATATTGCGAATATGAACCCTTTCTTTGGAGAACTTTTTGGAACTGCCATCATTCTTTTGCTGGGCGGAGGTGTTTGCGCCAATGTGTCACTCAATAAAACATACGGTCACAATGGAGGGTGGATCGTGATCACATTCGGGTGGGCCATCGGCGTCTTCACAGGAGTACTGTTTGCTGCACCAATCAGTGGTGCGCATCTCAATCCTGCGGTCACTTTGGCGCTGGTATTAGCCGACAAATTTCCAGTTGCACTCCTGCCAGCCTATTTTACGGCGCAACTATTAGGTGCCATGCTGGGTTCCGGAATGGTATGGCTGGCCTACAAAAAGCATTTTGATGCGACCACTGACGGTGATACCAAGTTGGGCGTTTTTTGCACGGCTCCCAGTATCCGCAGTTACTGGTTCAATGTCTTGACTGAAGCCATTGGCACCATGGTTCTGACAATTGCAGTCCTTTATATGGCTGCGCCGGAAGTTGGTCTGGGCGCACTGAATGCCCTGCCTGTAGCTTTTGTTGTTCTAGGGATTGGTCTTTCGCTGGGTGGTGCGACAGGGTATGCCATCAATCCTGCCAGGGATCTGGGCCCCCGCATCATGCACTTTTTCTTGCCGATTCCTAACAAGCGCAACAGCGACTGGGGATATTCCTGGGTACCTATCCTTGGGCCGGCTTTGGGAGCTGTTTCGGCTACTGCGCTGTACTTGATTTTGAAGAGTTTTAATTAAAAAGTGCCTAGAGTATTTAAAGTGCCTAGAGTGCCTAAAGTTAGGAACTACGAGCATCATTTGTTCGGAGTTCCTAACTTTAGGCACTCTAGGCATTCTAGCGCACTTTAGGCACTTGTACTATTTTAGAATCACCTCAATCACCGGAATTTCTACCGGCGGTTTCAGTACCGGAAGCTGAAGGTTCAGATTTTTGCTTTCCTCGCCGTTTCCAGTGCGGAATTTGATTTCAGACGCATCATGCAGGAACTGGACGTATTTGACCTTATCCGCCATATTCTTCAGTTTCAGGTTGCCCATCGGATAGGATAACAGGTGAATGTACAACCTGTTTGTTTTTGAATTGTAGGTTAGCAAGGTGTTGTATGGGACTTCAAACTCAGCAGGAGCCTCCGTACAACCATATATTGAACGGTTGTTGTATTTCATCCATTCTCCCATTGCCTTAAGTCTGTCCTGCGCCCTGTAATCAAAAACTCCGCGGGCGGTTGGTCCGACATTCAGCAACAGGTTTCCGCCCTTGCTTACAGATTCAATCAGCAGTTCAAGCAACTGAGCCGGGCTTTTCCAGCTTGTTTCATCGCGGTAGTAACCCCATGATCCGGAGAAAGTCTGGCAGGTCTCCCATGCAACTTTCTGTCCGTTGTGTTCAGGCCATTTCTCTACCTTGTATTGTTCGGGAGATTCGAAATCCCAACCATAATCCTTGTCTTTCAAGTCGAGGCGATCATCTATAATGATGTTGGGTTGCAGCTGGCGCACCATTTTGAGCAGACCTTCGGAATCCCAGTCGTCATGGCCCTTGCCATTCTTGCCGGGAAAGGAGAAGTCAAACCAGATGACATCGATTTGGCCATAATTGGTCAACAGTTCCCGAACCTGGTTCTTAAGATATTCGCGATATTTGGCCATGTCCTTTCCTTTGTTCAGCCTGGTATAGGCAGAATCTGATTCCTGACGCTGCGGATGAACGCGGTCGATGGTATAATCCGGGTGGTGCCAGTCTATCAGTGAATAGTAAAATCCGACTTTCAGACCTTCGGCCCTCAGGGCTTCTACATATTCCTTAACTGCATCCCTGCCAAATTTGGTATTGATCCCTTTGTAATCTGTGTACTTGGAATCGAAATTGCAGAACCCTTCGTGGTGCTTGGCTGTCAGTACTACATATTTCATGCCCGCCTCTTTGGCCATCCGTGCCCATTCTTTGGGATTGTAAAGATCAGGATTGTACTCTTCGAAATACTTCTGGTACTGCTCGTTGGTCATCCGTTCGTTGTTCTTGACCCATTCGTGACGGGCCGGTAATGCATACAAGCCCCAGTGGATAAACATCCCGAAACGGGCATCCGTCCACCACTCCATTCGTTTTTTCTTCTGTTCAGGGGTTTCTTTCTTGTAATCGAATTGTGCCATGGATTGCATGCACAAAGTCAACAACAATAATCCAATTAAGCTGATTTTCAGTGTTTTTCTCATTTTTTTGTTATATTAGTTTTGGGAATAATATCAATCAAGTTGGGCGAGTAGCTCTTTCTTGCTGATTTGCTTCTTTTCTTTTTCGAAATTTTCCTGGTCTTTTGTCCCCTTGTAACATTTTGCCAGTACGAAATGCCTGATATCTTCGTAATTGTTGTTGCCTGGCCTGGCTCCTTGTTTGTCCAATTTTTTCAGCGCTTTCTCTGGTTTGCCATTGTAGACGTCATTAAGGATAGTATATAGGTCTATTTCGCTATTGAACCCTTCATCTTTAGATAATTTCTGTGCTTTTGATAAATAATTTTCACAGCACTTTAAAAAGGACCTTTTCAAATTATCGTTCGCAATATCCTTGCCGATGGTTTGGAATGCAAGGCCATAATTGTAATTTGCCATTGGATCTTTTTTTGCAGATTCATAAGCCACCGCATATTTATTCAATTCACCCACATTGACCGGAACAGCCTTCAAGATTGTAAGATAGGAATCAGCGCCGCTGAATCCGACATTCTCCCATATAACATCACCTGAAGCAGTCGCCAGCACAACTTTCGGAATTGCCTGTGTGTTGTAGGCGATGGCAAGTGTATGATTATTGTCAAAATCAATTTTTACGCCTACGAAATTCTTGGAGTATGGGACAATTTCAGAACTTTGCCAAAGTTTCTGGTCCATTAAGTTGCACGGACCGCACCAACTGGCCCAGAAATCCATCACAATTAATTTGTTTGACTCAGAGGCAACCGATTTGGCAGATTCCAGATCATTTAGCCAATAAACCTGTGCCTGTAAATTTACAGTCACAACGAGAATCAAGAGTAGGAAGAAAGTTTTTTTCATGGTATAAGGGATTAAATTAGTGATGCCAAGATAGATATTTTCATTCGTACCTACAATGGCCATGATGAAAAGACCCACCCTAAAGGGAGGTTTTTATGTGCTTTATCATTTGAAAAGTACCCTGGGATGACCGTCGAAATCAATTTCAAAATGATAATATTTCATTCATTCCCTTTGAGTCCTTCGTGTCACCCTTTGAGTCCTTAGTATTTAAATATAGATCTTACCACTAAGGACTCAAAGGAAAGCACAAAGGATTCACAAAGCAAATTTAAAGGAGTCTTCACTCCTCCAGCAAATTCACCTCTTTGACAATGCCTGTTTTTGGATTCACACGCAGCGTTTTGATTTCATAAGGTCGGAAGTTGCCTGACCATTTGCGTTTGGCAAAGGCAAGGTCCAGATTTGCGGTCGCAGCATTGCCATTGGTTTCCACACAGCGGATAATCAGGTCTTCACCGTTCTCGGCATGTTTGACTGCCGAAATGATCACATTTTGCGCATCCACCGACAGGAAGGAGCCTGATTTCGGCAACGTTCCCCTATGGATTCCCTGGTAAATTGGAACAAATGGCGCCATAAATTCCTCAGCAATCCTGACAAGATTGCTGTGCTGCCAGTTTCCGACGTGGGGAACCAGAAGCAAGCGGAAAGTCTGGATACCCTGATCCTGCCACAAATGCTCCGCTTTCATGTCCAGCACTTTGGGGTTGTGGTGGGCGTAAACTGCCGAACGTGCTACTGATATGCGCAGGTCGTTTCCGGCTACGCTGTATCCGTATTTGGCATCGTTGAAAACGGCCATTCCGTAATTGCCGGAACTTCTTTTTCCGGTTACGTCAATCCAGCGCTGACCTGGATCTTCATCCCCATTGGTTGCCCTGATGATCGTGCCATAGGAAGTTTCATACGTGGCAATGGGTGATTCAACATCTACGGGGAAGCAGAATTTCACCATTTTCAGATGTTCATGCCAGTCGAGTGTAACAGCCGCTTCCGGATTTTTGGATCCTGCGTACAAAGTCCAGTCGATGGTGAGGATTGAACTGCCATAGGTGGTGATGGAGCGGATCTTGCCGCGCAATGGTCCCTCTTCCAGTATTTTGACGGTGGCGTTTCCAAATGCGCCAATCTCCTTATTGAACGTCTTGATGTCGTGGCTCCAGGTATCGCTCGGATCGTCAATGATCACCGCCCTGCATCCGGTATCACCGCCTGCAAACAATTCCTTGCCGGTAGCCTTGTCGAATAGGCCAACAGAACCATTGTATGAAATATGAAGCTTTACAAATTCATTCTCGATGGTGTTTTCGGATACTTTCACTACTTTTTCGGGTGCTGGATTTTCACCATCCCAAAGGCGGATCTGGCGGTAGCCCATCGGAGGAACAGACATGCTTACCACCAGTTTCTTGCGGCTGCCAGCTTCGGAGGAACCCGGAGCCCACTGGTGTGGCAGCACATTCCCCTTTTCGTCATCCACCCTGGATGACTTGTGCATGGTTCCCCAGTTGTAATCGTATTCCACATTGCCTTTCACTTCCCAGGCATGCGGATTGAAGACCAGCAGGTATTGTGAATCAGGATCCTCGGTAGAAACTTGCCATTCCAGTTTCTGAACCGCCATAAAGGTCGATTGGTGTGCAACATCGAGGGCATGGCCGTAACCTTCGCGGGCACTCTGGGAGTGGTCGAAGAGGCTGGAGCCGGCCAGACTATCGTGGAACTGCAGGAAAAGAACCTTGTGCCAGGCAGAAGTGAAGTCTTCCTTCGGATAATGGGCACCCCAGGCAGCGGAACCAATGGCAGCTACCTTTTCGGCCGTTACAAGTGCGGCTTCAGACTGACGGTTACCTTTTTTAATTTCACCTTCAGCGGTGTAACAACCCACTGCATGGTGCTGGAGGTCGTCCTTCACTACCGGAAGCTGCATCGTCTTATCTTCCCTTGCCTCCTTGAAATAGATTTCCGGAGTACTGTAAACCACGTTAGGCGCTCCTTTTTCTTTGCGGATGTCGTTGATCGAGCTGATGTTGATTTTGGTTGCCCCACCACCGTGGTCGCCCGCACCGTAATAGGCCATCACATTCCTAAGCGGTTCCTTGGCATAGAGGTTAACGAGGCCTTCCACCTTGCTGTGAACGGAGTTGCTTTCGTTGTACCCGAACTGGATCCGATAGGTCATTACCTTGGTACCGTCCGTACCTTCCCACCAAAAGAGGTCGGCAGGTATCGTCTTTTCTTTTAATCCGGGACGCATGAAGATGTAATTCTCCATACCCTGCGATTTGATGATCTGCGGAAGATTGCCTGTGTGACCGAATGAATCGGGATTGTAGGCAACTTTTGCCCGGCGGCCTATCAGGCGCTGCAACGTGAGCTGACCGTAAAGTCCCTGCCTGACCATGGCTTCCCCCGATGGGATATTCATGTCGGGTTCAACCCACCAGCCACCTACGACATTGAAGCGGCCTTCCTCAACGCGCTTGCGGATCTCCTTCAGCATGGCCGGATCATTTTCTGCCACCCACTGGAAAAACTGGGCAGAACTGGCAGTGAATTTGAAGTCGGGAGTTTCGTTCATACGATCCAGTGCTGACTGAAAAGTGCTGTGAACTACAGAGATGCCTTCCGACCAGTGCCAGAGCCAAACCGGATCTATGTGTGCCTGACCGATCATGTGGACCTTGAATTTGATGGCATCCGCCGACCAGGCAAAGTCTGCCGGAAGGCCATTGGCAAAAAGATTAGTGACCGGTGCCAGGGCAAGAAGTGCAGTTCCGGAAGCTGTTTGACGGAGAAAAGTTCTGCGCGAGAATTGTGTTTTTGAATTTGAGTTGTTGCTTTCCATTTGTTGTTATTAATAGTTGCTTTAAATGTAAGCAATTTCTGCTTTTTTTCAAACTTGTCCAAAATCAGGGATTGATAGAAAATCCAGATTTAACCACAAAGGGCACAAAGGAAAACAAAGGCCTCAAAGGGTGAATATCCCGTTGTATTACCTTGTGTCCTTCGAGCATCCTTTGTGGTTAAATAAGACATTTGAATCACTTTTTTTTCGTGAAAATGAGCCCTTTAATATTTTTTAACTAAAACATTTAGTAAATAAACTATAATATATAGTTTTAAAACTAAAAAAAGTAGTTACATTTACAAAAACATTTACTTCGATGAAACATCTGACAAACAGGGAAGAGGAAATCATGGATATCTTTTGGGAAAAAGGATCCTTGTATGTGAAGGAGATCGTGGATGAGCTGGCCGATCCGAAGCCGCATTACAACACCATCTCCACCATTGTCCGCGGACTCGAAGAGAAGGGATTCGTGGGTCACGAGCAATTCGGGAACACCTACCGGTACATGGCTGTCATTTCGAGGGAGGAGTTCAGCAAGAACACCCTCAAAAACATGGTGGGCAAGTATTTCGACAAATCATACTCCTCCGTCGTTTCGATGTTCGTACAGGAGGAGAAGATTTCGCTGGAAGAGATTAAGGAGTTGATCCGTCAGGTTGAATCTGCAAAAAAAGAGCGCCATGAATGAATTTATACTGTACCTGCTGAAGTCAACCATTTGTCTCAGCCTGCTTTACCTGGTCTTCAGTGCGCTGATGCGTAAGGAGTCATTCTTCGCACTCAACCGGATGCTGCTGCTCGCGATCGTCCTGTTTTCAATGACAGTGCCGCTGGTGCCGATGCCAGAGATCGTCAGGAGTAATGTTCCTGTTCAATTGATGCCTGCCTTTACAGGAACTGAAAACCTGATGCAGGAGTTACCTCAGACAGGAATCCCGGAACCTGTTGAAATCACAACTCCGCGTGCAGCAGTAAAACAACCTGTAGTATTTTCTTTACGACAATTGATACAATATGGCTATCTGACCGGATTGCTGGTTACCCTGCTGATTTTGATCCGGGGTATCGTTTCCATTTTTTTACTCTTTCGTAAGGCAAGGACGGTTCGGATGGAGAATTTCCGACTTCTGATTGTGGACAAGGAGATCCCGGCCTTCTCATTTGGCCGGTTGGTTGTTATTTCAGGAGAAGATTACCGTGATCATCAACAGGCGATGCTGGCCCACGAGCAAGCGCATATCCGGCTCAACCATTTTTTCGACCTGTTATTCCTTGAACTTGTGAAAATCATCCATTGGTTCAATCCGGTAGTTTACCTGCTTATCCGTGACATGAAGGAGATTCATGAGTTCCAGGCAGACCAATTTAGCCTAAATAAAGGCATTAATGCAACCAAATACCAGATGTTAATCATTCAAAAGGGAGTGGGATCGCAAAGATTTGCATTGGCAAACAGTTTCAATCATGGCCGGATCAAGAAGCGGATTGCGATGATCAACCAGCCGAAATCCGGCAAGAGATGGAGTTGGAAGTTGGTGGTTTTTCTTCCATTGGTGGCTATGATGCTAATGGCTTTTGGGAAACAACTTGAAAATGAAGTTGTTGTACAGAAACAACGGATTCCGATTAATCAAAAAAGAGCGGTGGTACAACCTATAGTGAATGGCATCAGCAGTGAACAACTTTTAGAATATGAAAACATTGTAAATAAAATAACAAATGACAAGGGGGTACCAGAAGTCAGTCAACTAACTGATACCGACAAAAAGAGATTGGAAACATTATTTTTATCTATGAACAAGGAGCAAAGATCAGCCCAAATGGTGATATTCATTCCAAAACCTCCACCTCTACCCAATTCTGTTCCTACACCAGAACAAATGAAAACCTGGGAAGATTCAATGATTTATGGTATATGGATCAATGATAAAAGAGTAAATAATTCAGATTTTAAAAAGTATAAGAATACAGACTTTGCAGAGGTTTTTGTTAGTAAACTTGAAAAGAATGCATTAAATTATGGGAAACACTATTATCAAGTTAATTTAATGACGAATGAATATTATGCAAACTTTCTCAAACGAATGGAATTGGCAGATAAATATTGGATCGCTTCACGGAAGAAAAAAGAAACGACGCAGCTGATATCACCATCGCCTCAATTGAGACTAGAACAGAAAATTGCAAAGGATTCGCTTTCAATCAGGACAGAGAATAGCGAAAATGTTGAAATCTTTAGTGCTGATAAAGTTGTATATGATAGCAAAAAGCCTTCAGTAATATATCTTTATAATGCGGAATTAAGGTACAAGGATACAAAGTTAACTGGGGACTATATAAGATTTAACAAAGACAGCAACCTTGTCGTTGCAACCGGAAGACGGGACTCAACGGGAAATATGGTAGGAAAACCAGTTTTTACCCAAGGCAAGCAGGAGTTTTCCGCTGCTGAGATAAGATTCAATTTCAAAACAAAGAAGGGTGTCATCTTTGACAACGATAAATCCACCAAATTCTAACTCCGTTGGTGTATCCCTTGCATAACCCCCAGTACCAAAATTGATCTTCCTAAAATATCGTGAACCAGTATAATTTGTAAAAACATTTTACCACAAAGGACCCAAAGGAAAACACGAAGGTCTCAAAGGTTGAATGTTCCGCTTTTACTTTTACTTTGTGTCCTTCTTTCATCCTTTGTGCCCTTTGTGGTAAAAAATGAATCATTTGACATGCTTTGTTTATCTCCGCTACCGATATCCTTTACTTCCCATGCGCCTCAAAACATTAATTGTAGGTTAATTTTTGCCTGTTTGCCCACTATTCAGCCATTATTCATAACCTATCCGACATATTATCGTTAATATAGTCAAATGATTGTCTGACTGTTCGGATAGTCATCTTATTCGGCTTAATTTACTTGAATGGACATGCTGAATAATCCTTTTTTTGGTAACTATTCGTAACAAGGCAATATGGCAATTATCGTAGCGATCCGGCACAATACCTCCTACCAGTATGATCACCTGATCAACATGGGGCCCCACGTCATAAGGCTGAAACCCGCTCCGCACAGCCGGACAAAGATTCACTCCTATTCGCTGGATATTGAACCCAAAGAACATTTCATCAACTGGCAGCAGGATTCGTTCGGCAACTATCTGGCCCGCGTGGTGATGCAGGACAAGGTAAAGGAATTCAAAGTGGCCGTGGAGGTTGTTGCAGAAATGACTGTCATCAACCCTTTCGATTTTTTCGTGGAGGAATATGCGGATAAGTTTCCCTTTCAATATGAAGACCAGGACGTCAAGGAGCTCGCACCCTATTTCGAAATCATCGAAAAGGGTCCTTTGCTCCTGGAATGGATCAGAAAAGTTGAAAAATTCAAGGGTCTCAACATCGTCGACTTCCTGGTCGCCGTGAATCAGGAGCTCAACAGGGAGATCAACTATACGGTCAGGATGGAGCCAGGGGTCTTCACCTGCGAGGAGTCGCTGCAGAAAAAGCTGGGCTCCTGCCGCGATTCGGCCTGGTTACTTGTACAAACCATGCGGCATCTGGGTCTGGCCGCCCGCTTCGTTTCGGGTTACCTGGTGCAGTTGAAAGCCGACCAAAAGGCCATCGACGGCCCATCCGGTACCGAAAAGGATTTTACGGATTTACATGCCTGGTGCGAAGTCTATATTCCAGGCGCCGGCTGGATCGGTCTGGATCCGACTTCCGGATTACTGGCTGGAGAGGGACATATCCCTTTGTGCTGTACGCCGGCACCTTCGAGCGCCGCGCCTATTTCGGGTGCGATTGAGGCTTGCGAAGTGGAATTCTTCCACAGCAATGAAGTAATCAGGATCCATGAGGATCCGCGCGTAACGAAGCCTTACAGCGATCAGCAATGGGCGGAGATCATGGCGCTTGGAGATCAGGTCGATAAGAAACTGGAAGCCGGAGATGCCAGGCTGACCATGGGTGGCGAACCCACTTTTGTTTCGATCGACGACATGGAGTCGGATCAATGGAATACCGCTTACGATGGGAAGGAGAAACAGCAACTGGCGAACAAATTGATCCATAAACTGAGCGAAAATTTTGGCAAGGGCGGCTTGTTCCACTACGGTCAGGGCAAATGGTATCCGGGTGAACCCACTCCGCGCTGGCAGATGGCACTCTACTGGCGGAAAGACGGAAAACCTGTCTGGAAGGAGAAAAATTGGCTGGCCGATTTCAGCATGGATTACCAGTACACCTTCGAAGATGCCGGAAAATTCATGGCTCATCTGGCCAAATGGCTTGGAGTGGCTGAAAACAACATCACACCCGGTTACGAAGATGCCTTTTATTACCTGTGGACAGAGCGCAAACTTCCTGTAAATATCGATCCTCACAACATCGATCTAAAAGAATCTCTCGAACGAAAAACACTGATGGAGCAACTGGACCGGGGCATGGAGCATCCAGCGGGTTTTGTGCTTCCCTTGCAATGGGCTTACCAAAAAAACAGCTGGATCAGTTGCCCCTGGGAGTTTCGGGGCGGCAAGATGATGCTGATACCCGGCAATTCACAGATGGGTTACAGGTTGCCGCTCGATTCCCTTCCGCACGTGCCAGAATCTAAACGTCCCAGGCCCATTGAACGCAGTCCGTTTGAAGATACTGCACCACTTGCCGATTTTCATGCCCTGGTACAGGAACGGTACAATGCAATGCCTGACTATTCAATTCCCGAAGAGATGCTCTTTCCGAAAGAATATGATCAAACTGATCCTGAAGAGGCAAAAAAGAACAAAAACAAGCATCTCCCTTTCCAGGAGGAGAAGGAGAAAAAACAAGAGTACAAGCCACTTTATGACCTGTTCACGATACGGACGGCATTGGTTTCAGAAATACGTGACGGAAAGATCCATCTCTTCCTTCCACCCTGTGATATGATTGAGCATTACCTGGATCTGCTGGCAGCCATCGAGCTGACTGCTTCGGAATTGAAGATACCGGTCGTGGTGGAAGGTTATGCTCCGCCAACTGACAAGCGGATTGAAAAGTTGATGGTGACTCCAGACCCCGGAGTGATTGAGGTGAACATCCATCCGGCGAAATCCTGGAAAGAGGTGGTCAACAACTACAATATCCTCTTCGAATCTGCGCTGGAAAGCCGGCTCGGATCGGAAAAATTCATGCTCGACGGAAAACACACGGGTACCGGCGGCGGGAACCACATCACCCTTGGCGGTGTGACACCATCCGATTCGCCTTTGCTGCGCAGGCCAGATCTGTTGCGGAGTATGCTGGCTTTCTGGCAGCACCATCCCGGATTGTCCTACCTGTTTTCCACGGCCTTTGTGGGATCGACCAGCCAGGCGCCGCGGGTGGATGAAGGCAGACAGGAAATGTTGTACGAACTTGAGATTGCCTTTGCCCAGATTCCCGATCCGGGAGCGGGTGAGGTACCTTTCTGGCTTGTTGACAGGCTTTTCAGAAACCTGCTGATCGACCTGACGGGAAACACGCACCGGGCAGAGTTTTGCATCGACAAGCTTTATTCTCCCGATTCATCTACCGGAAGGCTGGGCATTCTGGAGTTGCGCGGTTTCGATATGCCGCCCAACAAACAGATGTGCCTCGTTCAGTTGCTGCTGATCAGGACGCTCGTATCGTGGTTCTGGGAGAAACCCTACAAAGGCAAGCTCGTTCGCTGGGGAACGGAATTGCACGACAAATTCCTGACCCATCATTTCGTACGTGAGGACCTGAAAGATGTGGTCAGTCAGCTGAATGAGGCGGGATATATCTTCGACATCAACTGGCTGGAACCGTTTTTTGAATTCAGGTTTCCGCACATCGGTCGGGTAAAATTCAAGGATGTTGAGCTCAGCCTGCGTTCGGCCATTGAGCCGTGGAATGTGCTGGGGGAGGAAATGTCTAGTTCAGGAACGGCCCGCTTTGTAGATTCCTCGGTAGAAAGGATTGAGGTAAAGGCGATAGGATTGACAGGTGAGCGGTATGCAGTTTTGTGCAATGGCATGCGGATTCCGATGGCCAATACGGGTACGAAAGGCGAGTACGTGGCATCCGTCAGGTACCGGGCATGGCAACCTCCATCTGCCTTGCATCCCAACCTGGGCGTCGATACGCCACTCGTGCTTGATATTTTTGATCTGTGGACAGGCAAATCGGTGGCGGGTTGTACCTACCATGTGTTCCATCCCGGAGGAAGATCCTACGATTCCTTTCCTGTCAATAGTTTCGAGGCGGAAGGCAGGCGTGTCTCCAGGTTTTACAATGAGAACCACACGCAGGGCGTATTGACACCCAAAGAAGAGGTTAGCAAGGAGATTCGGAGGTATATTGTAGAATTAGAATCTGAAACCAATCAGAGAGTCGTGCTTTCCCCGAAAATCATCGAACCGGATCCTGAATATCCGCATACCTTCGATCTTCGCAAGTACAAATTGAAATAGCTATCAATTCATTTTTTCTTTGCGGCCCTCTGCGTCTTCTTTGCGAACTCTGCGGTTGAAAATTCTTAACCGCAAAGTTCGCCGAGTTTTTCGCAGAGAACCGCAGAGTAATTCATTTACATCCCGATCGGGATTTGATGATTTTAAAATATTGGTTAGTCTTCAAAATGCAGAAATTCTGGAAGTTCGTTGGCGGCATCCACCAGTTTCTGGTTCCAAAGGACCGACGTACCTTTTAGTTCCTCCTCCGTTTTACGCAATTGCTGAATCTCGAAAGATCCGTTTTTGTAGAGCGCAAAGTCAATCGGAAAATCAACATCACTCGCATTTTTAAGTGTTGCGTCGAACGAGAGATAGGCTACCTTGATGGCCAGGTCGAAGCTGATTTCTTCGTGCAAAAGCCTGCGAAGGATCGATTTTCCAAAACCTGTATTGCCGATAACGGTGTAGGGCGATTCTTCTGAGGCCTCCACCCAGTTTCCTTCCGGGAAGATCAAGAATATCGCTGATCCCTTGTCTTTGCTGCATTGGCCTCCGATGATAAAATGTGCATCGAAGAAAAATTTGCTTTGCAGAAGTGGTTCGAGGTCCTCGCTGCGCACCTGCTTGACCGCCTTGCCAATCAGGTTGGCTACTTTGTACAATTTGTCAGGTGTCTGGTTGGGAAGATCGTCTTCGAACAGGTGGATCACCTTGTCGCGTATCGACCGCAGTCCCGACGACATGATGAAAAATGAGTTTCCGCCTTCCTCGAAAGTCTGGATTTTTTTGGAAGTCGAGACTCCGAGTCCGCTGCTTATCCGGGTATCCGAAAGGGCGACGACCCCTGTTTTACTTTTAATTGCGACACAAAATGTCATAATTATTGATTGGTTACAGTTACTGAATGAATACTTTTTTGCATGCCTGCCGATTCGAGCACTCCAATGATCGGACTGCAGTCGGTGAAATCGGTGCCATGAGCGATCTTGATGTAATGATGGTCTGCAAGCAGGTCGTTGGTCGAATCGAAGCCAATCCATCCAAGTTCCGGAATGAGCGTTTCCACCCACGCATGAAGTTGGCCTGTGCCTACAAAACCTGCACCCTGGTCGAGATATCCGCTCACATAGCGTGCAGGTATTTTATTTTGGCGGCAGACTGAAATAAACAGGTGTGCATAATCCTGGCAAACACCTCTCCGAATTTTCAAAACCTCCTCAATAGGTGTATTTACGTCGGTGCTTTCTGGTGAATAAACCAGCAGTTGAAAAATAAAGGAGTTCAAACTTACCAGATAGTCGAATATCTGAATTTCACCGGCATAAGCAGGGAAAGGAATTTCAGTTTCTGCAGGCATTCTGGTGAGCTGCGTTGGCTGAAGAAAAAGATAGTTGTCAATCTGAAAATCCAGCGAATAGATCAGTTCAAACTCAGTTGCGGGATCCAGCGGACTCAGGTAGAAGGGATTGATGTCCTCCTTCAGAATTTTCGCAGTCAGTTTAAACATGAACTCAGTGAAGGGTTTGCCGATGTAGTAGTTTAGGGTATCAAACCCGAAAATATTTTTTGAGCGGTGTGCCTCCTGGTCTTCCGAGCAAAAAAACTTTAAATCGAGTACTTTTTGCTGTGAATTGGAATCAGGTATGACAAGCAACTGAAAATTTGCTTTTCTAACTGGTGACTCGTACTTGTTTTCAATAAAATATTCCAAAAAAAACTCATGCATTAGAAAGAGAGGTATTTTTTTTCAAATTCAGATCCTATTTCTATGACCTTATCCTGGGTGTTGTTTAACAAGCCGTAAATATCATCTTTATATTCGTCAAATGAAAGATAGCGGAATTGTTCCACGAGTTTTCCAATTTTAAAGCTGATGGTATTGGAATCCCTGCTTTCATTCCGGCTGATTTTTTCCTCATATCTTCTGATTCCGTTCAAAGAATAGGCAATGGAGCGCGGGCAGTGAGGGTTGAGCAACAAAAATTCCATCACCTGTTCCCGGTTTGGAATTGTACGGTAGAATTTTTTGTTCATGTCAAAAGCCTCCATGCAGCGCAGCATGGTGGTCCATTCGAAACTCATTTCTGTAACAGAATGACCTGCCTGTTCAATCTTATAAATGTCATGCAGTTTGGAATTGATGATCCTGATGATCTGTATGACGCGTTCGATGTACATACCTATCAGGATGATGGCCCATTCGCCGTCGTGCATCAGGGTACCATAAATTTTACTGCTGAGTATGGATGTCTGGTCCAGAATCAACTGGGTAAAATCATAAAAGCCTGTAGACAGATAGGTATCCTGGGGATAGCTGGTAACGAGGTGATAATATTTATTGATGGATTCCCAAAGGTCAGTTGATATGGCGTTGCGCGCGCCGCGTGCATTTTCACGGGCGAAAGTGATGTTGCTGATGATCGAATTGGAGTTTTGTAAATCCAATCCGATCTTGAACAATACATCTTTCTCCGTTATATTTTCCATGTCAAAAATCCCTGCCATGTAAAGTATCGATTCCAGAACGAAATTTCTGTCGTATGTTTTTAGAATGGGAGCATCCAGTGAAGAAAAATACTGCACCCTGCTATAGCGGGCAAAATGTTCGGCCCGTTCGATGTAACGACCCATCCAATATAAGTTGTTTGCTACTCTTGATAACATGTTTTTTGCTTTTTATGACTGTTAATCCAATACCCATGTATCCTTTGACCCGCCCCCCTGTGATGAGTTGACGATTAGGTTTCCCTTCTTAAGGGCTACGCGGGTCAGTCCACCCTTCAGGATATATTCCTTGTCCTTGCCCATCAGGCAAAAAGTCCGGAGGTCGATATGCCGTGGTTCAAATTCCTTGCTCTCTTCAATAAAGGTGGCATGTACAGAAAGACTCATGATGGGTTGGGCAATGTATTTCCGTGGGTTGGATTTGATCCTGACTTTCACTTCCTCGATCTGCTCCCTGGTCAGGGTGGTACCTATAGTTATTCCGTATCCTCCCGATTCGTCGACTGGCTTGACCACAAGTTGGTCGATGTTTTCAAGTACATATTTGCATTCCGACTCCTTCTCACAATGGTAGGTCAGTACATTGTTCAGGATCGGTTCTTCATTCAGGTAGTATTTGATGATGTCGGGAACATAATGGTAGACAGCCTTGTCATCGGCAACACCGGTTCCAGGGGCATTGGCCAGGGTTACGTTTCCGGCCCTATAGGCATTCATCAATCCGGGCACTCCGAGCATGGAATCTTTTCTGAAACACAGCGGATCAATAAACTCATCGTCCACTCTTCTGTAAATGACATCAACCCTGGTTGGTCCAAAGATGGTCTTCATGTAGACGAAGTTTTTCTCGACAAACAGATCCCTTCCTTCCACAAGCGGTATGCCCATTTTTTGGGCGAGAAAAGAATGCTCAAAATAGGCAGAGTTGTACATTCCAGGTGTAACTACGACAATCGTTGGAACCTCTGTGTTTTTTGGCTTAACAGATTTCAAAATCTCAAGCAATTCTTCAGGGTATTGATAGATAGTCTTGGTTTTCAGCTTAGTGAACAGATCGAAAAGCGATTTTTTTAATGCCACTCGATTCGATAATACATAGCTTACGCCTGAAGGACATCTAAGGTTGTCTTCGAGTATGTAATACTGACCATCTGTATGCTTGATCAGGTCTGTACCTGAAATGTGTGTGTAAATACCACCTTCGGGTTTGAAATCAACCATCTCCTTCAGGTAATTCTTCGATGAAAATATCAGATCTGCCGGTACTATTTTGTCTTTCAGTATCAGCTTTTTATGGTAGAGATCGTCCAAAAAATAATTGATAGCCTTGTTTCGCTGGATCACACCCCGTTCAAGCTGCATCCATTCCTGGCTGGGAATAATGCGTGGAAACAAGTCAAAAGGGAATATCCTTTCATCCGGTTTTTTGTCCTCGGCGTACACGGCGAAGGTGATTCCCTGATTAAAAAACGAAGTTTTTACATCGTTGTTGATCCGCTCAAAGTCGGTGAGACTAAATTGATTGAATGTTTCAACGATGCTCCTGTAGTGCTCTTTTGGTTCTCCCGACGTTTGGAAGACTTCATCGTAATGAGCATCTTCCTGTCTGTAGGAATCCAGTATTCCCTTTAAATGCTGTTTCATATTGTACAGTTTTTCAGGTTTAGGTGAACGATCTAAGTGTAATGAAATATAAATCTTAACCTTTCATAAAGATACAATAATAGTATTATTTATATCAAAAAGACAACAATATTTATAAAATAATGTAAAATTAACACAATTGCCATAAAATATAAGACTTCAGCATCATTTCATTTCTGTTGCCTCTACCAATGGAATGTTCTATCAATTGAACAGGCAATGATCCTAATGACCGGCAAATGGGTACCCTGATACAGGGTCCATTCAAGTAGGTTCAGGACATATATAACAGGGTAGTGCTCCTCAGTTTGCAGGAATGGCAGAGATATGTACCTTTGTAAAAAGACTCTGAAGTACGCAGTTATCCAAATCAGCTTCAATCGGGTCATAACAATTCTACTATGATTAAACTAATATCCCTTTTTGTAATGATGTTCCTACTGACGCTTACTGGTCAGTCAAACAGCACTTTACCCAATGGAGAGGGAGATCAGGATAACCTAGAGGTTTCTTCCATCAGCAGGGAAGCGTTGATCACTTTTGCCAGACAATTTTTGGGTACACCCTACCACTATGCCAGCAGCAGTCCGACAAAAGGCTTCGATTGTTCGGGGTTTGTCAACTTTGTTTTCAGGAATTTTAAGGTAGCGCTACCCAGAAGTTCAACTGAATTTAAAAATATGGGACGAAGTTTGAAACCTGAGGAATTCAAGGCCGGTGATGTAATCGTTTTCAAAAGTTTTAAGAACAAAGCCAGAATTGGCCATGTTGGGATCATTTGTGAAGCCGATGGCATGCACTCCAAGTTTATTCATTCCTCTTCAGGCCACAAAATGGGAGTCGTCGTCAGCGATTTGGGATCACCCAATTATTCCAAACGGTTTTACAGGTGCGTGGATGTGCTGGCGGGCAAATAAGGTCTGCATATGCGGTAAAATATTTCCCCAATTTGTAATTTGTAATTTTTAATCTGTAATTATCTCCAGATACCTCGCCATCCAGTATGGCCACAACCAGAACACTGGATCACGTTCCTGGTGAGGGTCCCCGCTGATGGCTGCCCAGGGGTTCTTGTCCCAGCGGACTGTTGATCTTTCACTGGCGGGAGGAAGGTCAGATATCTGTATTTCCTCCAGAATGGGGCTTCTTACAATTCTTACATCCTCACGCAGCGTATGGTCAATGGTCCAGTCGACAAGATCCAGTGGCGCATCCCTTAGAAAATCAATGGTTTGTTTTGTGTTGACCTTTTTGCCCGTTGCGAGGGCATAGGACAGGTTGTTGATGAGGTTCTCGCCGGATGGCTGGTGCTTCATCCATTCGTCAATCAACTGTCCATAATATGCCTTCAATGCCGGATCTTTCTCATATTTCAGCAGGATGGGGAAGAGGTAACCCTCCAGGGTCCTGTCGAAATAGATCTGCCACGCCGGATTTTTGGCATTTAACTGGCGTGTGTTGTCGAGGTATCCCTCCTTTTCTATCAAATGACGATATGCCTCTTCATACTTGTCATTTCCGGTGATGTGGAAGGTAAGTTTCAGGAATGCGAGCAATTCAAACGAGTTGAGGCTTTTTTCGGAGGCCCAGTCTGGATCCCGGTTCAGTTGATCGGGAGACCAGACCGACCAATGCGTGTGTGTCCCGTCGATATCCACCAGGTTGAAATTGGTTTCCAATAGTTTGTCGATTATCTTGCTGACATGTTTTCTGATCAGGAAACGTTCCTCTTCGCCCGCTGCATATTCGTAATAGAAGAAGTAGCCCATCATGTGGCCATCCATCTCGTCGCTGCTGGTATCTCCCTTCCAGAGCCACTTTCCGTAGGCCGATTTGCGCCAGCGCTCTTCAACCGGCTTGTAACGCGGATCCTCGACCAGTTGTTCGGCGAGTTGCTGTGGTGTATAGGTGCGGTTGGAATCGTTGACTTTTTTCCAGTCAGCAGGGACAATGGTGCGGGCAAAGAATCCATCCGTACCAGTTACTTCCTGCAGTAGGCAGAGGAAATCAAAGGCCTTGCGGGCTTTCAACCTGGCATCTTCGCTTTTGGTTACCGCATACCTGAAACTCTCCATGGCGAGATACCCGCCTGTATATTCACCATCGTTGTCATCGTCCGTATTGTGCCAGGTGGCAGTGTCTCCCGCAACTTCGAGGTGCAGGATTCCGCAAATACATGGAGCCCGGATGTGCTTTCTCATCAGTTGCCCGTAAAACTTCTGTTCCTTTTCGGCCAATGTCATTTTTTGCCGGGCAATCAGGCTGACTCCCTTGTCTGTGGCAATCCACGCGTTGCCTTTCAGGTCAAATGCCACCGAATTCACATGGTTGTCGGGGAGCCATCGCTTGCTAAAGCGCAGCGAATGGGTGAAATCCCTGTTGAAACGAACGACCCCCACATCTGTGCCAATCCACATGGTGCCATCCGGCGACTGGCGGATACACCTTACTACCGCGGAAGGCAGGCCTTCTTTTGGTGTCAGGGTTTTGAAAAGAACATTGTTTTTACGTATGGCTATTCCGCCCAGGCTCCCAACCCACAAATCACCATTGGGACCAAATGAGAGGGCTTTGGCATAAGCGCTGATCAATTCCCCGGTATTCTGGTATAAGTCGGTTTTTACATCCTGGCAGGCGTACAGTCCGGCATCTGTTGCTATCCACAACTTGCCTTTTTCGTCGATTGTTGCATCCCGTATTCCCTTTGAAATCTTTATATTCACCGTTTCCCATTTAGGGTAATTAAGTTTCCATACCCCGTTTGGTCCCAGTGCATAAGCCTGCGACCCTTTGCTGCATACTACTGAAATTGGACCGTTGACGCCAGGTTCCTTTTTTAGAACAGATTCCTGGTAAGAAAAGAGTCCGTTCCAGGTCCCAAGCAATACCGTTCCATTTTCGCAAACTACCACCGAATAAGCCGGACCTCTTTCTTCCCCTGTAATGACAGGATGCCAATCCCTTGAATCATCGCTTTTCCGAAATATGCCATCTGCTGTAGCTATCCAGATATTTTGGGACTGATCTACCGCGATGCTGCGTACTTCATTGGCCTTTGGATCGCTTCCTACCTTGAAAGCCGAATGGATCTCCTGGATAAATAATGTATCCTTGACAGGCAGACTTGCCTCTGTGGATGAAGGATGCGGATTCTGCAGGCATGAACAGCATAGCATCATCATGGCAAGTAGAGTTGCCAGTTTTATGGTTTTTTGCATGTGAATGAAAATAGTAGTAGTGACAATAAATTACAGTTTGCAAATTACTGATTAAAAATTGAGATAGTAAAACGGATACGTTGGGTTATAGGAATAAATTCATTAATTTCAATCTCCCTTTCGACCTTACTTCTGAATTATGAGATTTCTGTTTCTGTGCATTCTATTCACGCTCTTTTTTGGCAAACACTCCTTTTCACAATCGTTTACTGATAGCAATTTACCCATTGTCATCATTCGCACCGACAAGGGTATAGAGATTCCTGACGAGCCTAAAATTCCAGCCTCCATGAAGGTCATCTTCAACGGTCAGGGTAAACGAAACTATTTAACTGACCAGAATAGTACCGGAAGCCTTAACTACAATGGCAAGATCATGATCGAAATTAGGGGGTCTTCCACTCAGTCGCTTCCCAAGAAGCAGTATGGCCTTACAACGGTAAAAGCAGACAATGTGACCAATAACAATGTCAGTCTGCTTGGGATGCCTTCTGAAAATGACTGGATCCTCAATGGACTTGGCTTTGACCCTTCGCTCATCAGGGATTACCTGAGTTACAACCTTTCAAGGATGATGGGAAATTACGCAAGCAGAACTGTATTTTGTGAAGTGTTGATTAATGATGATTATAAGGGGTTGTATGTTCTACAGGAAAAGATCAAAGCCGGTGGCGATCGGGTTGATGTAACCAAGATCGGAATTGCCGACAACTATCTGCCGGAACTTTCGGGAGGGTATATCACCAAAGCAGACAAAGCGGAAGGGGATCCTGTTGCTTTTATGCTGCAGGGAAATGCACTCGAACAAGGTGTAACCTATATTCATGATTTGCCAAAACCAGAAAATGCAACAACGGAGCAAACGGCCTATATCCACAATGTTTTTGATGCTTTGCGCATTGCGGCTCGTGACGGTAACAGTTCGATGAAGGATGGATATCCGTCGATCATCGATGTCGCCTCTTTTGTAGATTTTATCCTGATCAATGAGTTTGCAAGCAATGTGGATGCCTACCAGTTCAGCACCTTTTTTCACAAGGACAGGAATGGAAAACTACGGGCCGGACCCATTTGGGATTTTAATCTTACATATGGAAATGACCTTTTTATATGGAATTTTGACAGAAGCAAATCAAATGTCTGGCAATTTTCAAACGGAGACAATGAAGGTTCCAGTTTCTGGAAAGATCTTTACAAAAACGATAAATTTAAGTGTCAGTTGGCAAAGAGATGGCATGAACTGACCGCACAAAACGCCCCTCTAAATATGGGGCAAATCACATCCTTTCTGGATCAGACTGATCAGGTTATTGCTGAAGCCGTAGTCAGGGAAAAGAGCAGATGGAATACTTTTGTCAGCCATTCACTTGAGGTTGGTCAGGTCGAGAAATTCATCAATGATCGAACTGAATGGATGAATAGCAATCTTATTACGGATCAGGTCTGTTATGAGGAATTTATTCCTTCCCTCACTATTTCAAAAATTATGTACAACCCTGCTGTTACAACCGAGTTTCCGAAAAGCAACGATAGTGAGTTTATAGAGATCACAAACAACAGCAACAAACTAGTCGATTTGTCGGGCATATACTTTGGTGGGACGGGTTTAGTATACCAATTTCCATTGGGAGCGGCCATAGTGGCCAATTCCAAAATCTATCTTGCCGCCAATTCAACCACATTTGAGAGTAAGTACAAGATCAAACCCTTTGGACAGTATACAAGAAATCTATCAAATTCCTCAGAGCAGCTGCTTCTCTTGGAAGGTTTAGGTAATAAAATTGATGAGGTTATTTATTCAGCGAGTGCCCCGTGGCCAAATGCCAACGGGAATGATTATTACCTGCAACTGAAAAACCTTGATTCTGATAATAGTCAGTCTGGAAATTGGTTGGCAAGTAACCTGTCTCTACCCGCAATGGGACCCGTCAAAGCGGCAAGATTGGAATATTTTCCCAATCCTGTACAAAACGAACTGACAATCAAGTCAATGGATGTCATAAATCAACTCTGTGTATACAGTGAACAGGGACAGATCGTTCAGCTGTCATTCCCTTATACCACCAATTACTTTTTGGAAATGGGACAGTTGGTGGCAGGACTCTATTTTGTCAGGATTCAGACACCATCTAATAGTTTTACTTTGAAGATTATCAGGCAATAAAATCTCGGGTTATTTTTCTGCTATCTCGAATTCGGGCAATACCCCTTTTTGCAGTTTATCGCTGGGGATGTAATAGCGAATTAAGGCATTGCCATTCAGTTTGATATTTTGGATATATATTTTTGAGTGAGACCATGTATTCCATTACCTGTCAGGTTAATCTGGAATTAACAGGGATTATTTTATTCCATAGTGGTCACGCAAAATTTTACTGAAGAGTTTTCCCGGAAGGATGTATTTAATGACAACAGCCAGTTTCTGTTCAAAGGAAGCAATGATGTAATTATGCCTTGGGTTTGAACGTTCCACTATTTTGACAAGTTTTTTGGCCAAAATGACAGGTGACCAGCCTTTCGACTCGTCGTTCTCAATGATGGAGAGTGTATTGGCGAACTGTGCCTGGTAGGGATCACCTTCACCGGTAGGGGCAAGAAATCCTCTGCGGTTGGCAGAGTTACTGGTGTGGAAATCACCCGGATTGATGACCACCACTTTGATGTTGAATTCATTGACTTCCATTCGGAGCGCTTCACTGAAACCTTCGATGGCAAACTTTCCAGCCGAATATATTCCCTGGTAAGGAAGACCCATCAGTCCTCCGATAGAACTGAAATTGATTATCAATCCTCCGCCTTGTTTGCGCATGACCGGCAAAACCAACTGAGTGAGTTGAACCACTCCCAGAAAGTTGGTATTCATCGAGAGTTTCACAGTATCAAATGGCATTGTTTCGATTGGACCGCCCGTATGCATTCCGGCATTGTTGATCAGTACGTCGATCCTGTTCTCATTTTTAAGTACTTCATCAACGGCTGAAACAATGGTGGCACCATCGGCAAGGTCCATTTTCAGAACTTTCACCGAAGGGTCGGTTTCGGTTTCTTTACGTACAGTGCCATAGACTGTGTGACCTTGTCTGGCCAGCAGGATGGCCGTTTCCTTGCCGAAACCGGATGAGATGCCCGTGATAAGGATTACTTTTTTCATATTTGAGCGCCTAAAGTGATTTTGATAATTTTTGATTTTCGATTTTGGATTTTGGATTGCTGTTAATTCATCATTGAAGCAAATAATTCACATTATATTGTTTTTATGAAACAGAGAATTCGGGGGGACTGTATTCCAAAACTGAAAATTGAAAATCGACAATATTTTACAGTATTCCTAGTTTTTTTGCAGCTTTCGAGATTTTTTCAATTGAGATTTCCACCTGCTCCTTGGTGTGGGTTGCCATCAGGGAATACCTGATCAGGCTATCCTCTTTGGGAACGCCGGGTGAAACCACGGGATTGACGAAAATTCCGTCTTCAAGTAAAATTTTTGTCAGCATCAGCGCCTTCACGTCATCGCGGATAAAAAGAGGAATGATCGGGGTTTCTGATTTCCCTGTATCAAATCCAGCCGCATTAAAGCCTTTCAGTGCATAATTCGTAATATCCCAAAGATGCTTTATTCTTTCAGGTTCACTTACCATGACTTCGATGGCGGCAAGCACAGTCGCAGCTGATGCGGGAGTCATACTGGCGCTGAAAATCAGTGAGCGGGAATTGTGTTTGAGATAATTGATGATTGAATTGTCGGCAGCTATAAACCCGCCGAGTGAAGCCAATGATTTGGAGAAAGTCCCCATAATAAGATCCACTTTATCTGTCAGGCCAAAGTGGGAAGCGGTACCGGAACCGTTCACACCAATCACACCCAGGGCGTGTGCGTCATCGACCATGATGGTTGCCTTGTATTTTTGAGCCAGTTTGACTATTTCAGGAAGTTTAACAATATCTCCTTCCATGGAGAAGATTCCGTCCACAACAATGAGTTTGAGGCTCTCAGGGGTGCAGTGTTTTAGCTTACCCTCGAGCGCTTTCATGTCATTGTGGCGATATTTTAAAACTCTGGAGAAGGAGAGTCTGCTTCCCTCGATGATGGAGGCATGGTCCAGCTCATCCAGCAAAAGGTGATCATTGCGGCCTGTCAGGACTGATACAACACCTAGATTTACCTGAAAGCCTGTACTATAGCAGAGTGCACCCTGCTTACCGGTAAGTTTGGCCAGACGTTCTTCGAGTTCAAGGTGAATATCCAATGTCCCGTTTAAAAACCTTGAGCCGGCGCAGCCAGTACCGTACTTGTCGATCGCCTTTTTTGAAGCCTCTTTAATTTTTGGATGATTCGTCAGCCCAAGATAGCTGTTCGATCCAAACATGAGTACCTTCTTTCCTTTGATGATCACCTCCGTATCCTGTTCTGATTCTATTGCCCTGAAATAGGGATATATACCAGCTTCCATTACCCTTTGGGGCGCATCATACTTCGATAGTTTTTCCTGTAATATTCCCACTTTTTATTCTGTAAAGTTTATTTTTGAGTTGCCAAATATAGCAAAAATGAAAAGTTAAATGACCGATTTGAATATTTATTCACACTTTTCGATGGTTATTTAACCGGTTTCTGCGAGATAATTTTCAGAGTTTAAGCGTTTTAACAATATTTCCTGCTTTTCGTGAAATATAATTGACTTTTACTTCACCTTTCCCTTCCACAAGAAACTGGTATTCTGAATAACCGTAACTGGGAACAGAAGTATAAATAATCTCGGGTTTGTGTTCCTGGTAACTTATTTTGTTGGTTCTGATATCGGTTATTTTGCCTGAAGCGACCACCTTGGCTCCGGTCACTTTAAGCATATCCGGTGTATAAAGTTTTGTGCTCATTGCCTTGCTTGACATAGAAGGTAATCCTTTCTCATTTTTAAGACGGATTCTTACCTGATGAAGATTTTTACCAATCTCTTTCACATCAAAGATTTCCATGCTGATCTCCGGAGTCTGTTCCGCGGCATACAATACCACCATGGCATTCCTGTGAACCAGATCGGGTAGCATGAAAGGATGGGGCAAACGGCCGCTCATCTTCACCCAACCACCGATTTCTATGTCACCATAGGTTGGATGTTTAAATGGCTTCCACGGTTTGTAAAGCTCATTTAGTCCGAGGTAATCGTTGAATTTAAGCTGTTCCCTGCTCTCTTCAGGATTGCCTCCCCGCCTGGACGAACTGCTTTCCGAATCGGAAGCTGGTGTCAAAGGTTTGTTGATATTATCCCGGTAGGTCTCCTGGCTTCTCATAAAAAGCTCGCCGACGAAGGTATAGGATCCTTCCAGAAAAAACATGTGCGAATCGGAATCACCATGCGTATCGTACAGATCGTAAGAAGGCTGGTAAACAGTACCCGGAGTGATTTTGGTGGCATTTTTGCCGATCAGATCGTAAACTGCCACATCTCGTGGATCGACCTTTTCTTCTTTGATGGAAGGAGCCCGGAGCCACATTCCGCCCGAATTGTGAAAGGCGAAATTGACAATGATATTGGGACGCTGATGGATGTAGGCCGCAATAGCTTTGATGCCCAATGCTTCAAGCGGAAAACTGCCTGCCCCGCTTTGTACGTAATTGGGTTGCCAGTCGTAACCCCAGTTGCGGTTAGCGTCGAAATAACCTTCTCCATCCTCATTGATTTTTCCGTCGCCGTCATTGTCGATACCCTCTTCCCCTAAAAGCGTCCATTCGCCTTTTTCTCCGGGTTTGACGGGAATCATCAACCTGTTGTCTTCAGGATCCGTTTTATAATTTCCCAGCGGATCTTTGATACGCATCATGCATATATTTCCATCTCCGTCGAGGTCGTCAGGGCCATCCTCGTCGACCAATCCATCCCGGTCGTCATCCTTTGGGATCCTGAAACTTCGGTCAGAACTGGATGTTTGGGCATCCTTGAAAAAGTGGTACCTGCCATCCACATTGACTACAGGAATAATGTAATAAGCATTTTTGTCAACCACTTTGGTGATTTTATCATTGTCACTATATTTGGTCAGCAGCATATTGGCGAAGTACAGACATACTTCACCTGCCTGTATCTCATTCCCATGAATGTTCCCGTCAATGTACACTCCCGGTTTTGTGAGAGGTTCCCCGGTTTTTGGATTGTTGATGGTGAGCGCATATATTTCACGCCCCTCTTCGCTTTTACCAACCAGGTCAAGTTTAGTCAATTGGGGATAGGTACTGTGCAACAGTTTCAACGCCTCAACCACGTCTTCATAAGTATAATACCTGTCGAAACGGAGCGGTATTTCAATTTTATCCTTGTTTTCGGCCACTACCATGAAGGTCAATAAGCAGCATGCAACGATGGTAAATATCTTTTTCATGATTAACCTCCAATCTTAATTTGTTTAACTTCCGGATTAAAAGTAACCGATTCGATGTGGGCCTCTAGAATAGTTTTCTTGTCTGTTTTGATGGTGAAGGTAATCTTCCTGACCTGGTTGCCACCAAAATCACCGAGAGGTGTTCGTTTGTAGCCTTCCAGAAATTCGAGGTTTTCACCTTCCAGAATGAGAATGACGGGCGCCGGTTGTTTGTTCCTGGATCCCATGGCAGTAGGATAGGGAAGAACGCCTTTGTTTTCAACGAAAAATTCAAGCCTGTAAACACCGGCTCCCAGGTCTGTCACAACTTCCTTCATCAAATGCAGATCCGGAAGTTTCGTTGAGAGGGTTAGGAGCCAGGGCAGTTGGGCCTTGCAAAGTGAGTCGATTTTTGTCGGTGGAGGAGTGGATGTGACAAACGGCACAATTCCTCCGATTTCGACTTTGCCCAGGGAGGGATGGTTAAATGGCTGCCATTTTACAAAGCCCTCTCCCTTCAGTTTATTGTCGATGTACGCCATTATGTTTTTGTCCTTGTCGTCTGTTACTACAGTTCTGGAGGTCGGATCCCGCTGAAATGACTCCCTTGTTCTTGGCTCTGCAGGCTTTACAGGAGGTGTAAACAGGTTCATACTGAACGATGGAACACCCAAATGGTAATAAGCCCAAAGTTCGAAAGAACCATCCTTGTCGGGATCTGCGACCATCCTGTCTGTAGAACATCCCCTGGCTTTTAGGTAGGCCTTGTATTTATCCGAAAAATCGGAATAAAATTTCAGGTCTTCCTCCATGGGATTGACTGCGGCACCCAGTCCAAGCATGTCAATAATGGTTTCTGCCGTCATTTCCCTTCCTGGACGGCTAGGCATAGACGATTTGAACAATTCAACTACCTCGGCCATCGTAAAGGTCTTTTCAGGATCAACGCCCAGACGGCTGGCAAATCGGGCAGGCACCTTGATGCTCTCCATATTTGCTCCGCCTTTGCGCCCAACTCGTGGCGTGGCCATGCAAAAGTCTGATGTACCAAGCGTATATGCCATCAATATTTCCGGATGACTGTATACAAATTTCATGATGCCGTATACTTCAGGTGCCTGACCGGGCCATAATCCGGTTTCTTTCAAATTTGATTTGAAAAGATGCGGAAAGTTGATGCCAACATTGATGCCGCCGGGTCCGTCTTCATTGATCTCACCATCGCCATCGTTATCAATACCTTCAGGGTAGATTTTGTATTTTCCCCTTTCGCCTTTTGACGGATCCGCCTTAACCATGATTCTTGGATCCTTATCTGAAACGATGAAGGTTCCTTCCGGGTCTTCAACCCTCATCTGGGTGATCCAGCCATCACCGTTCAGGTCGTCAGGTCCGTCTTCATTAATCTGGTCATCCTTGTCGTCGTTCACCTCAAAATCATTGACAGTTCGCTCCCATTTTACCTTGGAGAAATATCCGACCGTAGCATCAGGATTTGGCAAAGGAAGAATAAACCATTTGACATTTTGGGTGTACCTCACAGAGTCGAGCAGCATTTTGGCGAGATAAAGGGCTCCTTCTGTAGAAAGTGGTGTCTTACCTTCAAAATTTGCTCCAACAAATATGGCGGGTACATTTTTAAGCTCCTTGCCTATTTCAAGAACATTGATAGGTTCACCGCCAGGACTCTGCGCGATCTGGTGGATGGCGGTTCTTGAAGGAGATTTCTCCTGTAGTGATAGCAATGCTTTCTGGACCTCAGCATTTGTTTTGTACTTATCGAAAGTAATCCCTGTTTGGGCAAAAAGAGTTGAATAAAATGCAATAAGTAAAAGTACCCACAAAGTGCTATGAATTTTTTTTGACATCAGAAAAGTGTTAGAAATGAATCTTCAGTTACGTCAGTTTTTCCTGATGTGAAAGTAAAAGATAAATTGTAAACATTTGAATTTTATAGATTTTTTTTTTGATTCTGAGTGTCATTTAAAAATAAATTGTAGTTTAACGCAAAGATTTCACGAAAATTGGTTTCCAATGACTTAAGGATTTGATGGTTTAAAATGGTATTTATGCACAGATTTTTAATATTGATTTCATTACTGTTTTTTTCTGCTCAGCTGCTCTTCTCGCAGCCCGGCGATTCAATTGTATCGCGGAGATACCATGAATTATCAGCAAGTTGGGACAATGATGCTCTCATGAACACTGATTATTATTACACCCAGGGTTTAATGACTCAAATTGTTCTTCCTTGTCTTGAAAAAAATCCAATCAACCATTTATTTTTTCATATAAAAAATGCCAGAAATTACTTTGGTTTCGCGGTTGCTCAGGAGATGTTTACTCCTATTAATATAGAAGATACATTGATTATTTCCAATGATCGTCCTTATGCCGGCGTATTGTATGTAAGGAGTTTAAAAGTTTCAAATTGCCAGGGAGTAAGATTGAAATTTACTTCCGAGTTTGACTTGGGCATTCTGGGCTCTGCTTCAGGTGCTGGTTATGTCCAGAAGACCATTCATGAGATCAATGGATTGATACCCCCAAATGGATGGTCTTACCAGATTCAAAATATGCCATATATCAATTACAATGTAATGATTGATAAAGGAATAGCTGAAAGTCCTGGATTTTCGGAATTACTTTATTCAGCCAAAGCTCGCATTGGTACCATTTATGATGATATACAGTTTGGATTGAAAGTCAGAACCGGATTGATAAACAGTTATTTTGATGGAGTAACCATACAGGACAGGTCATTGAATTCACACAGAGATATTCAGGCTTATTTTTATGGAGGAGCCAGTGGAAAAGCAGTTCTTTACAATACACTGCTTACTGGAGGCATGTTTTCTTCAGGCAATCCGCATGTGTTGAATTATGATGAAATGTCCCATTTCGTGTACTCCTGCAACATGGGTATTTTCCTCGCATACAAGGGAGTAGGAGCAAAGTTTGAATTTTTTGGACAGTCGCCTGAGTTTGCAGGTGGACTATACCATGGTTGGTTCACAACGGCTGCTGTAATAAGTTTCTATTGAGGTAAACCACAAGGAACAATGGGTTTAAGTGAAAAAGACTTAAAGGAAGAAAGTTCTGATCTGTGTTTCCTTGAATCTGGATCCCTTAACCTGAAACTTTCAACGCACCACTTTTACCTCTTTATCCCGTTCGGAGCCTTGAGATTATCATCCAGCCATTTGCTTATCTGTTGCAGCCCTGTCACGGCAGAAGTGTCGTTGGGACGGATGATCATTGCCTGTTGAAACAAAATCTTGGCATCGGCATGACTGTTATTGTAAAGTTTGGACCAGGCAAGCATAATCACTGAATCGTAATCAAGAGGGTATAGGTTAACCACCTTTTCAAACAGATTGGTAGCCGATTTGTAATCCTTGCGATTATAAAAAATTACCCCAAGCCAATAGTTTGCAGTGGTATTCAAAGGGTCTATTTTCAGTATCTCCAGATATTGTTCTTTCACTTTTTCCCAGTTTTCGACCGCACTGAGCGGCTTGATGCAACCAAATTTTGCTTCAATCGCATAGGGTTTTAGTGATATGGCTTTTTTATAATAGGAGATGGACTCGCCATACTGTTTGGCAAGATAATTGAGCCATCCCAACCGGACGTTTGAGATGTAATTATCCGCCTGATAAATTGCTTTCATTTCATTGATGGCGGTGCTATAGTTGTTCTGATTCTCAGCAATATAACTTTTGCTGAATGCCGACTGTAATTCATTAATGTTCTGAGCTTCCAGCGGAATAGCTATCAAGATAATAGCTGCAACAATCAGTAATTTCTTTAAAGTTTCCATTTTATTCCTCCTGAATATGAATATTGATAATAGAATTTATTTGCCGTGCTATTTTCTATTTCCTGCTGATCAAAGGTGAAATTTCCCGACAATACAAGATGCTTTCCCAAAAACCATGCCAAAGTAAGGCCTGTTCTGAATACAGATGGGTCTGTCGAATTGTATACGTAAAGCGCGTTGGTCGTGTTGTAATTTTTAAGATTGCCCAAGGTAATATTTCCTTCTGCCCATAAATTACCTATGCATTTTAATCCGGCAGTCTCTGCAAAGATTGTACGGCAAACAGAATTTTCAATCATACCGGCAACTGCGCTTGTAAAGTACATATTTGATTTCCCAGGTAAAACGAACCCGGCCTGAAATCCATATTGCTGGGTTGTAGCTTGAGCAGATTGCAGAAGAGATGCATTTGCTTCCAGATTGAAGCGGTTCAATTGGGATGAAATTGCCATTAAACCAAGATTTGCGGGATAATTTGTATTCCCGACAGTGGTAAACAACCTGTGAAAGGCCGTTTTGATCTGCCAGGCGGGGACGATGGCTATTTTGAGGATTGCAAGGTATTCAGGTTGTTGTGTAAGTGTATTGCTTATATTCTGTTCATAATAGGAGTATGCCTGATAAAGGGATACCCTGTAGCCAAGTTCTGTATTGATCCCTGCCCTGTAATAAATTTGGTTGGAACGGGTTGTTTCCTGATTGGTTTTCAGATTGATTTCAGTATCAACTGACTCAACCGGATTATATTTTTGGATACCAAGTCTATTTGCTGAATCGTAGGAAAGAATTCCGGCGTAATAGCGGGTGTTCATGAACCCTGCATTTAGACTTGAATAGTAAAGATATTCTCTTGAGATATTATCGGACTGATCAAACGATAATGCTTTTTCATATTGGTTCTTTGCGGCATAATAATCGCCTGAAATGAAATAGGCGTAGCCTGCACGTTGGCGCATAAATTTCGAGTCAATGTCTTGCTTGAATGCTTCTTTTGTCAGTTCAATCAGATTTTTCCAGTCACCTTTCAGGTAATACTGATAAGAGAGGCTATCGGCTTGCTGGAAACTGAGTTTGACCTGCGAAAATGAAGCCAACGGGATAAATAGAAGAAGAATTACAATATATCTGCACATTTTGCCTCAATTGTTATTTTTTTATTCTGGTACGTAAACTCTTCAATACGATTGTTTTTCAAAGTGATGGATCCTATACTTTCCCGATGGATCCTGCCATATACGGTGAGATTGATATTTGAGAGAAGCGTCAGGGATGATGGATTTCCAGCATCATCCTTTGCAATTGGTTTAATCGTAAATAAGGCACGAATTCGATTGGAGAAAGGAGCAACAAAATCATAAAGCCAGAGAATCCCATTTTTATTGAAGATCGAGGTTAATGGCAATTCATCCTTGACCTCGACATTTTCGTAATATCCCAGTAGGACTTTGTATGCTGTGAGATAGAAATAGTAGAGCAGGGAGTTTTTATTGCCATAGAAGGCAGTAAAATAGAAAATATTCCCATCATTAAAATAATAAGCAGTACTTTCTGTCTCGGCACAATAGAGGTATCGATAGTTGAGTGCATCGGTGAATGCCTCCCACTGCTCGGATTTTTCAACTCTTTTAGTATTTGTATAGTTAAATTGAAAGGAAGTATTTGGTTGGATGGTAAATGCGTTATTCAACAGGGAATGGGTATGTACATCCGTAATCATTTCACCTTCGTCAGGATTGGAAAAAGAAGAAAGAATCTCTGAGTTGTTATCTGCTTTCAGATAGCAGGCAAAAGGATAATTGATTGTTTTAGCACCGGCTATAGGTGATGATTGCACCTGAAAGTGAATGTGGGGCTGATGAGAACGTCCTGAATTTCCACAATTTGCCAGAATATCCCCCCTTTTCACCGTGTCTCCCTTGGCCACTTTGAAGGACCCTTTCCGCAAATGAGAGAGCTGTGTGTACAGGCCTGGTAAATGCCTGATGATAATTGTATTCCCCCAGTTGTTGACTGTGTCGGTTTTCCCGATTTCATTGTCACAGATCTGATCGGTGATCTCTTCAACGATACCATCTGCAGGCGCCAGCACCGGTTTATTGTAACAGTAGTAATGTTCACAAAGCAAACCAGTGGATGTATAACTTTTCATTTCTTCATCCAGAAGGATGAAATCGTAGGCAAATTTCCATTCGCCTTTGTGGGTAAATTTCCCGTCATGGCCCTGACTCACAATCCATTTCCCCCAAAAAGGGAGGTGCAATGGGAAATAATTCATCTGAGAAAGCCTTATTTTATTGTTTTGATAGGTATAAAGGTTCGTTTCCGGAGAGTAGTGCTGGAAAGGAGTCAATACAAGGCCTGAAGGGTTTTTTCTCATCATCAGGAAGTAGAGAAAAAGGATCGTGACGAGTGAAAAGGGGAGAGAAAAAACAGGCAGTTGAATTTCACCGAATAGTTTGGTCAGCGACAGTAAGACCACAGAGGTGAGCGGTACGAGTAAAAATGTCCAGAAGTACGATCGGCCTGAAGGTACAACGAAGAATCCTCCGACAGCAAGTGCAGTCATGATGTAATTGGCACCAATGTTGTAATAGGAGAAACCTGCTGTATCAGATCCCGTAAATGTGGCGAAAAGATAGGCGGACAGGAAACCAATGACAGAAAGTGAGAAGGCGATTCTTGAACTGATCAGCAGTAAAACGGCGATTAAAAGGCCCGACAGGATGTTATTCTGGAAGAAAACGGAACTCAGCGATCTTAAGTAGGTATCGGCAAGGTTGTTGATAGAGAGGCTATTAATTGATTGAAGGAAATTAACAAGATGGCTTCCCCCAACTGCATAGGCTTCATTGATCCAATAAATATTTCGGTGCGTAAGACCGAGGTTCTCAAAGGTCGCAGAGGGAAGCACAATCACCCAAAATCCGAGCACGAAGGGAACACTAAGGAAGGGTAAACCATATTTTCCAAACCATCCGCTTAAGGTAACAGAAAGAATTAGGGTTAAAAGTACCCCCAACAGTAGCAGACTGAAATATACCAATCCAGGATCAAAAAAAGTTCCCATCCCAAGTCCAAACAGCAAGGCATTGAAACTATATATCCCTTTTTTTATCAGAATCTTGTCAAACCCCATGGCGCTTGCAACTAAAACTGATGTCAGAACTGCGGTCAATCCACTCAATCCCGCGTAAAAATTAAAAAAAGTCAGAATCAAAATACCAAATGCAAACAACCTGCTGTTCAAAAAGAAAACGATGGAATAACTGCTCAGCACTGCTGGCAGAATATTTTCTTTCAACGAAGTTATATGTCGGGTTATTTGCATAAGTGACTTGCTTTAGAAATCCAGGGATATCGTTAACATTGTTTATTTGGGTTGAATTACGATGGCGTATCTTTTTTTAAATACGCTGGGATTTGCTCTGCTGACTCTATATAGTCAAGTGTTTCCGCTTTTCTGATCAGATGTGAATGACCCTCCTGATCCAAAAGAACTACGTTAGGCCTCAGGGTGATGAATTGCATCCATTGTGTCATGTTGTATGCGCCAACCCTGTGGACGACCAGATGGTCTCCCTTCTGAAGCAAAGGGAGCGTGATGTTTTCGCTGATGATGTCAATGTTCATGCAAAGAGGTCCGTATAGTACTGTTTCTTCCGTATATTGTCCGCCATCCTGTGCGGGACTGATCTTAAAGTCATACCAGAAAGATGTGAACAATGTATTTACACCAAAGTCGAGTATAGTAGATCTTCTGCCGTCAGAAAGGCGTTTGTTGGCCAATACAGTGCCTAGCAAAAAACCCGCATCATCAATCAAGGCCCTCCCCGTCTCAAGAATGAGCAATGGAAGTTCATCCTGTCTGAACCCGAAATCCAGAATTGCCCCAGTAATTGCATCTGCAAACTGGTCGATGGTTGGAACTGTATCAACACCTGGCAGATAAGAACCTTTCAGGGTATTGCTGGATGGAAAACCTCCTCCCATATCCAGATACTGAATGGTTTTGTTATGCTTTTCTTTGATGTTCCGCAACAAATCGCACAATTTGACAGCTGCAATGGCATAGGCTCCGGTTTCCAGCATGAAGGTACCTATGTGGCAGTGTAACCCGACCAGATTCAGGTTCTCACAATTTATGATCCTTGTAATGGCATTCCATGCTTGTCCGTTTTCGTAATTGAAACCAAAACGATCCCATTTGGGATAAATGCCTGTATCCATGTTAACCCGGATGGCTACCCTTGGTTTCAGCTGAAACTCCTCACTTAGTTTAATGAGCGAGTAAAGTTCATCAAAATGATCAATGTGTATGAGTGAATTATTTCGGGCTGCTTTAACCAACTGTTCATCAGTTTTATCGGGCCCGTTAAAAATAATCTTGTTTCCTGGCACACCATTCCCCAGTGCCTTTTCATATTCGAAACCCGAAACTACTTCTGCCCATGAACCCTCTTGGTGGAAAATTTTACAAACGGCATTCAAATAATTTGTTTTATATGACCAAGCAAATTGAATTTTGGGATATCGGGTTTTAAATACCCTGACTGCATGTTGGTAATTGCGTCTGATCTGTTTCTCTGAGATGACAAACAGGGGCGATCCGTATTGCCGGATAAGCTCTTTTACGCCTACCCCTTCAAGATGTGTTACCACCTCATTCTTTAACTGTGAACCAAATTTATTGCTAAAACCGGTATTCAGCTTTTTGATGATCGGCCTCTCATATTTCAGTTTTTCCATCGTAAAATAAATTCATTTTCAAATAGTGGTTTGTACTTGTTCCGGGATTCGGGATACGGGTTACGGGTTACGAGAAAATCATGATCTAAACTTTTTTTACTTTTTCCTTTTTCCTTTATCCTTTTTACTTTTTCCTTTATCCTTTATCCTTTTTCCTTTTTTACAACTCTCCCATTCCAGATATTTTCTGAAATTCACCTACCTCAACGATCATATCCCACGAATAGCGGATAAACATTTTACCTGCTACGTAATCCTTGAACGGCTCAACTTTTTCTCCCAGTGCCATTTTTACCAGTGTTGCAGGCTGATTCTGGCCAGCTGCGGCCGTCAGGTAAATCCAGGCAGGGAAACGTGGATTTACCTCCATGATATAGGCTTTTCCGTCGTTTGTCTGCATTACCTCCAGTTCACAACCGCCCCTCCATTTAGTTGCCGTGATGAATTGGTGTGCAAGATCAATAAATGAACTCTCTTCGATCGTAATACCTGCCCATGCCTTCCCTTTGTCCGTGATAAAAAGTTTTCGCATGGGAATGATACTGATAGCATTGCCTTTCCCGTCGCCAAGAATCGCAATATTTATCTCTGTCCCTTTGATAAACTGCTGTGCAATAATGGGTAATCCCCATTTTGCCTGCAATTGCAAGAATGCTTTTTGTGCATCATCCTTTGAATTGACAATGATGGCATCATAATATTTTCCTTTGATGACCAATGGATAATCAAGTTCGTCGGCTGCCTTGGTTAGATCAGATATTTGATGAATAAGGCGATCTTCTGGTATCAGAAATTTGTGCTTCTTGCCAAATTTGAAAAGCATAGTCTTGTGCCTTGCTTCAAATTGCCCCAGATCCGGCAGAAAAGTATGGATGCCCATATTATTCAGGTCATCGCTTAATTTAATGAAACTGAATAGTTCTGCATCGAAATTGGGTATGATCAGATCGATTTTTTCCTGTTCATGTATGTACTTCAGCCTATGCAGCAAATTTTCTGTTCCTGCCGGAGGATAAGGAATCTGGTAGGCCTTGTCAACCAGATCATGCATGTATATTCCCGGTTCAAGCGGTTCATAACTGAGGCCAATAATTCGGACATCGAAATCAGGACATTCCCGAATGGCACGAAGGACAGCTACGCCAGGACCCGGGCTGTCGATGGCATTTAGTCCGGTGACGGCAATCACCAGTTTTCTCCTGGTGGAGGTATTTGTAGTTTCAGTTTTCATCCAATAAATTGTAATCTCTCAGTTGGGACATGAAATCTTCCAGATCACGTTCAAACTGGTTTTTTTCAACATCATATCGGGATGCAATTACTTCGATAATTTCCTGCCGGGACTTGTCTTCTTTCAATTGAGTCAATATTTCCGATCCAATCGGATTGGAAGAGAAAGAGTCACCGGATGCCGGATTGAAAATAAAACCCGCCTCGCTTGTTGCAATATTTCTCTTGAATCTCATAGTAATGGTTGATTTAGAATAGTATAGTAGGTTTGGAAGGTCAGAGATCTATAAATAAAAGGTTTTATCCAAAAATTTCTGAAAATTGTCCTTGTATTGTTCCCCGATGGGGATGTAAATTTTTTCGTCAAAGATAATCCTGTTCCTTTCTATTATCTTAACCTGGCTCAGGTTGACGATAAAAGACCGGTGAACGCGCATAAAAAGGTTCTCTGGAAGTTCTGACTCAATATTTTTCATCCGCATCAGTGTAGTTACAGGCTTATCTTTGATCAGGTGTATGACAATGTATTCATTGGAGCCCTCAATGTATTTAATATCAGCCATATGAATCCTGATTAACCTGTGCTCCGCTTTTACAAAGAGGTAATCCTGTGTCGGCTGGACAACGTCGGCTGGTTTGTTGTTCAGGTCGAACCAGGCTTTGGCTTTATTGGCAGATTTCAAAAACAGAACATAACTGATCGGTTTTAGCAAATAGTCAAGTGCGTCGACCTGAAAGCCTTCGATGGCATATTCACTGTAAGCTGTCGTGAAAATGACAGGAATTTTCTTTTCCAGCGACTTTACAAAGTCCATCCCGTTCAGGTCAGGCATGTTGATATCTACAAAAAGAAGGTCAATTTTTCCATCCCTCACACACTCAAGTGCTTGAAAAGCATTGGAGCAAAGGGCAACAGTTTCGAGAAAAGGAGTTTTCTCGATATAAGTTCCAATTTGTTTCAGGGCAAGAGGTTCGTCATCTATTGCCAGGCATCTAATCTTCATGACTCAATTATTTTATTATATTATTCTATTGGGACACTTAAAAATACGTGGAACTCATCCTCTTTTTCTGCGATGTCGAATTGGTAATTTTTTCCAAAAAGGAGTTCCAGACTTTTCTTGATATTGGTTAAACCAATGCCCGAATACATGTTCCCCGAATCTTTTATTTTTCCGTTTTTGCTGTTTTTGATGATACAATTCAAACGGTTTTCATTTATATCCAGACTGAACAATACGAAAGATTCATTCTGATAACTTACGCCATGTTTGAAAGCATTTTCGAGCAAAGAGATAAACAGCATCGGAGGCATCTGAATCTCAGGGATCTTTTTGGGAATATCCAGTGTAATGGTTACATGCTCCGAAAACCTCAGTTTCATCAGAGAGATATAACTTTCGATAAATCCAATTTCCTTGGCAAGACTTGTATTCCCGTGGGCCGTATCATAGAGCAGGTACCGCATCATGGTAGAGAGGCGAATGACTGCACCTTTGGCATCTTCAGCGTTGATATCGATCAATGAGTGGATATTATTCAGCGTATTCATGAAGAAGTGCGGACTAACCTGATGTCTGAGGAAAGCCAGTTCGCTTTTAAGCTGTTCTTTTTCAAGATCCTTTCGACGGTCATCCGCGATTAGCCATTGTCCGATCACTTTAAAAGTCGAACTACTTCCTACAATGAGGAATGAAATGGTCACATTCGCGACCACCAACAGCGAAAAGGAGTCATAATCTGATTTCCTGGAGAGTTTGTAACCAATTGGGGCAGGCATCCCCGAACCCAGTTCCATTGGAATGCCTGATCCGAGGTCCATCGGAGGCATGGCCAGGGGCGTTGGGAAAAGAAGGGCATTCAATAAGATACCTGCTACGGTCATGCCTGCAATCAGAAGAATGGCAGATAGAATATACGATTTGTATTTTTGTGTAATCAGATATTTGGGAATCAATACTGATATATTGATTGCGAAGATCAGGAAGAAACCAAAGATGCGCAGCCATTCAGATAACAATTTCTGCCAGTCGAGTGAACTGTAGCCCCACTGGTTGAAGAATGGAATGGAGAAAATTCCCAGCCAGATAACCCCGAAAAGCAGAAACTCAATGACCTCTATTTTGATTGATTTGTTCATGCGGGACCGATATCTTTACGAATTGTAAACAAAGATAAAATTCAGGATACAGAAATAATGTGAAATCAATAAAAAGCTCATTTTCATCAACAAATAAGAACTTATCATCAGTGATTCGTTGAACGATAAGATCATGTGAATATGTGGAAAGGTGAAAATGTGGAAATGTTGCAGCAATTTGTCTGTTAAAAATTGAAATTGGTGCTCCGGATTTGGAGAAAAGAGGTAAAATTGTCATGAATTAACTACTAACTAACTCATCATGGCCAAAACAATTGTTTTGTATCTTTTGATGTTACTCATTTTTATGGCCTGCATCCAAAAGGAGGATGTGAAACTGATCACTTTTGTCAACCCAATGATAGGGACTGATGAGGACGGTCATACATTTCCCGGAGCCATTGTTCCGTTCGGAATGGTACAACTTAGTCCTGACAACGGAGATCATGGTTACAACTGGTGCAGCGGTTATCATTATACGAGCCGCCATATTCAAGGTTTTAGTCATACCCATTACAGTGGAACGGGAGCGGAAAGCTTGTGCGACATTTCTGTTTTTCCAATCGTAAATAGGAGCCCGACTCCTGAATCCATCAGGAGCGACTTTTCCCACCAGGATGAAAAATCATCACCGGGATACTATGCGGTTACCCTGAAGAGCTTTGACATCAGGGCCGAATTGACAGCCACCGTCCACTGTGGATTGCACAGGTACACCTTACCCGATAGCAGAAATGCCCTGTTAAGGGTAGATCTTGGGTTTGGGAATGGAGCCGAAGCAAGGGTTGGGCACAATGGCGATGAGCCCCTTGAGTGCTATTTCAGGAAGTTGGATGATCAAACCATTGTCGGATTTCGCCGGTCTATGGGGTTTGTTGGCGAGAGATATGTGTACTTTGCCTTGAAAACAAGCATGAAATTTGAAGAAGTTACACTTTTTGCCGATGGAATTCAGGTAAAATCGGAGAGCGAGGCAACCGCCGTCCGACTGAATAGCTATCTCTCTTTCCCAGCAAGCAAAGCCGGTGAGCAACTTCTGGTAAAAGTTGCCATCAGTTCGGCTTCTGTAGAAGGAGCTCAGGCCGGATTGCTGGAGATACCCGACTGGAATTTTGATGCAGTCAAAAGGAATGCGGAAGCTGCCTGGGAACATGAACTTGAGAAGATCACTGTCACTTCAGATGACAAAGCCTTTAAGGAAACCTTCTATACGGCAGTTTACCACAACTATTTTGCCCCCTTCCGTTTCGACGATGCGCTTGGCCAATATACAGGGGCTGACAAGAAAGTGTATGGCGGTAAAAATATATATACCCTAAATTCCTTATGGGATACATTCAGGGCTACAGCGCCGCTTTTTACCCTGACCCAGACAGAACGACTTCCAGATATCATCAATTCGTATTTGGCATTTTACAGACAGCACGGATTGTTGCCTTCGTGGGAATTGTATTTCGATGAGGCCAATGTCATGCCGGGCTACCATGCCGTTCCCATCATCGCGGATGCCATTCTCAAAGGAGTAAGAGGCTTCGATTATCAGGCTGCCTTTGAAGCGATGAAGGCAACTGCGAACCAGGATATCCGCGAATCGGACCATTATCGCAAATATGGCTATGTGCCGGATGACCTGGATCCCCGTCAGCGCGGCGTTTCCAAAACAGTTGAATACGCGTTTGACGACTGGTGCATTGCCATGGTCGCCAAAAAAATGGGTTCATTGGCTGATTATAACAACTTTATCAAGAGAAGCGGCTACTGGAAGAATGTATTTGATCCTGCAACAGGCTTTGTCCGTCCCAAAAATGCCAAAGGAGAATGGATGCTGCCTTTCGATCCGCGGGAATCCATAGGCTTTCAGGAAGGGAATGCCTGGATTTATACCTGGTATGTACCGCAGGACATTTATGGCCTCGTAGCTGCGATGGGAGGTGCTTCCCGTTTTGATCAAAAACTGGATTCCCTCTACAATGGACCGGTAAAGTCAGGCAATCAATCCGGCAATATTGGTTATTTTGGACTTTCGGAATTTTCCAACGAGCCGAGCCACCATGTGCCCTACTTGTACTCCTTCGTCGGCAAGCCTTGGAAAACAGCTGAGAAGGTGAATCACATTCTTACGGAATTTTATAGTAACAAGCCCAATGGCCTGTGCGGTAACGATGATTGTGGTCAAACCAGCGCCTGGTATGTGCTCAGTTCCCTAGGATTTTATCCGGTTAATCCGGTAGGTGGAGAATATGTACTTGGTACCCCGATGGCTGCAAAATCTGATATTTTACTTGATGGTGCAAAGCATTTTGTGATCAGGGCTGAAACCCTAAGCAAGCAGAATATTTACATTCAAAAAGCAGAACTCAATGGATTATCCTATACGAAGTCTTATATTCGACACGACGACATACAAAATGGTGGTGAACTGGTTTTGCATATGGACAGCAAACCATCGGATACCTGGGGAACCAGACCGGAAGATAGGCCGGGGAGGGGGATGTGATAATTCGACGATTCGACGATTCGACAATTCGACAATTCGATAATTCGACAATTTGACAAATTGATAATGGTGCAATTCGTTCTATTTCAGGATATTTCAAAATATTTCTATTTATTTCAACTTATTTCCAAAGTATGAAGATATTACTGATAATATGTCTAATTCTATCCGGCATGGTTGCTCATGCCCAACTTACTCCATTTTTTTCATCCTATAACGGTAAATATGGATACAAGGATGGTTCAGGCAATATAGTTGTGGTTCCACATTATGATCTTGCCTATCCATTTTTTGAAGGAAGGGCAGCCGTAAGGGAGGCCGGCAAATATGGCTATCTGGATGAAAACGGGAGAGAGGTTGTTACTCCAAAGTACAATTTCACCTGGCGGTTCATTGGAGGTTATGCTACCGTGAAACTGGGTGACAAATTTGGGTTTATCGATAAAACAGGGAAAGAGGTGGTGCCTCCTTCCTACGAGGATGCCAACAACTTCCATGGAGGTTGCTGCTACAAGGGAATGGCTCATGTGAAAGAGAAGGGAAAATGGAAAATCATTACCCTGTAAAAGCTACGGATTCATCCTGTTGAAAGCATTCTCCATCTCTTCCTGACTGGCTTTTGCCATCATGGCGCTCATTCCGAAAGTCAGTTTGGTCTTTCTCTCACTGAGTTGCGTAAAGATGGATTCGATGAATTCAGAGACCGGTGGATAACCGTCGTGCAGTCCTTTTCCACCCAGATCGGTGTTCAAAGCAGGTGGTATGATTTCAATGACTTCAATATTCCGCTTCTGTAGTATTTTCCGGAGGGAAGTTGTAAAGGAGTGGAGAAAGGATTTGGTGGCACAATAAACAGACATACGAACCATAGGAACAAAGGCTAAACCCGAAGTTACATTCATGATCGTATCCAGATTGTCAAGCTTTAGAAACAGTGAGGTCAGATGGAGGGGCGCCTCAACATTGATGGCTATTTCCTGTTTGGCTTTCCGGAAGAAATCATCTTCCGCCACTACGGTCCGTTGCTGGATTCCGGCGTTGTTGATCAAAACATTCAAATCCTTGTGGTTATCCCTGATCCATTCGAAGAGTGAAACCCTTTCAGCTTCATTCTCCAGATCTGCCTGCCGGGTGATCACGGAAGGCAATTTTAGTTTTACCTCCTCCAGTACATCGGCCCTTCTGCCGCAAATGATGACTTTATTGCCTTCCTGAACAAACCGTTCTGTTAAACCGAGACCGATGCCCGTTGCACCACCCGTAATCAATATTGTATTATCTGCTAATCTCATTTATCTCATTTTAAAAGTTTCTATCTTATCTTTTTTTAATTGCCTTTGATACCTGTACCATTGGGTTCCAAAAACGAAAGCCAATATTACTAAAATAATTCCTGCCAGTTGATGGTCGTGCCATAGCCAGGTCACCTGTTCAATTTTAAAGGTAAAGGCTACCGAGAAGAGTGCACACATAATTGTTGCCGACATAAACAGATTTCTGGTTTTCATTTTTTTGATTTTAAAGTGAACTGCAAAGATCTCCTGTTTATTTGAGCTTTCAGGGTGGAGGAAGGTTGAAAAAGGGTTGAAAAAGGGTGGATAATTTCTACGGATTTGAGGTTACTTGTGATTATTCAGGTCGTTAAACCGTTTCAGCTGCTTTCGTGTATCGACTCTTAAGGTTTTGTAAAGTTTATTGATGTGAGTCTTAAGTGTGCTCAATTCAATGTTTAATTCGTTCATGATTTCCTTGTTGGTCTTTCCTTTCATGATTAAGTCAAAAACCTCTCTTTGTCTTGACGACAGTTCTTCCAAATGACTTTCTGTATTTTCCTGGTCTGCGGTCGTCTCGTCTTTTATTCGCTGTATCAGATTGAATGTCTTCTTTTTTTCTATCTGGACCCATATCAGGGCAATCACGATTAATAGAAATACCAGGATGATTGCAAGATGCACATTGTCTTTCCATATCCACTCTGTCGTTGAATTTGTGAAGCGGAAACTGACAGTCATGCAGAGAAGAAAAATAGCAAGTATTGCCAGATTCCTCTGGTAGCGGAACAATAAGTCGGCGAGGTAATTGATGATTTTCATGTTTGGCGAAGGCTGGATTCGTTTGCAATTCCAGAATTTTCTTTTCAGCAATAAAGCTCAGTATCGGATTAACAGCATACGATTCAAAACATGTAGTTTTCTGGGTTCTCCTTAAATTCCCTGAGGGTAATTACCTTTCCATACCGGCCGTCTGTGATGGTGGCAAGAACTGCAGTCTGAACATCTTCTGCCCTGACGGTTTTGTCGCCGAATTTTAAATCCCGGGTTGCACAGGCATCTCCGACAACTATGCATTCAAATCCATAATCGTGGGCCGCACGTACGGCCCCTTCGAGGCACATCTGGGTTTGCATTCCGATCACAACAAGCCTTTCGACCTTGTTGCTTTGCAGGTATTCAAGCAGATCTGTCTTTTTAAAACTATTGACATCTTCCTTCGTAATGACTCTCTCTCCGGCAATCGGAGCCACATTGGCATGTATTTCAAATCCTTTTTTCGATTTGTGGCGGACATGAACCACCAGTTGTTTCTTTTCCCTGAAGATTTGAAGAACCTCTTTGGCGGCCAGACTTGCTTCTTCTGCATGAACGAGACCCGGCCCTTCTCCCGGGAAATAGAAATTTTGAATATCAACTATCAGCAAGGCTGTTTTCATTGTTTTTTTTTCGGTTTGACCTATTCCTGAAAAAGTCAAAAGAATCAAGGTGATGATCAGGTAAAAATGCTTTTTCTGCAGAGAATAGGTGTTTGCTTTCATATTTTCATCTTTTAACTTAAACCGTAGCCTTACGATTGAATGCTAAAATTATATATTTTTTTATAAAAGTATCTTTTGCATCATCACCCTTGACAGATTCTCAAACTCGTTCATCAATCTTCTAAACATAAACCCAGTCATGATTTCCGGATTCGGCATATTTTTTAAAATTGTCCATAATTGCCTGCCAGCCCGCCTGCTGTAATTCAATCGGGTTTGATGTTTCGGCTTCAAATGTTTCAGTGATTTTTGTCAGCCCGCCAATAGACTCAAAGACTATTTTCACCTTTCTGTCGTCCCCAAGGGTGTACTCGATGAGTTTGCATGCTTCAACCTGGTCATATATGCCGTAGAAATCAAATCCGAAACTCCCGTCTTTGGCCTCCATTCTGGAAGAGAAATGACCTCCTGGCACAGGATTATTTTCGGCCTTCGTGGTGTGCCAGTCGGCGGATGCAAAATTCCACTTGACAATATCTTCAGGGGTTGTCCAAAGTTTCCATACCTTGTCAACAGAAACTTCAACTGTAGTTTCAATGGTTAAAAAGATTGGCTTCATGAACGTACGATTATTGTTTTGATACATAATTAAACATCCACTGCACACCAAATTGATCAGTCAGTTTACCGCAATAGGCACCCCAAAACGTATCCTGGAGTTCCATGGTAACCTGACCCCCTTCAGCCAATGCATCAAAAAGGCTTTTGGTATCTTTCCGGGTATCAGGTTCCAGACAGAGATGGACATTGTCGCCGATATTCAATTTAAATCCCATGAATTCGGGGGCATCAGTGGCCATAAGGATATGGCCCCCCAATATAGGCAGTTCAATGTGCATAACCAGATTCTTGACTTCATCAGACATTGGCGGCATTCCTTCTGAGGCAGGGATATCCTTGAAACGCGATATACCACCTCCTGTAAATTCACCTCCGAAAATGGATTGGTAGAACAGGAAGGCCTCCTCAGATTTATTTGTGAAATTCAAATAGGTACAAGTACGAGCCATGGCAAAAATATTTATTGCCATTTTACGATTGGGAGAGGAATGTGGTTTCTTTTTTAATCGTTTCTTCCAAATAATTTTGTCAGTTCAAGCAGTTTACTGCCGTGGATTTTATCCAATAGCGCCGGATTCATCCTCCAAAGCCAGTTGCCTTTGATGGTGCCGGGTATATTCATTCTGGCTGTGGCAGCCAATCCGAGGATGTCCTGCATCGGGATGATTGCCATTTGGGCAACTGACTCTTCCGTCTTCCTGATAAGGTCCCAACTGTCAGGTTTTTCGGTTCCCAGGTAGGCTTGTACTTTTTTGTATTCACTCTTTTTGAGCGATTGCAACCATCCGTTGGCCGTATTGTTGTCATGTGTACCTGTGTATGCCACAAAATTGGAGGAGTAATTGTGTGGCAGGTGGGTGTTCTTTGCTCCATCCGAAAAAGCAAACTGGAGCACCTTCATCCCCGGAAGGTCATATTTATTCCTCAACTCACCGACTTCTTCCGTTATCAAACCAAGATCTTCGGCTACGATGGGCAAGGAACCCAATTGTTGCTGAAGTTTCTGAAGCATTTCATCCCCGTTGGCTTTCATCCAGTTTCCGTTGATGGCTGTTTTTTCTTTTGCAGGTATAGCCCAGAATGATTCAAGTCCACGGAAGTGATCAATCCTGACAAGGTCGTACATCTGCAGGTTGAAGTGTAAACGCGCCATCCACCATTCATAACCCTGCTGCTTCATCCGGTCCCAGTCGAACAGTGGATTGCCCCACAATTGACCCGTCTTGCTGAAATAGTCGGGCGGAACTCCTCCTACAAGTGTGGGTTGTTGCTGGTCGTCAAGTAAAAAAAGTTTTTGATTGCTCCAAACATCCGAGCTATTGTAGGAAACATAAAGCGGAATATCCCCAAAAATTTTGATGTCCTTGCTGTTGGCGTATTTTTTCAAGGCAAACCATTGCTTGAAAAAGATGTATTGAAGGTAGCGGTTAAAATCTACTGTTTCCCTGTAAAGGGTATAATTGGTCAGAACAGCTGTTTCTTCGCGCAGTTTTAAAGATTCTTCCCACTCGCTCCAGTTGGCTCCCGGCAGGTGAGTCCTGCAAGCATCGAAAAGCGACCAGGATTCTAGCCACCACCAGTTCCAGTTCCAGAACTGACAATAGTCTTTTGAATCAAATCCTCCTGAGGCAGAAAAACTATCGTATGCTGATTTCAGCACTTTCTCCCTAAAAGGAATAACAGTTTTAAAGTTGATTTTATCGGCTTGGAAATCTTTTGGAACAGACAATTTTATTTTCGATAGCCACCCATCCCTGACTAAAAAGTCCAGGTCGATCAGGTCTGGATTTCCCGCAAATGCGGAATAGGCCTGATAAGGTGAATGGCTCCAATCAGTCGGACCTAATGGCAGGATTTGCCATACCTTCTGACCTGCCAGGTTGAGCCAATCTACAAATTTGTATGCTTCGGCTCCCAGTGAACCAATTCCGTATTTTCCCGGCAGGGAAGAGGGGTGGAGTAAAACTCCGGAGAGTCGTTTGTTGAATATCATGGGTTAAAAATAGAAATAATTATTGTTTATAGGAGTAACAAATTTGTAACTCCCTCGTATTAAACTATGAATGTTTATATTCATTCTAAATAATTTCAACATGAAAAATTTACTTCTTATTTTAATTCTATTAGTTATGGAAAACACAGCATTTGCGCAGTTTACCCAGGAACCTTTACCATACGCCTTCGATGCTCTCGAACCTTCGATTGACAAAGCGACCATGGAAATACATTATGGCCGTCACCACAAAGCCTATGTCGACAATCTGAACAAGGCTGTAGTTGGAGCGCCTCAGGAAAAAATGTCGCTTCTGGATTTACAAAAATCAATTACCGCCGAAACACCTGCCCCAATTCGTAACAACGGAGGAGGAGTCTGGAATCACACTTTCTTCTTCAACGGCATGGCTCCGAAGGCAGGCGGTGAGCCCAAGGGTAAACTTGGCGAAGATATCAAAGCCACCTGGGGAAGTTTTGATCACTTCAAGGAAGAATTCAAGAAGGCTGCACTTGGCCGTTTCGGATCAGGATGGGTGTGGCTAAGCGTCAACAACGGCAAACTTGTGATACAGTCTACCCCAAATCAGGATAATCCCCTGATGCCCGTTTCAGAGGCAAAAGGCATTCCGGTTCTTAGTCTGGATGTTTGGGAACATGCCTACTACCTGAAATACCAGAACAAACGTGCCGATTATACTGATGCCTACTGGAATGTAGTAAATTGGGAACGTTCAAACGATTTATATGTGAAAGCCCTCAAATAGATGTCAATTCAGCTGGAAGAACGGCTCATTCGTGAGTCGTTCTTTTTTTTTTGCTGAACGGATGCATGTAAAGACAAACCGGATTATCAACAACTTAAATTAACAAAATGAAAAAATCAATCCTTTTTTTTGCATTTGTGACTTGCAGTTTATTTGCTGTTGCCCAGTTCAAATATCCTGCAACCAAAAAAATTGAAGTCAGCGACACCTATTGGGGTACGACCTACAAGGATCCCTACCGGTGGCTCGAAGAAATGAAGGACTCAAGTGTAGTCAAGTGGTTTAAAAAACAGTCAGATCTTACCAATTCCGTGATGAATAGTATATCTGGACGTGATGAATTAATTGCTGAGTGGAAGAAGCTTGACAAGTTGCAGCCTCCGGTATTTTATGCCCCGCTGATAGAAAATGGCAGGGTTTTTTACCAGAAGAGAATGCCGGGAGAAAAGGTAAGTAAAGTGTACTACAGGGAAAATAAGGATGCTGCTGAACAACTGCTATTTGATCCGCTGAATTATATCAAAGGCAGGACATTGTCTGTTCAGCAGCTGGTTCCCAGTTTTGATGGAAAAAAATTGGCTATTTCCTATTCAGAAAGTGGCGCTGAGGTTTCCATCATCAAGGTATTGAATGTAGAGACCAAAAAATTCCTGCAGGATTCGATCTATCCGACAGCCGGTGTAAACGGCTGGACTTTCGATAACAAAGCCTTGCTTTACATCTGGTTAAAATCTGCAGATAATGCTGATCCTACCGCACGTCTCAATACCAAGACCAAACTTCACCTGGTCGGGACAGATACAAAGAAGGACATTGATTTCTTCAGTAATGCCAGTTATCCATCCCTGAAAATTGATCCGAGTGCCTATCCTTTTGCCTCGCTGAGCAGAGATTCCAGGAATTATATTTTTGCAGGAGAGAGCAGCGTACAAAATGAAATGAAACTGTATTATGCCCCGATCTCTGAATTCAACTCCGGAAAAATCAACTGGAAAGTCTTGTGCACGACCGATGATAAGCTTGTGAGGGGTATGGAAATCATCGGAGATAAAGTCTATGCTGTTACCTACAACGGAGCGAAAAACTACAAGCTGGTATCAACGGATCTGAAGAAGCCGGACTGGAAAAACGCGAAAACCGTGGCTGCAGAAAAGAAACAAACGCTCGAAACCATTACGCACAGCAAAGATTATCTGATTCTTACCTACAGTGATGGAATCAACAGCCATTTGTATAAATTCAACCTCAAAGATGAAAAGATCACGGAAATAAAGTTGCCATTCTCCGGTTCAGCATCCATAACCTGCCTGGATACCAAAACCAATGACTGTCTTTGCAACATTACCTCATGGAACAAACCCTTCACGGAATATGCCTATGATGCAGCAACAGATAAGTTTGCACCAAGCAAATTCAATCAACCGCCTGTATATCCGGATGCCTACAAGGATCTTGTTGTCGAAGAAACTGAAGTAAAGGGTCATGATGGTGCCATGATTCCTCTTTCCATCATTTATAAAAAAGGATTGAAGAAAGACGGTTCCAATGTTTGCCTTTTGGACAGTTATGGAGCTTATGGTTACAGCATGACACCTTATTTCAATGTCAGGGAAAACTCATTGGCCGTGAAAGGGGTCGTAGTTGCCATTCCTCATGTACGCGGGGGCAGTGAAAAGGGCGAAGATTGGTACAAAGCAGGATTTAAGACAACCAAACCGAATACCTGGAAGGATTTTATCAGTTGTGCAGAATATCTGATTGCCAACGGCTATACTTCCTCTTCCAAACTAGCTGGAACGGGTACAAGTGCCGGAGGTATTCTGATCAGCAGAGCCATTACGGAGCGGCCTGATCTGTTTGCAGCGGCTATTTGCAATGTTGGGTGTGCCAACGCGCTCAGGCTTGAATTTGGCGCCAATGGGCCAGTAAACATCCCAGAATTCGGTACCGTAAAGGATAGTGTTGAGTGCAAGGCGCTTTATGTCATGGATGGCATGCAACACGTCGTGGATAAAACAAAATACCCGGCCGTAATTTGTGTTACCGGTTGGAATGACCCGCGGGTAATTGCCTGGCAACCTGGTAAATTTGCAGCAGCCCTGCAAAACTCATCGGTTTCAGATAAGCCGGTGCTGCTGAAAGTTAATTACGACAATGGTCATTTCACGGAAGACAAAGATGTTACATTTGCCAATTTTGCCGACCAGTTTGCCTTTGTGATGTGGCAATGCGGGCATCCGGATTTCCAGTTGAAGGCCAATAGCGCCCCTGAATTCAGGAGAAAGAGATGAGTTGTGAATTAATTAATGCGAAAGTGGAGATCAGAAACCACATTATAAACGAGGCGTCTCCGAAAAGCCAAATGAGTAGGGAAAATAAAATTCACATTATGCCTAAATATGTAATTGAAAGAGAAATTCCGGGAGCAGGAAAACTGACGTCCGAACAATTAAAGGCCATATCGCAAACCTCTTGTGGCGTTTTAAGTAATTTAGGTCCTCAGATCCAATGGGTACAAAGTTATGTGACAGCGGATAAAATCTATTGCATCTATAATGCACCAAACGAGGAAATGGTTCGTGAGCATGCGCGGCAGGGAGGTTTTCCAGCTAATTCAGTTAGCGAGGTATCAACAATCATTGATCCGGTAACTGCAGAATAGAGGTATTGATTGAGTACACGATTCAAATCCAAAGATTATATTGGAAGTGATTAAAAAAGAAGGCCGTTCACATGGTTGTGAACGGCCTCTTTTTTATCATCCAATACAGGATAATCCTGAATTTATTGCAGTTTGAAACTGATAGGAACGGTATAGGATACCCTAACAGGTACACCACGTTGTTTACCGGGTTTCCATTTGGGCAGTGTAGAAACTACACGCAAAGCTTCCTGATCGAGAGATGCATCCACACCTCGGGCAATCTTGGCATTTGAAACGGATCCGTCCTTGTTTACAACAAAGGTGACGAAAACTTTTCCCTGGATACCGTTTTCCTGAGCTACAGTTGGATATACAATGGCCTTGGCTATGTAAGTTCGGAGGGCTAGTTCACCGCCGGGGAATTCCGGCATCTCCTCAACCACAACAAATACTTGCTGTTCCTCCTTTTCCTGTACCTCTTCGTGTTTTTCCTCTACGACTTCCACTACCTCCTTGTTGACGGTTGTTGAGACCTGTTCATCGGAAATCAGCAATTTACTTTGATCTTCGACTTTCACAGAGTCAACAATAACTGGGGCAACGTACTTAACAACTGTTTGTTGTTCAGCAGGTGGCGGTGGTGGTGGCGGTGGCGGTGGCGGTGCTTCCTCCTTCTGAAGGTCATTGGCCATTTCGGCAATAACTTCTTTTGCATCCCTTGCTTTTTGTCTCGCCTGATTGCTTGCCCGGATATAGGGAACAATTACAACCGTACCAAGGATAAATATGCCGATCATCAAAGAGATCAGAACAACACGGTTGTACTTTTTCCTAATCTGATATGCACCATATTCCTTGTTTCTATTTTCGAAGACTGTGTCATCGAAAGTGGGAATGAACTGTTTATCTTGTACCATACGTGTCTATCTTTATTTTTTAGCTGTAGGTGAAGAAGTTGCAGGCATTCCGAGGGCATGTTCAACCATACCTTCTTCTATCCAGTTGATGTCAGTTACAATGTACCGTGCAATTCCCACAATTGACATTTCATCGATGATATCGACAAAATTCTTATATCTTGCTTTCTTGTAGAATTTGATCAGTACAATTGGGCCGGTATCATCATCTTTTTTGAGTTGACGAATGGCTGACTGCAAAGAATCCTGTTTTATATTCAATTTACCGGAAATGACATCCTGTTGGAACTGTTCAATCTTTTTAAAGAGAGCCCTGTTTCTATCCAAAAGAACTTGTCGGATACCTGTTGCACTGAAGTTGGTTTCCTGTAGTGGAACCAATGCGGCAGGATCAGGTTTACCCGGATACCAGTATACTTTGTCGTTTGGACCAACAATGATGTTAAGGGTACGGCTGTCAGCAATCTTGGGAGGTTCAACTTTTTCGTTTTTCTTGATTTTCTCAGGCAAAACGATTTCCATGACCTTAGGTTTGCTAAAAGCAGTCGTAAGCATGAAGAACGTGATCAGCAGACACATAAGGTCCACCATCGGCGTCATGTCTATCGCGGTTGAATGTTTTTTAGGTTTTTTCTTCCCGCCCTTGTGTTTATCTTCTTGTATAATTTCTGCCATGGTACTACTTTTTAGCGTCTTTAGCGTCTACTACTTCAACCTTCTCAAGGCTGGTTATCAGGCTGAACCTGTTCACATTCTTATCCTGCAGAATATCGAGCACCTTTTTAACAAGGGGGTATTCAACACTACCGTCACCTTTGATCAACGCACTTACAGTAGGGTTAACCTGGCGGGAAAAGAGTACCCACAAGGCCATCTGGTTGTCAGTTGAATCAATAGGGATTCCTTTTTGAAAACGGTCTCTTTCTTTGGAATCTTTAGCTGCAAGGTATGCTTTGAAATCTTTTATGTTTACTCCAAATGGTGCGGAGTTCTTTTCAAAGTAACGCAGTTCTTCCGGGGTGAATACAATATTGTATCTCTTTCCCATTTCCTCCAGGATCTTGGGTCTGAAATGCAAGATGGTATCCGGGCCATTGTCTACATTGAAAAATACCCTGTTATCTGATGCTATTGTCACAGTCATGATATTGGCATCAGGGGTCTTTTTTTCAGATACAGAAAATGGCACGTCGACTTTAGCCGGTTCAGCAGGCCTCATTGTAGCTGTCAACATGAAAAATGTCAGCAGCAACGAAAACAGGTCCACCATCGGCGTCATGTCAACATGGGGCGATTTATGTGGTATTTTAATCTTTGGCATGCGATAATTTTAATTTTTTTATAAACCAAAAGAATTAAACCCAGACGATTATTTCCTGATTCTGGCTGCGAATGTCTGAGTTAGGCTAAAGCCTGCCTCATCAATTTTGAAGGTGAAACCGTCAATTTGTGATGAGAAATAGTTGTAGAAAATGATGGCCAATGTTGAGCCAGTGATACCGAATGCCGTGTTGATCAAAGCTTCAGAAATACCTGTCGCCAATGCAAGTGCGTCAGGAGCGCCTGCCTGTGCAAGTGCCATGAAAGCGCGGATCATACCAAGTACAGTTCCGATCAAACCGATCAATACAGAGATAGAAGCAAGGGTTGACAGAATAACCATGTTTTTGGAAAGCATAGGCAATTCCAATGCGGAGGCTTCTTCCAATGCTTGTTTCATGGAAGTGATCTTCTGATCTTTTTCAAGACTTTTGTCATTCTCGAGGTCTCTGTAACGAAGTAAACCTGCTTTCACAACATTGGCCAATGAACCTTGTTGTTTGTCGCATACTGTGATAGCTTCTTCAACCTTATCCTTGGAAGTTAAGCTCTGAATATCTGCAACAAATGTGTCGAGACTGCCTTTGCCTTTTACCTTGTACAAAGTAATCGCCCTTTCAAAAATGAAAATAATAAGGACCAGAATACATGTCATCAAAACGGGAACAATTGGACCTCCTTTAAACAGTGTACCCATTAAGTTCCCTGGAAGTGGTGTTCCTTTTGGATTTCCGCCTTCAAAGTTAACTGGGCTACCCATGACATTCGTGTACAGGAAGTACGCTACCAAAAATGCAATAAGAATTGCACCTAATGCAAAAAATGACTCGAACATTTTTTTGAATGAACCTGAATTTTTACTCATCTTTTTAATTGTTTTCGTGGTTAAATGAAACTTATTTGAATCTCTATTTTTTGTCTGTTGATTCCTTATTTATTCTTTGGCCAGTGTAACACTGTAAATCCGTTTGGCCGTTACCGGGATTTCGACCGTTTTGTAGCCCTTTGCACCGACAACAAGAATGGTGGAGGCTTCCGGCATAGTGAACTTGTATTCTCCTTTGGCTGTTGTCCAGGCTTCCGCAGCGGTATCCTTGACCCTCACGGAGGCGCCTCCGATCGGCATGCCGGAACTGTCCTTGATTATTCCGGTGATTTCGTTCGGGTTGGCTTTGGGTTTTGCACTGGTCTGCAACTGCTGGATATACTGGATAGAAGATTTTGCAGGTGCATTGGTAGGATCCAAGGCAAGGATCTTGCTGTAATATTCTGACGCCTTACCATATTCACCCATCTGCATGTATAGAGTGGCCATCGAATTGTATGCCTGCATCACCATATCTTTGTTCTTTGGGTCAAGGTTCGCCATTCGGTTGTAATAGGCCCTTGCCACATCGTAATTTTTGGATTGCAATGCACTGTATCCGAGGTAGCGTAACGCATCAAAGATCTCGGTAGCATATTTGACTGAGTCTGAAGAAGCTTTGGCGATCAGCGCTGAAAATTTCTGCTTCCCAATACCAAGTTTGGAGTCAGGATCTTTGGCCGAAGCATTTCTGGCGCTCCATAAGTAGCCTTGCATTTGATCGGGATATTTGGTTATCATCTGGTTCAGCACTTCATCTGCCTTGTCATACTCTTTCCCTTGATAGTATGCCTTCCCAATTTGAAGGTAGTTATCCTCGCTGTCTTTTCCTTTTGAAAGCAAGCGCTTCCAAGTTTCAGCAGCTTCGTTGTAGTGTCTGTGATTGTAGAATGCGTTTGCTTTTTCCTGAATCAGGTTGGCATCCTCGTCACCAAAAGTAATCGCTTTCTCATACGCCTCGTGAGCTTTGGCAAGATCTTTCTCTATGGTATTAACATTATTTTGCAGATCGTTTACTTTGGCCGCAAGAGGCGCTTCATTCACTTTTTCTTTCTCCTTGGCCGCGCCTTTCAAAGACTCATTCTTTTCCTTGACTGCGGTCAGTTCTGCATTGGCTTTGTCAAGTTCAACCAGCAATTTTGGATAATTCAGATTCTTTTTCATCAGAATCCTTGCATAATAGACATAGTCTTTTTTGAGAAATCTGTCCGCAGGTAAGTTCGCAAAAAGACGGTCCATATAGACCAATGCCTGTGGATAGTTGCCCATTTCGTAGGAAGAGTAACCGGCAATACGGTTCAGGTAGGTCCTCGATTTGTCGACTGCAAATATGTCCTCCACATTTTTGATTACCTCGGCATAATTTTTCGAATAGAAAAGGGCATTCACATAACGAATCTTAGCGGGGATGTTCTGATTGGTCAATTTCAGGTAAGTCTGAAAATAATCAACGGATTCTTTCAAGCGACCAGCCATGGAATATAGCTGACCAAGTTCACGATAGGCAGGAGCATAATTCTTGTCCAGAGCAATTGCCTGTTCATAATAAGGGATGGCTGCCATCAGATTCCGGCCTTTAAAATAGATGCTTCCGATTTTCATGTTGGCTATCGGCGATTTCAGATCAATGTCCTGTGCCTTGTTGTAATTCTTGATGGCTACTGAACCATTGTTTACAAGCAGGTAAATATCACCAGCAATAATATAAATCTCTCCATTTTTCTGGTCAATGTTCACGGCCTCACGTACATTTGGTAAGGCAAGGGCAGTATCCACACGATCGAATACAATGTAGGATTCAGCAAGTTTTGCAAGGGTATAGGCATATTCCTGCGGGTTTGGAATCTTGGACACCTTTTTGTACGGAGGTAAAAAGCTTTTTGCTTTCGCCCTCATTTGGGTGGCCGTTTGCAGGTCGCCCTGATAGGCAGCAACCTTTGCCAATCCAACATAATTCAAAGGATCATTTGGATTCAGCGAAATTCCCTTTTCAAATTGCTGCTTCGCTTCTACAGCTGTTGTTTTTAGCGAGTTGGAAATCGAGTCGGCGAAGAAGTTCAGGAGGGCGTTCTCTCCAAGTCTGTAAAAGACCTTGCTCGATGGTGCGCTCTTAGCCAGATTTGTCAGAATCTGTTCCGCTTTGTCATATTGTTCATTATTGGCTGCGGTGATCGCTTCTTCCAATGTTTGGGCCTTCAACCCTGCGACACTGCATAGTACCAGAAGTGAAATGATTACAGAAGTTTTTTTAAAAAAATGATTGATCATTTTGGCAAAATATTAAAGTTATTTCTTTATCTGTATTAAACGAATAGGCATTGTGGCAGGAACCAGTCCTGACTTGAGAATGATCCTTTGTCCCTGCTCTGCAGCACACCAGGAAATAAAACCAGAACCCAGTCCTTTGAAGCTTTCGCGGGAGACCAGGTTGATTGTTCTTGTAAAGGGATAACTTTTGTCATAAATTGCCCCTTGCTCAGGCCGGAAATAGGATCCCGGGCTCAGTACCTGATGGGAAACCGCTGCTATCTTAATCTTATTGGTAAAAGAACGACAGGTGGAATCATTTTTATCGCAAATCCAGTTGACACTGACAAAACCGATCGCATTTGTATTTTTTGCCACATAGTCAATCACTTCATTGTTACTCTTCAGCGAGTAGAAATTAGTCGGTAATTGGGAGCCAAGTTTAAATTCATCCCTGAAATAGCGGATGTTGGCAGATTTTTCGTTGTCGAAAACTGCAACCATTTTACCCAGCTTGGAAGAGGAATTGATCTGTTTCCAGTCATTCAATTTGCCTGTAAAAAGATCATTGACATTATTGTAAGTAAAAAGGGAATCCTTATTTTCCTTGTTGAGTACCAGAGCGATCGCATCAAATGCGATGGCTGTTGTCCGGACAATTATCTGCGTATTGAGGAGTAACTCTTTTTGTTGCGCGGAAGGTTCCCAGGCAGTAACTACAACTCTAACCGAATCTTTAAGAAAAGCTGAAATCAAATCTTTTTCCGGCAGATAGGTCGGCGCAATGTGGGCATAATTGTATAGGGCGGTGAAAGTGGCAATTTCGGCTTCGGTGATAGGCTGAAAGGATTCATCTGCCATAATTTTGATGTTCCCCCTGGTTGGGGTTTCTTCGATTACCCTGGGCTTGTTGTTTGCACATTGAATGCCAAGCACAAGCACAATCATAACGCCTGTGATAGCGAAGCCAACGGACCTCAGATCCTTGTATGTATCAAACAATTTCACAAGTAGTTTAATAAATGATTAAAAAAACGTTGCAATAATAATAAATCAAATTTGTTAAAAGACAATTAATTAAAACATTCTTATTTTTTTTTTAGGTGAACTGTTTAGATTTCAAATTGAAACAGTCCAAAACCCATATAAAATTTAGACCGAATTTAAATTAAGTACAGAAGAAGGATTCCAGATCTTGGTAAATCGGCTATCAATTATCGTCCGTGCTAAAAAAATTATCTTTAATTTTTTGGTAGGAAAGGAATATCCGATAGCAGCCATAAATCACAAGCGGTGTAGCAAAGATTACTTTAAGTGCCTTGTCAGCATTAATCATTGGAGAATATAAAATAACATAGGCCAGACCGAAGTAAAAAAAGATCATCAACGTACTGACGATCGTCATGACTTTATCATAGAGTCTTCTACCACTCATTTTTGGTTATTGTTTATCGACGTAAATATATAAAAAAATCAAAGACAAAAAATTTACTTCAACCAGCGATCAAGCCAATTAAAGAATACCCTTTGCCACAAAATTCCGTTCTGCGCCTGCAGAATCCAATGGTTTTCGTCCGGGAAAAGCAGCAACTCGGCCGGAATGTTTTTCAACCTCGCCGAATTGAAAGCTCCCATGCCTTGCGTGTAAGGAATCCTGTAATCTCTTTCCCCGTGAATCACCAGCATGGGTGTATCCCAGTTCTGGACAAGTTTGTGCGGAGAGAAGTTTTTATAGGTATTCTGGGCTACGGCATTTTTGGTATCCCAGTAGGATCCGCCATTATCCCAATTTGTGAACCACATCTCTTCTGTGGTCGAATACATGGCTTCCAGGTTAAAGATTCCGCTATGGGATATAAATGCTTTGAATCTTCCCTGGTGGATACCTGCCAGGTAATAGATGGAGTAACCGCCGTAACTGGCACCTACTGCGCCAAGTTTGTTCTTGTCGACATATGGTTCCGCCGCAAGCGTATCGATGGCAGTGAGGTAATCCTTCATGTTCTGGCCACCATAGTCGCCCGAGATCTGTTCATTCCATTCCTGCCCGAAGCCGGGTAATCCGCGACGGTTGGGCGCGATGATGATGTAATTGTTGGCTGCCATGATTTGAAAGTTCCAGCGGTACGACCAAAACTGACTGACAGTCGACTGAGGGCCGCCTTCGCAAAACAACAGGGCAGGATATTTCTTCTTCGCATCGAAATGAGGCGGATATATGATCCAGGCACGCATCTTTTTGTTGTCGGTAGTGGTTATCCATCTGCTCTCAACTTTACCAATAGTTAACTGGTCCAGAATACCCTTGTTCACGGCAGTGAGGGGTTTGTCGAGGCCTGTCTTGGGATCGACCAGGTACAATTCTGCCGGTTGTGACATAGATACTTTTGAAGCTACAAGTTTGTCGCCAGCCGGAGCGACACTCTGGTAATTGTGAATCCCATCCGTGATTCTTGTTATTTTGCGTGAGGCAAGATCGAGTTTGAATATTTCATCCGTTGCATATATATCCGAAATAAACCAAAGGGTCTTGCTGTCGTTCGACCAAATCGGGTTTTGAATATTCTGGTCAAACCCTGCCGAAAGATCTTCTTTTTTTCCGGTAGCCAGGTCGGCAATAAATAATCTAAGCTTATCGGCTTCATACCCGTCGCGTGCCATGCTTTCCCAGGCGATTTTTTTACCATCGGGCGAGAATACAGGATCCTGATCGTAACCCATCATTCCCTCAGTGAGGTTTTTGGTTGTTCCGTTTTCCAGATTGTAGATGTAAATATCTGAATTTGTCGAGAGGGCATACTCTTTTCCAGCTTTCTTCTTGCAGGTATAGGCCAGCATTTTACCATCCGCGCTCCAGGCAATCTGTTCACTGCCACCGTTGGGTTTCAGGGGTGAGTCGTAGCGTTCACCCGGCTGAAGGTCCTTGTTGTCACTTAAGCCGCTCTCGGTGTAGGTGGCCACGAAGACATGCTGGTAGGTCCCGTCGCTCCAGGTATCCCAATGACGGTACATGATGTCGTCGTACAACCGGGCATTGGCGAGCGGAAGGTCAGGGTATTTGTCGTGCACATCCTGATCAAGCTTCACGGTTCCAATGTAAAAGATATGTTTCAGATCAGGGGCATATTTGAAACCCGAAATGCCATCTTTCACTTTTGAGATCTGAACGGGAGCTGTTCCGTCCGGATTGATTTCCCAAAGTTGCGGATCTCCTGAAGCAGTAGAAATGTATCCGATTTTCTTGCCATCCGGGCGCCATGCAGCCTCAGATTCTTTTTCAGGCGTATCCGTGATGCGAATGCTTTGACCTCCTTCTGCAGGAACCAGGTAGAGATCCCGGTAGGATTTGTTTTCAGCTATATTGAACCAGGTAACATCGTACAAAACGGTTTTACCATCCGGAGATACCTGGGCTGAACCGATGCGGCCGAATGACCAGAGCACTTCCGGAGTCATCAGGTCACTTTTCAGATTGGGTGTTTCTGGGAGAAAATTCTTTTTGACAGGTTGCTTGTCAGTGGGACTACCAGCCAATATAACCGGAGTTGTGGACAAAAGAAAAAGAGCTAAAATGAGAGTCTTCATTTTTTGTATTTTTTTGCAAATGTAACAGGTTTTGAACGGATGGAAATGATAAAATGCAGGATATGCAATAAAATACTTTTGTAACAGTTCTAAGAGGTATTTCTATTTGAATCTCAACTTAATAGTTTATCGAAAGTGGTAAATCTGTGTTCTTTCCATCGTAATCCGTGTATCGAAGGATAAAATCTGTTTGATGCTGCCCAATCAGCTTATACGGAGTGAGATTGAAGCTGATGATTCCCGGCGACCTGTAATTTTGGTGATCACCTCCAGCGTTGTGACGGAATTCGAAGACATAGGGATGGTCTGTCCCATTTCCTCCGGCATTTTTGACCAGATTGATAGCATGAACCGATCCATTCGTGAAATAGCTAAAATTGACTGTCAGGATACTATCTCCTGAAACCCACGATTCGCGGATTGCGACGGGATCGTTGCCAATACTGTCGTTGTTTGTTGCTGTTAAACGGATGATATTTTTGAAGAGAATGTCGCGGATCCCATCGATCCTTCCATAGAAAGTCTTTTGATTGACATCACTGATTTTTTCTTCATAAGGTGAAAAAGTGACCTGGACCCTTTGCCCGGAAGAAAGTTCAATTCCCAGGGGTATTGTGGCGACAGGGATAAGCTGGTCGCCATTATCGAGGTGAATAATATAACTGGAATCTGCTGAATTGATATATTTTCCAACTACGCCAAATGATACCATCTGGTCACCATTGGCAAAGCGATCGCTCTCTTTGTTGCACGCACCGAGCAACAGGATGCTGGCTAAAATGGGCAGAAGATAAATTGTTGAAATCTTCATGGTTGCTTAGTTATGATTATATGAGTAAGAAAGAACTGGATGGCTAAAGGTTGCGTAGAAAAACCAGCATTTACATTTATTTAAGAGAAATTATAAGTTATTAATCCCAAAATTCGGGCTATTGTGGTTGTAAACTTGAAATTTTGGGGGTTCCTGTTTCCAGGTACCGCCTTTTTTGTCATCAACTTTGTTTTGTGAATTTCATGTTCAGGAATTTTTGGATCAAAGGGATCATTTCTTTTTAAAAAGACAGTCATGCGGAAGTATACCCTTAATCTGTTAATATTTAGTGGTAACTTCGGTGGTTTTAAACCATTTCGATCATCGTATGTCAATAATCATGTACAAGTAATCATCTAATTTCCAAATTATGAATTCAAAATTTGCAGGCATTTTGGTGCTTTTCGTTGCGATGAGTTTTACCCTCACCGCCCAGACAAAAACTTCAGGGTACAAAATTGCGAACAAAGTCAGTCTGCCGGGCGAAGGCGGATGGGATTACCTCGCGGTGGATGAAACAAATGGCCGTCTTTTCGTTTCCCATGGAAATGTTGTCAATGTTGTCGATTTAAAAACCAAGACCCTTTGCGGTACCATTGAAGACACAAAGGGTGTTCACGGCATCACATTCGCAGATGATCTTAACAAGGGGTATATCAGCGACGGCAGGGATTCCACGGTCACTGTTTTTGATCTCATGACGATGAATAAGATGGGTAAAATCAAGGTGACGGGTGCTAATCCGGATTGCATCATGTACGATAAATTTTCGCAATGCGTTTTTACTTTCAATGGGAGAAGTTCCAATGCAACGGTAATAGATGCCAAAACGCATAAGGTAAAGGCAACCATTCCTCTCGATGGAAAACCCGAATTTGCACAGACTGACGGTAAAGGGAATGTATATGTAAACATTGAAGACAAGAGTAAAATATCCGTGATTAATGCCATTACCTGCAAAGTAGAGAAAAACTGGCCGCTTGCCCCGGGTGAAGAGCCAAGCGGGCTTGCACTGGACAATGTAAATCACAGATTATTTGCCGTCTGCAGCAACAAACTGATGATGGTGATGAATGCCGAAAACGGAAAAATAGTTGCACAGCTGCCTATTGGCGACAGGTGTGACGGAGTTGCCTTTGATCCTGGAAAGAAAAGGGCTTACAGTTCCAACGGCGAGGGAACCATGACCGTTGTTCAGCAGGTGAGCAAGGATGAGTACAAGGTACTGGAGAATTTTCCGACGCAAAAAAGTGCGAGAACCATTGCTGTAGATAAGAAAACAGGCAATTTGTATTTATCAACAGCAGAATTTGAAGCGCAGGATCCTTCCTCCAAACAACGCCCTGCAGTCAAACCAAATTCATTTACAATTTTGGAGATTCAATGTCTTAAGTAAATTTGCATAACTTTTGATTTGAATTCTGACAAATGGAGCGTGCGTTTTTAGAGACAATATTTCTTTGTGGAGTAGATTTGCTCATCCTTTTGGAGATATACTATCTTCAGAACTTTGGTGCCGATAAAAAAATATTGAATGTTCAAAAGAAAAAGCGCACGTTCCTTTTTATTATGATACTTGGTATACAGGTTATTCCATTTATCTATATTTTTTCAATTGACTTTGGGCGAACTGATTATCATCTTTGGCGATGGCTCAGTTTTCCCGTCACTTTTTGCTACCTGTTTTTTATCTGGCTATTTATTAAAGCGCTTACGGATATTGGAAAGTGGTGGGCTCCCGGACAGGAACTAAAGGAAGATCTTGAATTGGTCAAATCGGGCGCTTATTTTTATGTCCGTCACCCGATGTACACAGCTTTGATTGGAATTTCCGCATGCCAGATATTCATGATTCAAAACTGGATCGCCGGTCCGGCCTCTGTGTTGCTCGTGACCCCCTTCATCATCTATCAAATCAGAAGGGAAGAATTTCTGCTGATAAAATTCTTTGGAGATGATTACCGCGAATACATCCGTGATACAGGTATGCTTTGGCCGAAAGAAGATAAGATGCCTTTTCTCCGAAGGGTTTTACGGCAGTTAATGCATCAGATTTTGATAGGACTTGGTAAACTCTGGAAGATGGTGATCGGGTCTTTGAAAAGGAAATCGGCAGTTTAGTGGATGGCCGCCTTTAAATCCCTGGCCGAAAGTGCCCTTCTTATTGGCAGAAGGCTCTTCTTGCTGCCTCTCTTTACTTCGCATTTCTGTTTGTAATGAACAAGATAAGTGCACTGGATAGCTTGAACACGTTCCATGTTGCAGATTTCCATCAGAGCTTCAATGACGTAATTGAAAGTATGATAGTCATCATTATATAAAACGAGAGAGCTTTCTTTCCCTGTTCCCCTGGAATCCTTTGGGTCTTTGCGGACAGACTTCTCAGTATCTTGCTTCATCCCTGTTGTTTAAAGTACAGAGTACAAATTAAATAAAATTATTTTCCACCTGCAAGTTTAATTGCTTCGTTCACTTTTATCCTTGCTCCGTCGAGATAGGCGGCAATAAAAGCATCTTTAACTCCTTCGGATACCATTTGTTCCCTCAGTTTGACTGCTTCTGCATAGATTGCTAGTGCACCCACCGTGTAAATGACGTTGTTTTTTGAGTCAGAGTATCTCTCGACAGTCATTTGTTTGCTGATTTTTGCTTTAGCTTTCCTGAAGGCAGTTGACATCAGGTCATTTTTAAAAGAACCGATCTGAACCTTAAAGACAGGACTTCCAGCCTGGGAACTTTGAGTCGGTTTTTCAACGGGAGGTTCAACAGGTTTTGAAGCGACAATTGGAACGGCCTCTTTTTTAACGGCGGAAACAGGTGCCGGTTTCTCTGTTTTAACCTGTTTCCCTGTTGCCTTATCAAAAGTGGCTACGACTGATCCCTTCATTCCTTCCCTGATAAGCTGATCCTTCATCCTGGAAGCATCTGTAGGGTTTGTAAAACTTCCGACGGTATAAATGACATATTTTCTCTCGTCGGCGAATTTATCGATTTTCCTAAGTTTGCTCACTTTTGCATATGCTTGCTTGAATGCAGAGGACATGACCCCATTTCTAAAGGCGCCGATCTGGACCTTGTAAACTATCGCATCAGACTGGATGATTTTTGCCGTGGCAGGAGGAGGAACCACCGTTTTTTCGGGTTCACTTCTTACAGAATCCTTTTTAACCTCTAATGTGGGAGGTGTCTCAACGATTTTTTCTGCTTTCTTCCTGCTTTCGTTCAACTTGTTTTCTCTTTCCTGGATGGTTGCGTTGTATTCCAATGCGATTTTTTCACCTGCTTTCTCCCAATACGCTGATTCCTTCACTCTGGACTGATCCAGGAGTTTTTCCCTGTCATGCATAAGTTGATAGGATTTTTGTTCGCAATCCACAATTTGCTGAACCATCCCCAAACGGGTATCAACCCTGGCAATTTTATCGTGTTCTTTTCTAAGTGAATCAGTTAACGCAATCAGGGAATCGTTTTTCCCTGTACACATCCAGGCCTTGGTAAAAAGGATTTTACTTGCTTCGCTCTTAAAATCTTCAATTGAGTGATAAGCCAGATCCTCATTTACCTGAAAATTGAACCAGGCCTTTTTGAGCGCTTCGGGAATGGGAAATATCTTTTCGTCAATTTTCGGCGGAGGCTTCAGGATTGTGTCGCCAAAAAGGCCGGTATCGGATGCTTTCTTTGGAGTGAAGGGGTTCTGCTTTTGCTCACAAAGGCTGACATAATAATCAAATCTCAACGACTTTTTTTCTTGTTTGCTTCCGATTTTATCGAACCTGTCATAAAAATCTTTGGCTTCCTGCCACTGTCCCAATGCCTGGAAATAATTCCCGAGGTAGAAATTGGCATTGGCCGGAGTTTTATCCACAACTGAGTTGAGGAGAGCTTCCTTGGCAGCTGTCTCGAAAATATTGTTTTTGATCAGACAAACGCCATAATAATAGTTGTACATGGCATTGTCAGGGTAACTCTGTGCCAGCTTTGCAAAGACAGGAAGCGCCTTTTCATAGTCTCCCTGTTGGAAATAGTCGATGCCAAGCGTTTCTTTCCCAACGGTTTGTTGACCGTTTGTATGCTGAAAGAAAATCAAAATGAATACGACGAATACCAAGATTCGTTTTGAAAGCTGAGCTATGTTCATACAGTTTTATCTATGCAAATTCCGATCTAAAAATACAAATTTAACCCATTTGTCATATGTTGACAGATTAATTGAATTTTTAACCTCATGCATTTCGGAAAGTGGTCGGATTCACGTAAATTTGTAATGTATACTAAAATGGAATTCAACATGGAACAATTGATAGAAGGTGTTGCTGCTCCGGCATTTGAAGGAAAGACCCAGGATGGTCGTATCATTTCGCTCAGCGATTTTAAAGGTAAAAAGCTGATTCTTTACTTTTACCCGAAGGACAATACACCTGGTTGCACGGCAGAGGCATGCGACTTGAGTGAAAATTACGATTTCTGGTTGTCAAAGGGGGTGGATGTGGTTGGAGTTAGCCCTGACAGTTCAGTTTCCCACCAGAAATTTATTGATAAATATGGACTGCGTTTTAACCTGATCGCAGATACAGAGAAGAAAATCCTGCAGGACTATGGTGTATGGGGAGAAAAGATGAATTACGGGAAGAGTTATATGGGAGTCATCCGGACCACTTTCCTGATCAATGAAAATGGTGTCATTGAAAAAATATTTAAGAAGGTGGATACAAAAAACCACACCGAACAAATCGCTAAAGAATTGAATATTAAATAATCTTGAAAATGGCTAAAGAAGATGTGAAGGCTGCAGGCGCAGACAAGTTGGTTAACCTTGAGAAATTGAAAGCTTTACAGCTGACGATGGACAAGATTGAAAAAAGTTACGGGAAAGGCTCCATCATGCGCTTGGGGGACAAACCTGTGGATGATGTGGCAGCTATCAGTTCCGGCTCAATTGCGCTGGATCTTGCCCTTGGAATCGGTGGATATCCCAAAGGCAGGGTAATTGAAATATTCGGACCTGAATCTTCAGGGAAGACGACCCTTGCGATTCATGCCATTGCAGAATCGCAGAAGCAAGGCGGAATTGCTGCCATTATTGACGCTGAGCACGCGTTTGATACAGCCTATGCCACCAAATTGGGTGTCAACATCAACGAGTTGCTGATCTCCCAGCCTGATAACGGAGAGCAGGCGCTTGAAATTGCTGATAACCTGATCCGGTCAGGTGCCATCGATATTATCGTCATCGACTCCGTAGCGGCATTAACACCCAAGGCGGAAATTGAAGGCGAAATGGGTGATTCAAAAATGGGATTGCAAGCAAGACTGATGTCGCAGGCGCTCCGGAAACTGACAGCCAGTATTAGTAAAACAAAGACCTGTGTCATTTTTATTAATCAGTTGCGCGAAAAAATCGGTGTAATGTTTGGTAACCCTGAAACTACCACTGGTGGCAACGCATTGAAATTTTACGCCTCAGTCAGGGTGGATATCCGGAAAATCGGACAGTTAAAAGATGGTGAAGATGTTCAAGGAAACCATACCCGTGTAAAGATTGTCAAGAATAAAATTGCACCACCGTTTCGCAAGGCAGAATTTGATATCATTTTTGGTGAGGGTATTTCCAAAACCGGAGAGATCATTGATCTGGGCGTTGAATTGAATATCATCAAGAAGAGCGGTTCATGGTTCAGTTACGGGGAGACCAAACTCGGACAGGGACGTGAAGGTGTCAAGGCATTGTTAATTGACAATCCGGAGCTGGCTGATGAGATTGAAAAGAAGATCATTGCAAACTACTCGCCATCCATCGAAAAATAAAATTAACGTAAAATAAACACGAAATCTGGACCGAAAGAGCCTCGGTTCAGATTTTTTTTTTAACATTTGCGGTCGGGCTGATCTGATAAACTGTAATTGAAATAAGAATGAAGGTTATAAAATTTGGAGGAACATCCGTAGGTTCCGCTGAAAATGTAAAGAAAATCGGCGAAATAGTTCGAAATCAAAATTCTGATCTGATCGTTGTGGTCAGTGCTGTAGGCGGGATAACAGATAAGTTGCTCGCAGCCGCTAATGCCGGGGCAAAGGGACAGGAAATCAATCCTTATCTTGAAGAAATCAGGGCAAGGCATGACGATCTGATGTCCGGTCTTTTTGACCAGGCCACACTGGATGTGGTAAAAGCAAAGATGAAGAACATCTTTGACGAACTGGAGAAGATCTTGCAGGGAGTCAGGCTGATTGGCGAACTCACGGCCAAAACGCTCGATAAGGTGATGGGTTTCGGAGAGCGACTCTCCTCCATATTTATAGCACGTTACCTGAATGCTGAACTGATAGACAGCGCTTCTGTCATTATTACAGATAAGACCCATGGAAAGGCCAATGTTGATTTTAAAGTTACCTATGACAAAATCAAGCTGGTATGTTCCGGTTTAAATAAAGTGGCTGTGGCTCCCGGATTCATCTCGTCGGCACCCGACGGAACTGTGACCACATTGGGCAGAGGCGGTTCAGATTATACGGCTGCACTCTTTGCTGCCGCTCTGGATGCAGAAAAACTGGAGATATGGACCGATGTGGATGGCTTCATGACGGCCGACCCGCGCGTAATCAGCAAAGCCTATACCATTCCACAACTTACCTATAGCGAAGCGTTGGAATTGTCCCATTTTGGGGCGAAAGTGATCTACCCTCCAACAATTCTACCCGTTTATCAGAAATCGATACCTGTACAGATAAAAAACACCTTGAATCCTTCGGCAAAAGGAACACTGATCGGATATGCCGAACGCACCGGTGCAGAGCAGCCCATCAAGGGCATCTCTTCCATCGATGGAATCTCCCTGTTTACTGTTCAGGGACTCGGTATGGTCGGTGTGACAGGTATTGCCATGAGGCTCTTCGGAGCTTTGGCCCGGGAGGAGATCAACGTGATTCTCATTTCACAGGCATCTTCGGAGAATTCAATCAGTTTCGCGATTGACTCAAACAGAGGGAAAGCTGCGGAAACTGCCATTCAGCAAGAGTTTGACAGGGAAATTACCTCCGGACTGATCAACAAGGTCAGCAGTGAGGAGGATCTCTGCATCGTTGCCATTGTAGGAGAAAACATGAAACATTCGGCCGGTATCGCCGGTAAATTGTTCAATACAATCGGAAAGAACGGTATCAATGTAGTGGCTATCGCGCAAGGCGCCTCTGAACAAAACATATCATGGGTGGTCAAAAAATCGGATCTCCGGAAGACACTCAATGTGGTTCATGAATCCTTCTTCTTGTCTCCGTTTATCGAATTAAACATTTTCCTGGTCGGCATCGGTACCGTAGGAAGGGATCTGATCACGCAGATCAGCCAGCAGCAGCTGAAACTTCAGAAGGAACACAGGCTGAAACTTCGCATCTGTGGGGTAGCCAATTCCAGAAAGATGATTTTCGACCGCGAAGGGTTGGAACCGATCTCCATCGCAAAATTACTTGCCAGTGAAACGGCTGAGAAATCGGATATGGGCAGTTTTTGCACTCAGATGATCGGGATGAACATGTTCAACTCAGTCTTTGTGGATTGCACTGCGGAAAGGAAGGTGGCAGACCAGTACCATACCATCCTGAACAACTACATCTCCATCGTAGCCGCCAACAAGGTGGCAGCCTCATCCGACTACCAGGCATACAGGGAGTTGAAGGAACTTGCTGCCAAGCATGGCGTCAAATATCTCTTCGAAACAAACGTAGGCGCCGGGCTGCCGCTCATCTCGACCATCAATGACCTGATGCGGTCAGGGGATCGCATCGTCAGGATCGAAGCAGTGCTTTCCGGAACGCTCAATTTCATTTTCAATACTCTGAGCAGTGAAGTTCCTTTGAGTTCGGCGATCCGAATGTCCAAGGAGAAGGGGTTCTCCGAGCCGGACCCTCGCATCGATCTCAGCGGAGTGGATGTGGTCAGGAAATTAGTTATCCTTGGCAGGGAATCAGGATACAAACTGAGTCAGGAAGATGTGGTACAAAAACGCTTCATCCCTGATTCCTATTTTAACTCGACCATCGATGATTTCTGGAGGGACATTCATCAGATGGATGCCTATTTTGAAACCGAAAGGATCATCCTGGAGAAAGAAAAGAAAAAATGGCGTTTTGTTGGGTTGATGGAGGAGGGGCGTGCCTCTGTATCGCTTCAGTCAGTTAGTCCGGGCCATCCATTTTACGATCTGGAAGGAAGTAACAACATTGTCTTACTGACTACGGAAAGATACAACGAATCGCCCATGCTGATCAAGGGATACGGTGCAGGCGCAGCTGTGACCGCTGCCGGTGTCTTCGCCGATCTGATCAAGGTGGCGAACATTTGATTAATGTGGAAAGTTACAAGTTACGGGTTACAAGTTACGGGTTATGCGGAAATCAAGATTTGTCTGTCTCCCAGTCTCCCCCTCGTCCCGTCTCCCAGTCCTTTTCTTAAACCTTTCACATTTCAATCCGTAGAATAATTGAATAATGAGAAAAGCAAGTTATTGAAATGAAGTATATCATATTACTGGGCGATGGCATGTCCGATCAGCCCGAAGCGGAATTGGGGGGGAAGACCCCCCTTATGCTGGCCAAAACACCTAACATGGATCGCCTTGCGACGCTCGGAAGAAGCGGTACGCTGAAAACGATTCCGCCTTCCCTCCATCCCGGAAGCGAGGTGGCGAACATGGCCGTACTGGGATACGACGTGCCAGCTGTATTTGAAGGCCGCGGAGTCATTGAGGCCGCAAGCATCGGTGTTACCCTTCAGCAAGGAGACATGGCGCTTCGCTGCAACCTGGTTACCCTGACAGGCGACATCATCCTGAACCACTCTGCCGGACACATCACCACGGAAGAGGCGGATGAACTGATTAAATATCTCAATGAGCATCTCGCCAGCGATAAAATCCGTTTTTATACAGGCGTTTCCTACCGGCACCTGCTGGTCATCAAAGGAGGGAACAAGCAGGTTACTTGCACTCCACCTCACGACGTACCCGGAAAGAAATACGAGCCATTGCTGCCAAAAGCTGCTGATGTTTCTGCCGAATCTACTGCCCGGCTTCTGAATGAACTGATCGGCCGTTCAAAAGAACTGCTCGAAAACCATCCCGTCAATCTTGCCAGGAAGGCTGCTGGAAAGGAACCTGCCAACTCTATATGGCCTTGGTCGCCGGGGTACAAACCTGCCATGAAGAGCCTGAAGGAGATGTTCGGCATCCGGCATGGCGCTGTTATCTCGGCCGTCGATTTGATTCAGGGTATCGGCGTCTATGCCGGACTTGATGTGATCAAGGTAAAGGGGGCCACAGGTCTGTATGACACCAATTATGAAGGAAAGGCAGAAGCGGCTATCCTGGCGCTGAAGGACCACGACTTCGTCTATCTCCATGTGGAAGCAAGCGATGAAGCAGGTCACGAAGGTGATGCTGAACTGAAAATCAGGACCATCGAATACCTGGATCAGCGCATTCTCAAATATTTGCTGGAAGAGACTGCCAAAATGGAAGAACCTGTCACTATCGCCATGTTGCCGGATCATCCGACACCTTGGAAATTACGCACACATACCCGGGATGCTGTTCCTTTCACGATCCACAGGCCCGGGGAAGTACCGGATGCAGTTGACAGATATGACGAAACTTCGGCAAAGATGGGAAGCTATGGCGAACTTAGCGGCAAGGAGTTCATGGAAGCACTTCTGCAATTCAAGAAATAAATGTACTAACTTTAAAATTTTCGATTTTCGATTTTCGATTTTAGAATACACCCTATTGGGTTTATCACTCCATTTTAACCATGCCATTCATTATCGAATTGTCGAATTGTCGAATTGTCGAATTTAAATGAAATACTACAGTACCAACAAACTTTCTCCCAAGGTAGACCTTCGTACCGCCGTCACCAAAGGACTGGCACCCGATCGGGGATTGTACATGCCGGAACACATTATTCCGCTGGAACCGGTATTTTTTGCGCAGATGCCCCATTTTACCTTTCAAAAAATGGCATTCGAAGTGGCGAAAAATTTCTTCGGAGAGGATGTCCCGGCAGATAAGTTGCAGGAGATTGTGTATGACACACTGAGTTTTAACACTCCTCTAATCGAAGTTGACAAGGATATTTATTCGCTGGAGTTATTTCATGGCCCGACCCTGGCATTCAAGGATGTGGGCGCCCGCTTTATGGCCAGGATGCTTTCCTGGTTCCTTTCGGAAGAAAAGGAAATAGTCCATGTACTTGTAGCTACTTCGGGCGATACCGGAAGTGCAGTGGCCAACGGTTTTCTGGGAATTGAAGGAATTCGGGTACATGTGCTTTACCCCAAAGGGAAAGTAAGCGAGATTCAGGAAAAGCAATTTGTAACGCTGGGACAGAACATTACAGCACTTGAAGTGGACGGAACCTTCGACGACTGTCAGGCGCTTGTGAAGGCCGCTTTCATGGACGATGAACTTCAATCGAAAATGGTGCTGACTTCCGCCAACTCGATCAATGTAGCCCGGTTTTTGCCCCAGGCGTTTTATTATTTCAATGCGGTTGCCCAATTAATGACCAAGGGTAAGAAGATCGTGTTTTCGGTTCCAAGCGGCAATTTTGGCAACCTGACTGCCGGACTGATTGCGAACATCATGGGATTGCCTGTCTCAAGGTTTATTGCAGCCAATAACAGCAATGATGTGGTATTCAATTATCTGCAGACGGGTGATTACCAGACCAAACCTTCCGTTACTACCATCGCGAATGCCATGGATGTGGGTGATCCGAGCAATTTTGCACGTATCCTGGATCTTTTTAAGCATGATCATGAACGGGTAACTACAGTTATGTCGGGAACGACTTACACAGATGGACAAATCAGCGAGAGCCTGTCAGCATGTTACAAAGAGACAGGATATTTGTGTGATCCTCATGGCGCCGTTGCCTACCGTGCCCTGAAAGAGCAGTTGCAGCCTGATGAAGTGGGTATCTTTTTGGAGACAGCCCACCCTGCCAAATTCACTGAAACCGTGGAGGAGATAGTAGGGAAAGGCAATGTGCCCATGCCAGAACGACTGTTTGAATTCATGAAAGGGAAGAAGAAAACAGTTCAGATGGGGACGGACTTTGGAACATTCAAAAAATATTTACTGGAAACCGGTGTCTGATATTTCCTGAATTGGATTGTTCCCCAAAAAAATCCCGTTTGATGAAAGTCTGAACCTTCAGCAAACGGGTCTGTCACTGGAAACAAAAGAGACGTTTCTGTACCTCTATTTTTTGTGACAAGATGAGCAGGTAGGATTGGCTAAGGTTTTAGCGTAATTAGCTTCGCCTTTTTTCATACCCAGACCTTTTTTCTTTGGAATACCACCCTCCTGCGAATTGTGGCAGAAAACACACTTCATATTTTTCCCATCCGGTTTTCCATCTGGGTTTGCATTATGGGTCTTCATAATTTTATCGTTTGCACTTGCGCCAACGATTAATGCCATGGATAGTGTTGCCACTGAAAGGAATGCAATTAATTTCTTCATTTTCTAAATTTTTCTTTTTTTTAAATTAAGGTCAATCTGCCCGCGGGCATAGCAAAAGTCGGGGCAAAATAAAAGAAAAATTATTTAGTAGCAACTGTGGAAATTCAGGAGAGTAAAAATATGGATGGGTTCTAAATAGCAACTTTCAAAACTGTCAACTCATTCAACTATTCACTTAGCTCCAGCCACCTCAGTTCCTTGTCTTCCAGCAGCGGAGTAATTTCTCCGTACCGAATCGATTTTTTGTTCAGTTCATCCGCACCAAGAGAACCGGAGTTAAGTTCTTCTTCCAGGAACTTCTTTTCTTTTTCCAAATTAGTAATCTCTCTCTCGAGCTCTTCCAACTCCTTTTTCTCCTTGAAACTTAGTTTCTTCTTGTCGTCGACTGGTTTTTCCCTGACTGGCTTGTCTGTTTTGACTACATTTTGCTCCGCTTTTTCCCTGTCTTCCGCCCAATCACGGTAGTCGGAATAGTTGCCCGGAAAATCCTTGATCACTCCATTTCCATCGAAAACAAAAAGATGGTCCACTATTTTATCCATGAAGAATCGGTCGTGGGAGACTACAAGGGTGCAGCCAGTGAAGGATTTAAGGTAGTCTTCCAGGACGTTCAGGGTCATGATGTCCAGATCATTGGTAGGCTCATCCAGGATAAGGAAATTTGGATTCCGCATCAGGACGGTGCAGAGATACAGTCGTCTTTTTTCTCCGCCGCTCAATTTGGCCACATAGGAATATTGCGTATCGGGTGGGAACAGAAAATAGGTCAGGAACTGAGATGCACTGAGTTTGGAGCCGTCGCCCATCTCAATCACCTCGGCAATTTCCTTGATGATATCGATTACCCTGGCTTCGGGTGAAAACTGAATACCATCCTGCCTGAAATAGCCGAAACGGACGGTTTCCCCAACATCCATCCTGCCACTGTCGGGTTGGTAAATGCCTGTCAGGAGATTGAGGAAGGTGCTCTTTCCGGACCCATTCTTCCCCACGATGCCGACTTTTTCGTACCGTGCAAACTTATAACTGAAATCCTTCAGGATGGTCACATCGCCAAACGCCTTGGAGATATGGTCGAGATTGATGATTTTGTGGCCGAGTCTATGTGAGTTGATAGCCAATTCCAATTTTTCGTCATCGATTCGTTTCGATGCTTTTTCTTTCAATACATTGGCATTTTCGGTTCGGTATTTTGATTTGTGCGTCCGGGCTTTGGGCATTCGTCTCAGCCAGTCGAGCTCTGTTCGGAACAGATTTCTGGCCCGTTCAATCTCAGTGTTGAGGTTTTGAATGCGGTCGTTCCGTTTTTCTACATAAAATGAGTAGTTTCCTTTGTACCTGAAAAGAGATTGATCATCGAGTTCAATAATCTCATTGCAGACACGATCCAGGAAATATCGGTCGTGGGTAACCATCAGCAGGGTACATTTTGCCTTTTCGAGTGTTCGTTCAAGCCATTCGATCATCTCCAGGTCGAGGTGGTTGGTAGGTTCATCCAATATCAGGAAGTCGGGTTCATCGATCAGTACATGGGCAAGTGCCACTCTTTTTTTTTGTCCGCCTGAAAGCTCCCGGATGGGTTGCTGCAGATCATGGATGTTGAGTTCGGTCAGGATTTGCTTGATCTTCAGTTCGAAATCCCAGCAGTTTAGGTGGTTGATCTTCTCCATGGCCCTTTCGATTGCTTTGGGATCGTGACTTTCCAGGGCGCTCTCGTATTCACGCACGGCGTTAATGGTTTCGCCTGATGAACTGAATGCCGCCTCCAGGATTGTCTCATCCGGATTCAATTCCGGCAGTTGGCGCAGATACCCGATGCGGATATCGTTGTTGAAGAAGACTTTGCCGTTGTCGGCGACCTCATGCCCGAAGATGATGTTCATCAGGGTCGTTTTACCGGCACCATTTTTGGCTATCAGGGCTACTTTTTCGCCCTGATTGATCGTGAGGGATATATTTTCGAAAAGTGGATTGTCACCCCAGCTTTTTGAGAGATTATCGAGTTGTAAATATGGGATCATAAAAAAACTTTGTGGGGCAAAGGTAATATCTAAGCCGGATATTGCATCGGGTGCATAGGAGAAAAGAGGGGAGGAGAAAGTCGACTGCTGGACTTAGGGACAAGGAGACGGAGAGACGGAGATGAAGGAGAGATGGAAGGAAGGAGCCTATAAGTAATTTGATCAGTTTTATAGCACGAAGTGTTTTTTTGGTTCAGAATTGATTATTTTTAACTTCTTCTAATCCTTTGATTGTATGCAACCCAAAGATATTTGTGAAAAGGTAATCGAATGGTTCCAGGAGAATGTGCCCGTGGCTGAGACGGAGCTTCATTTTGATAATCCTTATCAATTGCTTGTAGCCGTGATCCTGTCGGCCCAATGTACCGACAAGCGGGTAAATATGATTACTCCCGCTCTCCTGGAGCGTTTCCCCACACCGGCAAAGATGGCGGAAGTAGAACCTGATGAGGTGTTTGATTACATCCGATCCTGTTCCTATCCCAACAACAAAGCCAAGAACCTGGTAGGGATGGCTCGAAAGCTTGTATCTGAATTTCAGGGTACTGTACCCGAAGTAATGGAAGAATTACTGCTGTTGCCTGGAGTAGGCAGAAAGACGGCCAATGTGATTTTGTCGGTTGTATTCAATAAGCCAGCCATGGCTGTCGATACCCATGTATTCAGGGTTTCTGCCCGGTTGGGCCTCACGGTAGGGTCAAAAACTCCTGAGGAGACAGAACGGCAGCTCGTGAAACTATTCCCTTTAGAACTTCTTCCCATTGCGCACCACTGGCTGATTCTGCATGGAAGGTACGTATGCCAGGCCAGGAAACCATTGTGCGCGGAGTGTGGGTTGAGAGCGTGGTGCGTTTATGGGAAAGTGCCTAAAGTGAACTAGAGTAACTAAAGTGACTAAAGTGACTAAAGTACTTCGCCACGACGAACTTATGTTCTGAGTTCATAACTTTATTAACTCTAGTCACTCTAGCTCACTTTAGGCACATGTTTAATAATTGGGCAAATTTTCATTAAAATATTTTTATTTCACACAAAGCTTTGTACTTTTGCACTGATTTATTGAATTCTTTTTCTGTAAAACCAATAATTTAAGTTATGGCTTATAAAATTTCTGACGAATGCATCGCTTGTGGAACATGCATCGATGAGTGTCCGGTTGAGGCAATCGCTGAAGGCGAAATCTATAAAATTGATGCTGAGCTTTGTACAGATTGCGGATCTTGCGCGGAAGTATGTCCCACAGATGCTATATCTCCTGAATAACAAGACGAAAACATTTTGCGAACCTGCTTGATTCAAGCAGGTTTTTTTTTGCCGTTTTGGTAACAGAAATGTTGTTTTTGTTGAATAAATTTTTATCTTTATAGCAATAAAATCACAAATCACTCATTTACAGCAATTTCTATAGTGGATTTATTGCTTCTCAATATCAAGGATTTGGTACAGACCGGCGAGAAACCATCAGTTTATCTGGCCGGAAAGGAGATGGCAACGCTTCGTACGATCCCCGAGGCCTTTTTGCTGATCAGTAATGAAATGATCGTTGATTATGGCTCCATGGAAGAATTGGGGGTGAGCCATTTTGAAAATTCCGAGTTCTTGATGGAGATTGACTGCAAAGGACGACTCGTATTTCCCAGTTTTTGCGATCCGGATTCACACTTGCTTTACCCTTTCAGTCCTGTTCCTGATTTTTCAAAACGTCGCCTGGAGAAGCATCCCGAAAGAGTGAGTTTCACCGACTCATTTGTTCAGTTGCATGAAATGTCTATTGATGAACTTTTCCTGCAGGCTATGGATCATCTGGGCGAAGTCGTCAGGAAGGGAACCGGTGCGATTGAAATTAAAAGCGGTTACGGACTTGATATTGATGACGAACTGAAGTTGTTGCAGGTGATCCGGAAATTGAAGAGAACCACACCACTGCTAATTAAATCTACATTTCTTGGTTCGCATACCTATCACGAAAATTACAGGAGATCTCCTTCCAGATACATGGATCAAGTCATGGATATTCTGCCGGTAATTGCCCGGGATGAACTTGCCGATAATCTCGATTTATACTATGATCAGCAATTTCTGACCCGAGCTGAAACGGAACAGTTGCTTTATGCGGGTTTGCGTCAGGGACTGAATGTGAAGATTCACTCAGATGAACTTGGGCTGAATTGTGTGAACGAACTCAATATCAAAACCTGTCTGGATATAATGGATCATTCTGGACAAATTACGAGAGAGAAGATTTTTCTGATGGCCGAATCAGGTCTATTCCCGGTGATCATGCCGGGCGCCTCATTTTTCCACAATCTCTCCACCTCTTCGGCCCGCGAAATGATAGATGCCGGATTGCCGCTCGCAATTGCCACGGATTTTGATCCGGGATCCATGCCCTCCTGCGACATGAAATTTATGCAGTCGCTGGCCTGTATCAAATACGGGATGAACCCCGAGGAGGTCATTAACGCATCAACCATCAATTCTGCCTATCTCATGGGCATTGTCGACGGATATGGTACCATTACCAAAGGAAAGGCTGCCAATGTCTTCGTTACCAAAAAAATTCCATCCTACCAATACTTTCCGTATGCCTTCAGTTCCGATCTGATTGAAATGGTGATACTGGACGGGGAGATTCATTGAGGTAAAACGAGTGGACGACTGGGACGACTAGGATGAAAGAGAGACGGAAAGACTAGGGGACTATGGGACCCGTAATCTGTAACTCGCAACATTGGATCACAAGTAGTAAACAAACCCAATCGTACCCATGATCACATCTTTGGCGACAATGGTATTGCCATTGTTCAGTTGTTCGTTAATCACGCTGCTACCGTTCTTGGTCGACCTAATCTCCTCCCAGTTGTTTTTTGATTGTGACATCTGGTAATCAACGCCAACTTTGAGCTGAAGCTTTTGAGAAACGTTAATGCGAACGGCAGTACCAGCCAGGTATGCCATGGAGAGATTGATGTTGTTGGTGTTGTGCTGCAAATATTCCCAGTTCTTTGTTGGATCTTTCAGAAGAAGCTGCTGATTGGGCAAATAGGTTACATTCATGCCTGCTATGGCCATAAAATCCCAGGCAAACCTGTCGAAGTTCAGGGTGAACACGGGTCCGAAAAGCATACTGTTGGTTAGCCAAGAATTCACCGTAAGGCTCAAATAGTCCCTTTGAGTCTCAGTGAATGCAATCTGTTTCTTCATCCTGTCTTCCATCATGGTACCCATCCCGTTTCTATCGACAGGATTGGTATTCAATGAGACCATTCCCTTCAATCCCCAGTGGTTGCTCAAAGGGTAGGTCGCATCCAGATTGAGTGCAAAACCGTTCTTTGCAAAACCAGCATCCGTTACGGCGGGATCTGTGGTGGCAAATGATCGTACAGGCCAACAACCTCCCATGGTGATCGAGAAGTACCAATTGTCGGGTTGGGCTGAAAGTTGGAATGACATCAGAATTAACACAATAGCAAGCAGGGTGTTTCTCATGTGGCAATCACTTAATTAATTGAATCATTAAAAGAACATCGAAATATAGGGCATAATGCTTCCCTGAATGATCTTTCCGGTATTTGCATCAAGCTGGGAACCGAAAAGACTGTGAGGGATCGAGAAAATGCCCAATGTGACAACCATAGCGGCTACAACCCAATACCTTGATTCCTGTTTGCGGTTGAAGAGGTAGGCGATCATCCAGGCTGCAAAGGCAATCAGGGTCTTGTTGTCTGTAAGGTCCCAACCGTAGGGTACACCTGCCCAAAGTTCGTTAAAGGCATATTTTTGTACAAGGGGGCCCATGATCAGTCCACCGATGAATATAGTTCCGAGGGTGATCTTGAGCATCTTCCGGGATGGAATTTTGAAGAGGGCAAAGATTCCGGCTACATTGCTGAACAGCATAGCCAAAAACATGCAAAGAATATGGGGGAACAAGATAAAATTGGGCACGTATCCCTTGTAGCGGATAACTGTCGGGGCACCATTGTTCAACACAAATTGTTCATTGCCTTTGGTGAAGACAACCTTGTACTCCAGTTTGCCGGCCATTCCCTGATGAGGCAAAGAGGCAGAGAGGTTTTCCCCCTGACGTTTCATTTCCAATTTAGTATAATCTACTTTTTGCGGGTAAACCCTGTATTCGAGCGTTCCCTTGACCACTGTATCAGGCATAGCTACGGTGATAGGGCAATCTCCATCCCCATCGAAAGTTCGGAGGAGTTTGAATTTATAGGTTTGGCCGGAAATGGAGATTTGTGTTCTCTGGGGGTGGGTCGGGCCAGTCAGCCTTTGATAAATAGCTGCTGAAATGGTCAGTATGACGGCGAAAATCCAAATGAAAGTCTTTTTTGTCTGCATGATCAGTCTGTCTATATTCTAAATTATTTTATTTCAATCCGAATCGTTTACGGATTTTATACGGGCACGTTACAGTTTTGCGATCCCGATACCGGCTGCGAAGTAAATCGGGCGGGAGCAAAAGTATATAAAAATGGATAAAAATTGAACTTTGCCGAATCTGTCAAGATGATAAGATTCAAATTATCAGCTTGGAGGCACAAAAATCAATGATATAAATAATATCAGTCCTTCATTTTGTATTTTCTTTCAAATTTCATGAAAACAAAGTGGATGAGAAGTCTGGATTTGTTATTTTTACCTCTTGTTAAACTTTTCCAATTCAAAATGAAAAAAATGAGAGCAGCGCTGATTTTGTGTTTTATTTTAACGCAGGTAATGACAATTCAACCTCTTTATTCAAAAGATACCTCCAAAAACAAAGAGCAGGGGAAGGTATCTTTCGTCGACAAAAGTGGCCAGAAACAGGTCGATGTAATGATGGACGGAAAACTTTTCACCTCCTACTTGTGGCCTGACGATGTCATGAAACCGGTATTGTACCCGGTAATTACAGCCTCGGGAACTGAAGTTACCCGCGGCTATCCCTTGAAACCAAGGGCAGGGGAGCGGACAGATCATCCTCACCACATCGGCATCTGGTTCAATTACGGTGACGTAAATAAACTGGATTTCTGGAACAATTCAACGGCGATACCCGCCGAAAAGAAAAATGAATACGGGACGATCCACCATAAAACCATTGAGAAGCAGGAGGGTGGAAAAGGTCACGGTCTGCTTGTTGTGACTGCATCCTGGGATGGTCCTGACGGCAAGCAACTTCTCGCAGAGAAAACGGAACTTCACTTTATCAACCAGGGTGCGACCCGCATCATCGACAGGATTACCACCCTGACTGCCGGAAATTCTCCGGTGCCAATGGCCGACAACAAGGAAGGGCTCATCGGAATGCGCGTGGCCCGTCAACTGGAACTTCCCTCCAAAGATCAGGTTACCCTAACCGATGCCAAGGGAAATCCCACTACCGTGAAATCCATGAGCAATGAAGGCGTAACCGGAAGCTACCGTAGCAGCGAAGGAATCAAGGATGATGCCGTTTGGTCCACACGCGGAAAATGGGTGGACCTGAATGGTACCATTGGAAACGATAAAGTGGCGATCGTCATGTTTGATCATCCTCTGAATATAGGCTATCCTACTTACTGGCATGCCAGAGGATATGGATTATTTGCCGCAAATCCGCTTGGCTGGAGTATTTTCACCAAAGGGAAGGAGACTTTGAACTTCATTATCCCGGCAGGAAAATCGGTTGCATTCCGTTACAGGTTGGTCATCCACAACGGATCTGACCTGACGGATGAAGCCATCAACGCACTTGCGGATGATTTTGCGAAGAAATATTGAGCAGAAACCGATAACAGATAAAAAAAATCCGGAAACGTTCCGGATTTTTTTATTTTTACCATCCTTAAGTAACCCAAAAGACTCGTCCAATATTCATGGCCCTAAATTATCTCTGGATTTTTTTCTTCGTGATCGCATTTGTGATCGCCCTGTTCAAATTGATAGTCCTGGGCAATGTGGATACCTTCTCCGAGATGGTTACCGCCACATTTGAAATGTCGAAGACCGGTTTTGAAATCTCTCTGGGACTAACAGGCGTTTTGGCTTTCTGGTCCGGGATCATGAAAATCGGCGAGCAGGGTGGGATCGTCAAAATCATCTCGAAACTGATCGGACCGTTTTTCGACAAGCTCTTTCCTGATTTGGGCAAAAATCATCCTGCCTACGGTCCGATGATGCTCAACTTTGCCGCCAACATGATGGGACTCGACAATGCCGCCACACCGATGGGGTTACAGGCCATGAAAGAGATGCAGGAAAGCAATCCCAACAAGGAGGTTGCCTCCAACCCGCAAATCATGTTTTTGGTACTGAATGCCTCGGGATTATGCCTGATCCCGATCTCCATCATGGTTTATCGTGCACAATTGGGGGCAAAGGCTCCATCCGACATTTTCATTCCAATCCTCTTCGCCACCTTCTTTGCCAACATGACGGGGTTGATCTCCGTCTCGATTGTCCAAAAGATCAAACTTTGGGACAAGGTTATCCTGTCCTACCTCCTTGGAACGACTGCCCTGGTGGCAACCCTGATTTATTTCATCAGCCACATGCCACAGGAACAGATTTCAATTGTCTCAAAAGTCGCTACCAATTTGATTCTCTTTTCTCTGATTATGTTCTTTCTCCTGCTTGGTGTAAGGAGCAAAATCAATGTGTACGAGACATTTATCGATGGCGCGAAGGAAGGTTTTGCGACAGCGGTCAGGATAATTCCTTACCTGGTAGCCATTTTGGTGGCAATTGGCGTTTTTCGGGCATCCGGTGCCATGGATTTTTTGGTGGCCGGCGTAAAATGGATTTTCGATTCGCTGGGGATCAATTCTGAATTTGTGGCTGCTTTGCCTACCGGACTCATGAAGCCGCTGAGCGGAAGTGGTTCCCGCGGAATGATGATTGACGCGATGAAGACCTATGGAGCCGACTCTTTTGTTGGGAAATTGACCTGTACCGTTCAAGGAGTATCCGATACTACCTTCTTTATCCTGGCTCTCTATTTTGGTTCTGTAGGAATCAAGAAAACCAGGCATGCACTGGCTTGCGCCTTGCTGGCCGACTTCGTCGGACTTGTTGCGGCTATTTGTATTGGTTACCTCTTTTTTCATTAATCTGAACCATCATGCGACAAGAATGGATTATTGATGAGGTTGAAAAAGTTTTTAGTGAACTTGATACTCATCTTAAGACGATAGCCGGACAAAGTGGCTTGAAGTGTCCTGATTTTTGCGGGATGTGTTGCCGCAAGTCCGACATAGAGGCTTCCCCGCTTGAATTCATGCCTTTGGCCGCCTGGTTGTACAAAACCGGTAAGGTGGATGAATTCCTGGCTAAACTGGATCATCCGAAACATCCATGGTGTGCATGCTTTGATCCGGATGCTACTGCCAGGGGAGCGTGGGGATGTCAATATTATGAGCACCGAGGATTGATTTGCAGGCTTTTTGGTTTCGGATTCAGGCTAAACAGGGAGGGCCAGCCAGTGCTTGTAACCTGCAAAATCATGAAATGTACCCAGACGGCCGCCGTGGCAAAAGCAGGTGAACTGGCAGCCGACCATCCGGAAGAGATGCCCATTTTCAGCAACTATTTCATGCGTTTGATGGCATTGGATCCGGAACTTGCTGTTCCTCAGATGCCAATAAACCAGGCAATCAGGACAGCCATCGAAAAACTATATTTTTACTTTCTGGATAAGGAAGACCCTCATGGGGAAGGATAAAGTGAAAAGGGAAAAGGATAAAGGATAAAGGAAAAAGGATAAAGGAAAAAGACCCTTCGACCCATCGACAAGTTCAGGGAAGTCCAGACTCAGGGAGCAACTTTCCGTTGTTGCATTCGTCCCCTCGTCCCCTCGGCCCAGTCATCCTAGTCGTCCTCTCGTCCCCTCAACTCGCTTCGTCCGCTTTCTTTATTTTGCTGTAGAAGGCTTTCGCCATGGTCTTGCCCCTGAACTTGGCCCTTTCAGCAATCTCTCCCGCAAAAAGTTCATCCACGGTAGTACACCACACCTCTAACCAGTGGTCGAAATGTTCTTTTTTTATGTGCATACCGAAATGGATGGGAACAGGATGGCCGAAATAATCAGGACGCCTGAGCAATACCGTGTGCCAGAACCGATACAATTTTTTGTGGTGCGCTTCCCATTTACCCTCCAGCCTGTCGTTGAAAAAAAAGCCAATGGTCTGGTCTTTCCTGACTTTAGCGTAAAAAGCATCAACCAGCAGGTGAATATCTTTCAGATTCTCAATGTCTCTCATCTTGGTCATCTCGTTTGATGCTCAAAATTCGCAAAAAAAACCACACGAACATCTTGTCATTTCCAGTTTGTCAAGGTCGGTCTGCATTGCCACTTAGTTATCTTTCTATATTTCAGAAATAGTATTTGGAGTTGCGATCCCCCAGTCTTCTCTGTCATTCCGTCTCTCCGTCATTCCTCGCCCTCAATTATTGAGAATGAATCTGTTTTGCATCAAGCATCTAGATATTTACATGAAAAGCTATAATTTTGGACTCAAACAAGTTCTGTAACGACCAAATTGTCTCAATGGTTATCTTAACTTAAAGGTCAGTTGGTTTTTTGTATTTCAGAATACTGGTAATTTATTAACTCGATACAATTTATGAAACCGCCAAAAAATTATTACAACTGGATGAGTCTTGCCGGAACAGCTATCGCAGCCAATAGTTTGCTTGTGATCATTGTTCTGTTCCTGTTTTCTCTCTTTTCGGAGAAGAGTAACACCTATCTTGGTTTGTACATCTACATCATCGTACCAATGTTTTTGGTCATTGGTTTGCTGATGATACCCCTGGGAATCGTCCTGCACATCCGGAAAAAGGAGGTGAAGGAAGAGGAAACAGGCGCATGGCCCCTGTTTAACCTGAATGATCCGAAATTTCGTTCAGGCTTCTTTACCATTTCAGTGATCACCGTAATGCTTTTGCTGGTCTCCGCCATGGGAAGCTACCAGGCATTCCGTTACACCGAATCCGTTGAGTTTTGCGGCAAACTTTGCCATCAGGTGATGGAACCCGAATACGTTACCTACCAGCACTCCCCCCATGCCCGCGTAGCCTGTGTCGAATGCCACGTCGGTGAAGGAGCCAGCTGGTACATGAAATCCAAATTGTCAGGACTTTACCAGGTTTATTCAGTAACCTTCAAAAAATACTCCCGTCCGATCGGAACGCCACTTCATAATTTGAGGCCTGCCCGCGAGACCTGCGAGCGTTGCCACTGGCCGGAGAAATTTTATGCGAGGAAACTTGTCAACATTCGTTCCTACCTGACAGACTCTGCCAGTACAGAATGGAATAATTCCCTCCTGATGAAGATCGGTCCTGAACACAGCTCGCTTGGGATGACCGAAGGGATTCACTGGCACATCAACAAGGACATTAAGATTGAATATGTTTCAACAACCGATGACCGGGAAAGCATCCCATGGGTGAAGATGACCAACCTGAAAACAGGTGTTGTGAAAACATTCATGGACACTGAAAATCCTGTAAAAAAAGCAGTTTTAGATTCTATTCCTGCAAGGACCATGGACTGTATGGATTGCCACAACAGGCCTTCCCACAAGTACGACTCGCCGACCTTCTATATCAACAATGCCATGGTGGCAGGGAAGATACCGAAAGATATCCCATACATCAAAAAGGCAGCCATGGAGGCATTGAAAATTTCCTTTACCACCATGGACTCAGCTATGACCATGATCAACACAACGATTGTCGGGTTCTACAAGGACAATTATCCTGCCATCTATGCCAAAGAGTCGGGAAGAATTACCCAGGCAATTGCCGCCATCCAGGATGAGTACAAAGTCAATGCATTCCCATACATGCGGGCCGACAATACCCGTTACCTTAATCACATCGGTCACCTTGAGTCGGACGGTTGCTTCCGTTGCCACTCCGACCGTCACAAGACGGAAACGGGAGAAACCATATCACGCGATTGCAATCTCTGCCATTCCATCATCAACCAGGGACCAACGGGAAAAATTTCCGCCACTTCCACCGACAAGGCTATGGAGTTTGTGCATCCTACCGAGATTAAAGGCGCGTGGAAAACCAGCTTCTGTTCCGAGTGCCACAAGGTACTTTATGAATAAGACATAAGATATGAGACATGAGACATGAGACATGAGAGATGTGAGATAGAACCATCTCATAACTCATGTCTTATATCTCATATCTTTATTTTTCACTGGGGATGAAGGTTTTATTGACCGGTAGTACCGGCTATATCGGGAAAAGGCTGCTTCAGAATCTTTCCGGCAATGGACATGATGTCACTTGCTTCGTGAGAAACCTGGGAAGGATGATTGTGCCTGAACTTGCCAATGCTACAGTCACCGGACATGAGATCGACCTTCTGAAACCCATCCCTGAGCATCTTCACTCCATCGACATCGATGTTGCCTTTTACCTGGTCCATTCTATGTCATCGTCCATCGGTCAGTTCATGGAGGAGGAGGCATTGTCTGCCAGGAATTTCGCCGCCTTCATCAGTAAAACCAATTGCAGGCAGATCATTTATCTGAGCGGAATCTCCAATTCGGAAAAACTTTCCAAACATCTGCAGTCCAGAAAAAATGTGGAGGAGCTGCTCCGAGAGTCGGGCAAGCATCTCACGGTGCTCAGGGCCGGCATCATTGTAGGCAGCGGCAGCGCATCCTTCGAAATCATCCGCGACCTGATGGAGCTTTTGCCAGTGGTAGTAGCTCCGGCCTGGGTCATGACACGGTGCCAGCCGCTGGGTGTGGCTGATGTGCTGAAATACCTTACCGGCTGCATGCTCAATTCCGATACATACGATGAAGTGTTCGATATTGGCGGTCCCGAAGTATTGACCTACAAGGAGATGCTGTTGCAATATGCCGAGGTGCGAGGACTGAAGCGATGGATCGGTGTGATTCCGTTCTTTAGTCCGAGGATGTCTTCCTACTGGCTTTATTTCGTCACTTCCACCTCTTATTACCTGGCCGTTAACCTGGTCGACAGCATGAAGGTCGAGGTGGTGTGCAGCGACAACAGGCTGCAGCAAATGCTGGGCATCGAACCGCTCACCTACCGGGAAGCCTGCAGGCGCGCACTCGACCGTATCAACCTTGATACGGTGGCTTCCAGCTGGACGGATGCAGTCTCGATGGCAAAGGGGAACCAACTGTTTGAATACGTGGATGTGCCTGTTTTTGGCATCATGAAGGACAGTAGAAGCCTTAAAATTGCAGGGGATCCCGAAAAAGTACTGAACAGGGTCTTCTCAATCGGTGGAGAAACAGGATGGTATTATGCCAACTGGATTTGGAACGTGCGGGGATTTATTGACAAAATGGCGGGTGGCGTCGGAGTGCGCCGCGGTCGCCGTAATGCCACTGAACTCAATCCCGGTGATGCGCTCGATTTCTGGAGGGTGCTGATTGCGAATCGCGAAAACAAGCGATTGCTTCTATTTGCGGAGATGAAAGTCCCGGGCGAAGCCTGGCTTGAATTCAAAATAGACCTGAAGGAGGATGGATTCTACCTGTCCCAGACTGCCACTTTCATGCCCAAAGGGCTCAGCGGACGGCTCTATTGGTGGTGCCTACTGCCAATACACCTGGTGATGTTCAGGGGGATGATCAGGGCCATTGCAAGGAAATAAATTAAAAATTAAAAATTAAAAATTAAAAATGGTTCGGTAAAATTTATTTTTGATACTCAAATTGTGTATATAATTTTTCATTTTTCATTTTTCATTTTTCATTTTTCACTGATTAAACTGCTGAATCCCGAATACTTTTCTCTTCTCCGGTTTCGTTCCATCTTCCAACAACAGCAATTCCGAATTTCCAAAATGGAACAGCGTCAGCACCTCCTGCCAC
>CAIUUO010000159.1 GCA_903902325.1 uncultured Bacteroidia bacterium
CCCCCCCCCCCCCCCCCCCACGGCTCTGAACACTCTTTCCCTACACGACGCTCTTCCGATCTAGAGTTGCCCCCTGCTCCCTGCCCCCTGCTCCCTGCTCCCTGCTCCCTGCCCCATGCCCCCTGCCCCATGCCCCCTGCCCTCAGCATACCTTCACAGTCTCAATGCCCAGCATCATCCCGAGTTTTTCGATCGAAGAGGCGAGGTGTCCGACACCGATGGCGCAATGGTGCGCAGGCCCCTGTTTGGACCACTGGTTCATGAAGGCTTTGGCACCTGGTGCGAAACGGTAGCGGCTGTTGGTGTTGCCGATCTCAAGTACCGGACCGGCGACTGATTCTCCTTCTGCAACGAGAAAGAAAAGACCTTCCTTCCCTTCAACAACCGACAAAAGTGTGACGGGTCCCTGTTTGACACTCATCTGAATCGATAATCCCTTGCCGGGTTTGCCATGGTAAAGGGGAAGCGGAACCAGCCTGACGCGGCCTTCCGCGATAGCGAAATGGGCCGGACCGTCGTGACCCAGCATCACCACGTCGTCGTTGAAATCCATCAGGTAGAATTCGGAGAAGGAGCCACCTGCCCCGAATTCGGCCATAATTTTCATGGCCTGGGCATTCTTGACTTCACATTCGCCGGCTACCGGGATGTTTTTCCCTGTGAGCAGGGTATTTCCCGCGATCACGGAAGTGACGATGTTTTCGTAATCATTGCCTGATTCGCCCTCGTAATAATAGGCCATTGATCCTAGTCCGTGTGCTTCGACCAATTTGTCCAAGGCAATGGAAGTTCGGGCAGCACGTTCAATTTCAGCGGATTCGCATTCGGAAGTAACCTCAAAAGTGGCATTGAACTCCCTTATTTTCTCTTCTATTTCGGAAGATGTTACCTCATCCCTCCATTTTTTCAGTTCGCACATTTCGAGCATTTCGATGTGGGTTCCAAAAACAGCCGACTGTTTGGCCAGGTCGGTATAGACATCCAGCATGCCGCCATAATAATGACCCAAAACGCCAAGCCGGTTATCCCGGATACGGGCTGCTACCTGGGCTGCGCGGAAATATTCTTCAATTTCTTTCCAGGAATCCTGATCCTGGAGGTGTCCGGTTACGATGTCATATTTGATGCCTGACCTGTTGAAGACCCCTGCAATCTCGGGCACGGAGCAGGCCTGGCAATGCTCAAGCCAAAGACCAGTCATCTTGCCACGATCGTTCAGCTTGTTAAATGCGGTATAGTCGAGCGTGGCAACTGGTTGCAGGTTGAGCAGGATCACCGGGACCTTCACCTTCTGTGCCACAGGAAGCACTGTGGAGGAGAGGGCATAGGTGGAAATGTAAATGAAAAGAAGTTCGATCTCCTGTCCGGCCAAAAAGGATGCGGCCTCACGGGCGCGCACCGGATTATCAACCATGCCGGCATCAATCACCTCTGCTCCAAATCCGGAGATTTTACTGCTGATTTCGTTCTGATATCCGGTCAGGTGAGCCAGCAGTCCGTCGAACTGGGGCCAGTAGGTATCAAGACCAATACCCATCAATCCTATTTTTGTCTTCATTTTCAATTCTGTTTGTCTGTAGTTTGAACAAACAAAATAAACACTTTTTTGCCTTATATTTGGGAATAGATTTAAACTTTACAACCTTCCAAATTCAAATGCCGGTCGTCTCTCACCCAGGATCAAGGAAACGTTTTTTTTTCTCAGATCTTTTTATTGCGTTAAGTGTCCTCGTGCTCTTTGCTATTTTCAGAAATTGGGGTGATTTTGTATTGCTGGCATCCTGGGTACTTGTTTTAGTTTATATGATCGTGATGAGAAGGTTTGAAGCAGTTTCACACTTGCTTTTGGCTACCGTTGTTTCAATGATTTGGGTTCATTATGCAAAGGATTATTATGCCTATCAACAAGATTTTGTGAAAATTTTCGGGATGAACAGTATCCCACTTATGGCTTGGTCGTTAACGCTTTATGGATTGTACCAGGTTTGTAATAATTATAAATTTGTCAGGCCAATCTACAATTTCCTTCTTTTTGTTCTGGTTTTCCTTTTCTTCGGAATACTTTTTGAAACAGTTGCTTACCACCTGTTGAATATCCGGAATACCATGACAGCCAACTTCCCCGGACTGCCCATTTGCGACTGTGTCCATGCCCCGCGCTGGATGCAAATGATCTATTTCTCTTTGGGACCGATGTACTACTTTGTGATTATGGCGGCAGACAGGGTGACTGGGACGACCGGGATGAAGGAAAGACGGAGATGACGGAAGGACGGAGCGAACTCAACTCCGGATTTTTGCACACTTGAAGAAATGATGGGGAGGAGTGGCGAAGGAAAGACCGATAGACTTTGGGACTGGGAGACTTGGAGAATGCGATTCCAAAAACTATTTCTGCCAATTGCTCCCTGAGCTTGGACTCCCCTGAGCCTGTCGAAGGGGTCGAAGGGTCTTGATTCAAAAAGTATCTGGAAAAAAGTATTTAACCACAAAGGCCACGAAGTCCGCACAAAGGACACAAAGTAAATCACAGATTATGAATACTTTGTGTCCTTTGTGTTTTCCCTTTGTGTCCTTCGTGGTTAAATTTCCAGCAATTATTTAAGCTCCAGGATCATCGCTGAATGTGCAGGAATGACAAGACCTGACAAATCTTCAACACTTTTGCCGGAGATAACTTCATGTCCTTTGGTTGCCCCTTTCAGTCCCTCGCTGTAGTGGTCCTTTTTGAATGGTTTCTCGTTGTCACTGTTGTTGAGGATGACCATGATGTTCTCGCTTGCATTGTATCGGAAGAATACATAGACCCCTTCCTTTGGCAAATAGTGCAGGAATTTTCCTGTATGGATTACCTCCTTGCCCTTGCGCCAGGTGATCAGTTTCTTCAGGTATTGCTGGGCCTCCCTTTGCTGGGGAGTGAGTCCTTCACCCGTGAAGCCGTTGACTTTGTCACCGGCCCATCCTCCGGGAAAATCCTTGCGAAGGGTTCCGTCTCCATCACCTTTGCGGCCTGTCATCAGGATATCGCTGCCATAATAAATCTGGGGAATTCCGCGGGTTGTCATCAGGTAAGCCATGGCCATTTTGTATTTGCTGAAATCTTCATGGATGGCTGTAAAAAAGCGTTCCGTATCATGGTTGTCGGCAAAGACTACCAGATTTTGCGGATCTGGATAGAGAAAATCGAGTGCAAGCACATCATACAGTCTGTTGATGCCTTCGCTCCATCCCTCTTTTTCCCAGAAAGCCCTGACGATGCCATCCTGCAGCGGGAAGTCCATCAAACTGGGAAGCCATGAACGGTAACCGTTGGCATTAACTTTGCCCCTTTGCCAGTAGGATACCTGGACCTGGTTGGTATTCCACTCTTCGCCAACGATGTTAAAATGAGGATACTCATTGGTTACTTCGCGGGTCCAGTCAGCCATCATCTCCGGATCGGGGTAAGGATAGGTATCCATGCGGATTCCGGCCAGTCCTACATATTCGATCCACCAAATGGAATTCTGGATGAGATATCTGGCCATTAGCGGATTGCGCTGGTTCAGATCCGGCATGGATGGAACAAACCAGCCATCGCGAAACTCATCCTTGTCGCGCTGGGCGACATATGGGTCCTGCGAAACAGATTTGCGGTGATTGGTGATGGTCTTGGCATCCGCATTCAGCCAGTCGTGGCTGGGAAGGTCATTCATCCACCAGTGGCCTGTGCCGCAGTGGTTGAAAATCATATCCATGATTAGTTTGATTCCTTTTTTCTTCGCTTCGATGCCCAGTTGCCTGTAATCTTCGTTGCTTCCGAAACGACGGTCAACGCGGTAAAAGTCTGTGGTGGCATATCCATGGTAGGAAGCGTGAGGCATGTCATTTTCGAGGACGGGATTAAGCCAGAGGGCGCTGTAACCCTGATCGGCGACATAATCCAGGTGGTCTATCATGCCTTTGATATCACCTCCGTGACGCCCGTACTGGTCGGCCATGTTCAGTTTGTCGGCCATATCCGGTTTGGAGTCGTTGGAAGGATCGCCATTGGCAAAACGGTCGGGCATGATTAGGTAGAGCACATCGGAACTGTTGAACCCAATTCGGTTGGAAGATCCGGCTTCACGTGCCTTCAGTTCATAATTGTAGGTCTGGACAGCCTTCCCGTTGAGCATAAACTGAATGGAGAACGTTCCCGGTAGGACATTGCTGGCAATTTTTAGATTGAGGAAGAGGTAGTTCGGGCTTTCGACGGAAACTACCGATTCAAGTACCACACCCGGGTAGTTGATAACGGGTTTTGTGGTGGAGATCTGGTTGCCATGAACCAGCAACTGTAGGTCCGGGTTCTTGAATCCTACCCACCAGAATGCAGGTTCGACCCGTTCCAGGGTCGTTTTTGGAGTGGCAGCCTGCAGGAGAACAGCCATCATGCAAAACAGCATCAACAGCGACGTCCGCACGGCAAATGCACTGTTTTTTTTCATTTTGAGTTTCATTTAATTGGTGAAATAATTAGTCAAATGGATTTATAACAGATTGAAAATCTGTAATATGAATAAAATTTAATCATTATTTTGTTAGTTAAAAACAATCAAAATTTAACCGCAGAGTTCGCAAAGTTTTACGCAGAGAATCGCAAAGAAATCCTGAAGTATTAAACTCTGCGGTTCTTTGCGTTTCCTCAGCGTTCTTTGCGGTTAATTTTTATGTTCATTCAAATTGACTAATCGACATTGAAGAATCGATTATCGATTTGTGAAGCGTTGTTTTTAACTGACCCATCGGAGGCAATGCAAACTCTTTCCCGTAAATACTGATAACCATCTCGTTCCCTGAATGGTTTTCCAGAACCACTTCCTGTTTGCTGACCTCCATTTTGATTGTAGCATCCCTGAAGTTGATAAGGAAAGAGTATCCCTCCCATTTTTCCGGAAGAATTGGGGCGAAATGAAGTTTGCCGTTTTTCACCCTCATACCCCCAAAACCAAGTACAAAGGACATCCAGGTTCCTCCCATCGAAGTGACGTGGCATCCGTCTTCCGTGTCGTTGTTGTAGTCGTCAAGGTCGAGACGGGCGGTCCGGAGATACAGATCGTAGGCCTTTTGCTGATATCCGATAAGGGAGGCGAGGATCGTGTGGATACAAGGCGAGAGGGAAGATTCATGTACCGTCAGAGGTTCATAGAAATCGAAGTGGCGTTTGATGGTTGCTACATCGTAGTCATTTTCAAAGAGGAAAAAACTCTGCAGCGTGTCTGCCTGTTTGATGTAGGGAGAACGCAGGATACGATCCCACGACCAGTTTTGGTTCAGCGGACGTTCATTCTTTGGAAGTTCTGAAGCAGGTACCAGTTCCTTATCCAGGTAGCCATCCTGTTGAAGGAATATTTCCCTGGAAGGATCGTAGGCAAAATAGATCCTTTCGATGATATCCTTCCATTGTTTGGTCTCTTCTTCTTCACTGAAGTTCCATTTGATTTTCAGTTGGGCGTAGGCCTTTGGATGTTCTTTTTTCAGTGAATCAATGACTTGCAGGGTATATTGCAGGGTCCATTGAGCAATCCTGTTTGTGTGGAAGTTGTTGCTGACGTTGTTTTCATATTCATTGGGACCCGTTACGCCCAGCATCACATATTTTTGTTTGGCCTCAGACCAGTTGACACGCTGCGCCCAGAATCGTGAAATGGCCAGTAACACTTCAAACCCCTTGGGCAGCAGGTAACCGGTATCTCCGGTATAACGGATGTAATCGTAAATGGCGAAAGCGATGGCACCGTTTCTGTGAATCTCCTCAAAGGTGATTTCCCATTCGTTGTGGCATTCTTCGCCGTTCATCGTCACCATGGGATAGAGCGCAGCACCATGGTTAAAGCCCAGTTTCAAGGCATTTTCTATCGCCTTTTGCAGGTGTTTGTGCCGGTAGGAGAGCAGATTCCGAGCAACTTTGGACGGAGCAGTAGCAAGATAGAATGGAATACAGTATGCCTCTGTATCCCAATAGGTGGAGCCTCCGTATTTCTCGCCTGTGAATCCTTTCGGACCGATGTTGAGCCGTTCGTCTTCTCCCGAATAAGTTTGTTGCAACTGGAAGATGTTGAAACGGATACCTTGCTGAGCAGCCAGGTCACCATGGATCAATATGTCACTGGTCTCCCACTTTTTGTGCCATAAATCGGAATGTTCCTGCAGCATGCGGTCGTAACCCTTTTTATAGGCAGCATGCAGGTGTTTTGAGGCAGTTTCGGCCAGTTGATTTTTCGGGCAGTTTTCGGAAGAGAGATTGACTCCGAACTTCTCAATCGTGAGCCGGTCTCCCTTTTTCAGAGGCAAGGAAACAAGATTGGATACAAATTTCAGGCGTTCTTCCACATCGGCATGAAAACGCAGCGGTTCTCCATTTTTGATCAGCCTGTATTTCATGCCGGTACATACCTGGAAGAAGGTTTTCCTGACCTCTGCCGTGATATATCCCTCACCCTGGGAGACAGATTTATTCACCTCGTCCCAAAATTTTTCGTCGTAGTTGGCATCTGAATTGATAACATCGAAGTCAATATAGGGTGAAATCGTGACTTTGTCTTCAAAGTTCAGGGCTTGCAGGGTATAGCGAATGGCTCCTATTTCCGACTGGGAAATGCTGACAAACCTTTGAGCCGTTACTTTTACCTGTTTCCCGTCTGTAAGTTCGGCGGTAAACGTGCGGTTTAGAAGACCATTCAGCATGTCGAGTTCACGTCTGAAATTCAGGATTTTGCATTGGTGAAGATCCAGTACGATCGATCCGATCCAGATGTCTATGCCAATCCAGTTGGCAGCATTCAGAACTTTGGCAAAGTACTCGGGATATCCGTTTTTCCACCAACCGACCCGTGTCTTATCAGGATAGTAAACACCGGCGACGTAACTTCCCGGTAGGGTTAGTCCCGAATATTTTTCTTCAAAATTTGCCCGATGCCCCATGCGCCCGTTGCCCAGGCTCATCAGACTCTCGGTGATTTTATTGTGATCGGGATGAAATCCATCTTCGATGATTTTCCATCCGTCATGTACGATGTAATCCTTCATTTTCAGTTTGTATAAAAGCAAATTTAAATCAAGCTATTAGCTTTTGGCTTTTAGCTATTGGCTAAAAACGCTGAATATCAACAAGTTCAATAACTGTTTCGTGATGACCACAAAAGGCCATGCCCCATGCCCCATGCCCCATGCTCCGTGCTCCATGCCCCATGCTCCATGCCCCATGCTCCATGCCCCATGCCCCATGCCCTCTGCTCACACATACCATCTGGATATGAGTTCGTAGTCCAGTTTTTTGAAGCCGGGAATGAAATGATCCGCATAGGAGAGATCATCCGGCGAACCAACACCTATGACCTTCATCCCTCCGTTGAGTGCTGCTTCGATGCCTGCCTGTGCATCCTCGAATACAAGACATAGTCCGGGTTCGACATTCAGCAATTCAGCGCATTTCAAAAACACTTCGGGGTCGGGCTTCGCTTTTAAAACCGAGTTTCCGTCCACCACGACATCGAATTTTTCCATTAGCTGAATACGTTCGAGTATCAGCGGAGCATTTTTACTGGCAGAACCCAGTGCTATCAGTATTCCGTTGCTCCGGAGATCGTCGAGGAACCGGGTGACGCCTGGTAATATCTCTTCTTCCGACATCCGGCGGACAAATTCAAGGTAACGTTCATTTTTACTTTCGGCCAGTAACCTCTTCTCTTCTTCGGATTTGGTAACCTTTCCAATTTCAAGTAAAATATCGAGTGAACGCATTCTGCTCACCCCTTTCAGCCATTCATTCTCTTTCTCCGTAAAGTCGAAGCCCAGTCCCGTTGCCATCTCCTTCCAGGCGATGTAGTGGAATTTGGCCGTGTCAACAATGACGCCGTCCAGATCAAAAATGCATGCTTGAATGCTCATAATCAGATCTCTTTGGAATATTTGTGTTCTTTGATAAAAATCACGGAGATGCCGGCAACGATCATGCTTAAGCCGGAAAGTCCGAGCATATAAACGGCATGTCCTCCCAAAAGCGAGAGCAATGTACCACCCAACAAACCGGCAGTAATCTGGGGAATTGTGATTGTAGCATTGAAGATGCCCATGTAAACGCCCATTTTTTCGGCAGGCAGGGAAGCTGAAAGCATTGCGTAAGGCATGGCCAGAATGGCAGCCCAGGCAATCCCAACGCCCAGCATCGACGCGATCAGCCCGTATTGGTCCTTGACAAATACCATCGAAAAAAGTCCGAGTCCACCGGCGATCAGCGCGGAAAAATAGATTGGTTTTCTTCCGAAATGTGTTGCCAGCCGAGCCATTACGATGGAAAAGAGTGCACCAAATATACTGTACACGGCAAAAATGACCCCGACCCAGTTTCCGGCTTCATTGAATCCAGCGGAGATGGAATCGCCTGGTACCGTATTCCAAACATTTTGTGCAATTGCAGGAGTGGTATAGACCCACATCAGAAAAAGGGAGAACCAGGAGAAGAACTGAACGAAGGCCAGTTGCAACATGGTCTTTGGTGTATCCTTCAGCAATGTCAGGAAGGAGGTGTGTTTTTTCTCTTCATCCTTGAGGTTGTTATAAAGGGCATATTCTTTCGGTGGGTATTCCCTTGTAGTAAAACTTGTCCAGAGGACTGTTAGCAAAAGAGCTCCGCCGCCAAAATAGAAGGCCCAGATTACTGTAGGCGCTACTTTTTCTCCGGGATGCGGAACGTTGGAAACGCCCAGCCAGGTCAGGATGAAAGGGAGCAGAGATCCAACCACTGCACCGGCATTGATCAGCAATGCCTGAATTGAAAAGCCAATGTTTCGCTGTTCTTCAGACACCATATCACCAACCAGCGACCTGAATGGCTGCATGGTTACGTTGAAGGAGGTATCCATCAGCAACAACATGGCGGCACCAAAGAACAAGGGAGGAAGTAGTTTTGCGAAAAATTCCGAATTGGGCATAAAAAACATCGCCAGGGCAGAGACCAGTGCACCTGCAATGATAAAGGGAATTCTTCTTCCCATTCTTGTCCAGGTTTTATCGCTGGAGAGACCGATGATGGGCTGCACAATCAAACCAGCCAAAGGAGCTGCCAGCCAAAAGTAACTTAGATGTTCTACATCAGAGCCAAGGGCGGAAAGAATCCTGCTGGTATTTCCGTTTTGAAGCGAATAACCGATTTGTACACCCAGAAACCCGAAACTCATGTTCCAGATCTGCCAAAACGAAAGTGTTGGTTTTTTTGCCATAGCGAAGATTTTATTAATGACCGGAAATATCTGAATACCAGGATTGGATGATCAAACCTGTTCAACAGATTAACCCGACCTTTAAGATGAACAAAAGATCTTGTTTCGAGATGGCAATAATTAAAAAAGGGAAACCTTGTCCGGACGGACAGGGTTTAGAAAAGGACTAAACAAATGATTTTCGGATACAAACGTATAAAAAAGAATTTATTAAAAAACAAAATCTTCTGTTTTTAACAAATAATCTTCTCCTAGCTCTTTCTTCTTGTTGATTCCCGGAGAACCAGATGCGTGTCGATGTAGCATGTTTTGTGTTTGCCTTCGGCAGGCTTTTCAATCCGCTCAAGCAGGAGTTTAGCGGCTTCCACACCCATTTCATAGCCATGCTGGTCAACAGAACTCAAAGTCGGAGTGGTTATATCTGAAAAGAAGCCGGCAGAAAATCCGATGATGGCCACTTTCTGCGGAACGGCAATAGACATCCTTTGCAGGGTTTTCATGGCGCCGATGGCGGTCATGTCGTTGACGGCGAAAATAGCATCAGGAGGTGAAGGGAGGTGCATCAGGTTCCTGGTTGCATCACCGGCCAGTTCGAAGGAGTCGGCAACTACAACCCAATCTTCATTAAACGGGATACCGTACTCTTTAAGGGCCTGTTTATATCCCTCGAAGCGCTCGCTTGCAATTCCCAATGTCAGTGGAGCTGCGAGGTGCGCGATTCGTTTGCATCCTGTCTCGATCAGGTGTCGGGTTGCATTGTATGCAGCCTTTCGATCGTCGATGATGACCTTGTCAACATCAAGACCTTCCGGAGCGCGGTCAAAGAAGACAATCGGCATGCCGTTTTCTTCCAGACTCATTAGATGATTGAAGTCGTGTGTCTCTTTGGAAACGGAAATCAGGGCGCCTTCCACCCTGTTTGAGTCGAGTGCCTGAGCATTAATGACTTCTCGCGCATACCGCTCATTCGACTGGCACACCATCACATTGTAACCGGCTTCATAAGCCACATCCTCGATCCCGCTAATGACAGAAGAGAAAAAATAGTGAACTACTTCAGGAATAATGACACCAATAGTATTGGTTCGGCTGTTCTTCAGTGAAAGAGCCACCGCATTGGGTTTGTATCTGAGTTTAGCCGCAAGTTCGTTGACTGCGTCCTTGGTCTCCCGGCTAATATCAGGATGATTCTTTAATGCCCTTGAAACCGTTGAAGCCGAGATGTTGAGCGCTTTAGCGATGTCTTTGATCGTGACCTGACTACTCATGTAAGACAAACGTTGGTTGGTGTTTTTCGATGTTGCAAGCTAATCAATTTTCCAAACTTTTTTACTGATTTCGGGCAGTCTTGAAAGAGGAGATCTTAAAAAAGTACAAAAAAAAAGAAAACATGTTGTAAAACATATTTGATGCAAACGTAACCGCAAACGATTGCAGAACATTTTTTTTGAAACCCACAAAAATGTTGTGTTAAATGATTGTTAAATTATCTTTATTTGCACCACTGAAATGGTAATAGAAAAGGTTTCAGGTACTAAACAAATTGATTTTCAACGTTCTTATTTTTCAAAAAATGATGCTCATTGCATTAAAATCTTCAACCATGATTTATGAACCTATAATTTGATTCACATGAATCGAGCAGGTGAAAAGTCTCTCAAAAAACTACAATTCTAGTTTGCGAGATCCATGAGAAATTAAAAAAAGTCATTAATTAACTAAATTATCATCGAATGAAATTTGAATTAGCAAAGATGAAGATGCTTTGGTTTTTCCTTCTTGCGGTGTTTACACTGCCTGTTTTTGCACAGGAAAAATCAATATCCGGAACTGTTTCCGATGCTTCAAACAAGGAGGCGCTGACAGGTGTTACCGTCCAGGTGGAAGGGACTACCAACGGCGCTGCTACAGATTTTGACGGTAAGTTTACCCTGAAGGTAAAACCCGGACAGAAACTGGTATTCTCTTTTGTCGGCTACGTATCACAGACTGTTGTCGTTGCACAGCAATCAACCATCAACATTGCTCTGGCTCCCCAAACACAGGGATTGGATGAAGTAGTGGTTATCGGTTACGGTACCGTCAAGAAAAATGATGCGACAGGTGCTGTGAGCACAGTGAGTTCCAAAGATTTTATCAAGGGTGGAATCACTTCCCCGCAGGATCTGATCGTAGGTAAGAGTGCCGGTACGGTTATTACTTCCGCAGGTGGTGCACCGGGTGCAGGGTCAACTATCCGTATCAGGGGTGGATCCTCCATGTCGGCAAGCAATGATCCTTTGATTATCATCGATGGATTTCCTGTCAGCAACTCCGGAATTGCCGGTGTAGCAAATCCGCTTGCGACCATCAATCCCAACGACATCGAAACCTTTACCGTTTTAAAGGATGCATCGGCAACGGCCATTTACGGTTCGAGAGCCTCCAATGGTGTAATCCTGATCACGACCAAAAAGGGAACAGCAGGACAGGCAATGAAAGTTGCCTATGATGGTTCCTACTCAGCAAATACCGTTCCGGCATACATGGATGTTTTCTCAGGAGATGAATTCAGGGCCATGGCGCTTGATCTTGCATCCAAAAATGCTGTAGGTCTTAGCTTGGGCGCTTTAGGCAGGCTTGGCAATCAAAATACAAACTGGCAGAAAGAGATTTATCATACTGCCATGACTCAGGATCATAACTTTAGTATCACCGGTGGCGTTAAAAATATGCCATACAGGGCCTCTTTGGGCTATACCAACCAGGACGGTATCCTGAAAACAACCAACATGGAGCGTTCCACTTTGTCTGTCGGTCTTGACCCTTCCTTCCTGCAAAACGACCTGAAAGTTCATATCAATCTAAAGGGAAGTTATACGAAGCAAAATTTTGGCGACCAGGGCGCAGTAGGTTCAGCAGTTGCTTTTGATCCCACACAACCTGTTTACAATAACAATTCAAAATTTGGCGGTTATTTTACCTGGATCAATCTTTCGGATATATTGCCTGACGGTTCCATGAATCCCAACGGAAGTCCGAACCCGATCGGCGTGGCTAACCCCGTTGCCCTGCTCTACCAGACAGACAATAAATCCAACGTATACCGTAGTTTGGGAAACGTTCAGTTCGATTATAAATTCCGTTTTCTCCCCGACTTAAGGGCTAACCTGAATGCCGGTTACGATGTTTTTAAAACCAACGGGCACAACAATTCGCCCAACGATGCCGGCTTTACTTACAGAAATGGAATCGGAAAAATAAGCACATACACACAGACAGGGAAATCTACCTTGCTTGATTTTTATCTGAATTATGCGAAAGACATCAAATCCATCAAAAGCAGGATTGATGCCACTGCAGGTTACTCCTGGCAGCATTTCTACAAGGACGGAACTTCCTTTGGCAGTAATGGTGACGGGACACAAATTTCCGACAATAATTCAAAATTCATCAACGAGAATTATTTGATCTCCTTCTTCGGTCGTTTGAATTATACCTTGCTGGATCGTTATTTGCTTACTGTGACCATACGTGATGACGGATCTTCAAGATTTTCAAGCGCAAACAGGTGGGGACTCTTCCCGGCTGCTGCCCTTGCATGGAAAATCAAGGATGAGTCGTTCCTGAAAAATGTGAATGCCATTTCCGATCTGAAACTTAGATTGGGTTGGGGTGTTACAGGCCAGCAGGATATCGGCAGCGATTATCCATACCTTCCCGTATATCGCGAGAGTACGGCTACCGCCGAATATCAGTTTGGAAACACCATGTATAAGACCTTACGTCCTAACCCTTATGATGCAAACATCAAATGGGAGCAGACTACAACTTACAATATCGGTCTCGACTATGGTTTCATGAAAAACAGAATTACAGGTTCGATCGATGCCTACAAGCGCGAAACGAAAGACTTGCTCAACTTCATTCCGATTGCCGCAGGAAGCAACTTCTCCAACTACCTGACAACGAATGTTGGTAATCTTGAAAATAAGGGTGTTGAATTCTCTGTGAATGCACTGATCATCTCCAAAAAAGATTTCTCCTGGAATTTTGGTTTCAATGCTGCTTACAATGAAAACGTAATCACGAAGCTGACCAAAACGGATGATCCTAATTATACCGGAGTGGATGTTGGAACGATTGGTGGCGGTGTTGGTAACATGATCCAGAACCAGCGTGTCGGATTTCCATCCAACTCCTTCTATGTATTCCAGCAGGTTTACGGGTCAAACGGCATGCCGATCGAAGGTCTTTATGTTGACCGTACCGGTACAGGCGGAACTGTTACCAGCAACAACCTGAATAAATACCATTACAAGAAACCTGCTCCTGACTGGACGCTTGGCGTCAATTCAAGGTTCACCTACAAACAAGTGGACTTCTCATTTTCAGGCAGGGCAAACATCGGCAACTATGTTTATAACAACGTTGCTTCAGGAGCTTTGTATTCAACTGTTTACAATCAATCCGGATTTTACAACAATGTTCCGAAGCAGATTATCAACGCGAAGTTTACCAACACACAGTACTTCTCCGATTTCTACGTTGAGAATGCCTCCTTCTTTAAAATGGATAACATGAGTGTCGGATACAATTTCGATAAGTTTGTCAAAACACGGTTGAGCTTTACCGTTCAGAATGTCTTCACCATCACGAAGTACAAAGGATTGGATCCTGAAGTGTCCGGCGGTATTGACAATAATTTCTATCCCCGTCCGAGAGTCTTTGTACTTGGCGTAAATCTTACATTCTAACTTTTTATTAAGAATACGACATGAAAATTTATACAATAAAATCATTAGCTGTCATCCTTGTCACACTGATATTTGCTTCATGTGTCAATGATCTGAATGTTACGCCGAAAGATCCCAATATCGTAACTTCGTTAACAGTTTACAGTACCCCGGGTGCTTACAAGGAGGGACTGGCAAAGCTGTATGCTACATTTGCCGTCAGCGGGCAGCAAGGCCCTGCCGGACAAGCTGACATTGCCGGTATCGATGAAGGTTTCTCCAATTATCTCCGTCAATACTGGAATGCACAGGAATTATCTACCGATGAAGCTGTAATGGCTTGGAACGATGCTTCAATCAAGGACTTCCACTGGCAGACATGGGCTCCGAATGATGTTTTTATCGCTGCTGTCTATTCCAGAATCATGTACACCGTTGCGCTTTGCAACGAGTATATCCGGGCAACTGCCGGTCAAACGGATGCTGATCTTATTAAGTACAATGCTGAGGCAAGATTCCTTCGCGCATTGGCTTATTACCATGCTCTCGACTTGTTCGGCAACCCGCCTTTCGTCACTGAAGCGGATGCTCCGGGCGCATTTTTCCCAAAACAAACAACCCGTGCTGCCTTGTATGCTTACATCGAAACTGAACTGAAGGCCATCGAAAATGTATTGGGCGCTCCAAAGTTTGAATACGCAAGAGCCGACCAGGCAGCTGCCTGGACCCTTATGGCCAAACTTTATCTGAATGCAAAAGTGTACGTCGGACAGGATAAAAATTCTGAATGCGCCACCTATTGTGCCAAGGTAATTGCTGCTGGTTACACGCTGGCTCCGAAATACGCCAACAACTTCACCGCAGACAATAACCTGAGTCCGGAAATGATCTTCCCCATCACATCAGATGGCCAGTCAACCCAAACCTATGGTGGAATGACCTATCTGGTACATGCTGAAATTGGCGGCAGTATGCCTCCTGCCCAGTTTGGCGTAGGCGGTGGCTGGGGTGGTATTCGGACCACAAGCACGTTTGTCGGCAAGTTTACGGATATTACAGGAGCGACAGACAAGCGGGCCATGTTCTGGACAGCCGGTCAAAATCTCGTTATTAATGATATCGGTCAGTTTACCGATGGATATGCAATTACCAAATACTCCAATCTCACCTCAACAGGTGCAGCTGCGCCTCACGCGCATCCTGACTTTGTGGATACCGACTATCCGCTGTTCCGTCTTGCAGATGTGTACCTCATGTATGCAGAAGCAGTGCTCCGGGGAGCAACTACCGGCAATGCCACATCTGCACTGGGATATGTGAATGCAATCCGCACCAGGGCTTATGGCAACGCCAATGGCAACATCACTGCTGCCCAGCTGACCCTTGATTTCATACTGGACGAACGTTCACGCGAACTCTATTGGGAAGGACACCGCAGAACAGACCTTATCCGTTACGCTAAATTTACAGGTGGAGCCTATCTGTGGCCCTGGAAAGGTAAAGCATTTGCCGGTACTTCAACCGAAAGTTTCCGCGACCTGTATCCTATTCCTTCCAACGATTTAGGAGCCAATCCGACTTTAAAGCAAAATCCTGGTTATTAATAAACTTCAAAATTTTATAACAATGAATAAAAAAATATTTATATATCTGACTTTCATTGGGTTGATCGGACTTTTGTTTTCTTGCGAGAAGGAAGGGACAAAGGCAGTATTATCAGACAACCCAACTGTTCAAGCTCTGGTGACAGTGCCTGATTTAACCCTCAAAAGAACTTCGGGGACTAATATCCTGGAATTTGTTGGTTCTCCTATAGATCCTGGTTTCCAGGCTTCTGTGACCTATTATTTGGAAGCGGCCACCAAGGGTACGAATTTTGCAGATCCGGTTTTAATTCTTAGCGATAAGCAGGATCTTTCCATGAAGATTTCAGTGAGTGATCTGAACGGGATATTCCTCAAAAAATTTCCTGCTGATCAGGTTACATCGCTCGAACTTAGATTAAGGTCTTCTCTTTCAGTAAGTAGTGGAACAGCTGCATTTGTCTATAATTCAGTTACAAAATCAGCGGATGCTACTGTCTACGGATTGCCACGGTTGGATTTGGTAGGTTCAGGCATTACCCAGAAAATCGAATCTCCACTTGGAGACGGTTCCTATACAAATTATGTGAAGCTCGACGCTACGAAGGCATTTACGTTGAAAGATCCTGATGCTAATATTGTCTATGGGGGGAAAAGTAACGTTCTCTCGGTAAATGGAGCAAGTCTGGCCGTTACAGCCAATGGATGGTACAAAGTTTCAGCCAATACAAAAGCGCTTACTTACAAGATTGAATCTTATATGATTGGCCTGATTGGTGATGCAACTCCCAATGGATGGAACTCACCGGATCAGAAAATGGACTACAATGCCGCAACCGGAACATGGTCCATCAGGATTACACTGATTGATGGCACCTTCAAATTCAGGCTCAACGATGACTGGGGATGGAACCTGGGAGGTACAACCGACAATCTGACACAAGGTGGTGCAAATTGTAATGTAACTGCCGGTACTTATACTATTACCTTAACGATTATCAACGGCACGACAGGTACTTATACCATAGTGAAAAGCTGATAGCAGAACTTTGATTTACTTAATCGTTTAAAAAAATATATTTATGAAAGTAATGTCCAAATATAGAATATTGGCGATCCTTGTTAGTGCGATCTTCATTTATGGAGCCTGTACCAAGGAAACTGCGAATGTAAAGCTGACTCCGGCGCTCTCCAGCACACAGACACAAAACGTCAAGTCTGACGCTGCGACGGTTACCGGTTTTGTTGTAGCCGAAGGTGACGGATTTACGGAAAAGGGTGTTGTCTACAGTACGACTCCTGCACCGACAGTGTCCAACAGCAAGGTTGCCTACACCGGAACTGCTACCACTGCCGCCTATAATGTGACCCTGACAGGTCTTGCCTATGCCACCAAGTATTATGCACGTGCCTACGCTACAAGCGCAAGCGGCACAATCTACGGAGATGAGCTTAATTTTACCACTTTGCCGGTTGTTCCAGTACTTACTACTGCCGCAATTACGGTAATTACGGGTAATTCAGCTACAGGCGGTGGCAATGTAACCGTTGGCGGAGGCGCTGATGTGACAGCCCGTGGTATTGTTTTCGGTTTGAATCATAACCCTACTACGGCTGATACCAAGACGTCTGATTTAAAAGGTACCGGAGCATTTGTAAGTTTACTGACCGGACTCAAGGGAAATAAAACCTACTATGTCCGATCCTATGCAATCAACAGTGCAGGTACTGCCTACGGCCCTGAAGTTTCATTTACCACTTTGGTCGATATGCCAGTTGTAACAACTACGGATGTTTCCGTGGTTACAAAGGCTTCTGCAATTTCGGGTGGCGCCGTGACCTATGACGGTGGTGGCATAGTTTCTGCCAGGGGCCTTGCCTGGGGTACAGCTGCCAATCCGACCACAGCCGGAAGTAAAATTGACGGAGGTACAGGATTAGGCGCTTTTGTCAGCAACCTGACAGGATTACAGAAATTCACGACCTACCACGTCCGTGCTTATGCAACCAACAGCGTGGGTACAGCCTATGGCACAGACATCACCTTCACGACGCTAGCTGATATTCAAACCTGGAACATTCCAGGTGACTATGTTGGCGCCAGCTATCCAGGATCATCACTTGCCGACTGGTCGCCTGACAAATCACCACAGGTAATCAGCACAATTACTGCATCCAATCTATTGGAAGGATATGTCTACATGGCCAATGCGAGCAATAACTGGAAGTTTGCTTCCCAACCCAACTGGAACGGTCCAAACTATGGCGATGACAATAAATCAGGCAAATTGGATCCCAATGCTGCAAATAACATAGCTTCTGCGAAAGGATACTACAAGTTGAATGTGAACACAACTACCATGACTTACACCGCTGTTGCTACAGCATGGGGTGTAATCGGTGATGCTTCCCCTCAAGGCTGGAATGATGAAACAGCATTGACATACAGCCCAACCCAACGCGTCTGGCAGGGTGCCATGCACTTGACCGCTGCTACCATTAAGTTCAGGGCAAATCACGACTGGAACTACAATTACGGAAGTGACAAGACCGATGGTACTTTGGGAGCCGGCGCTGCAAATATCCCTGTTTCACTGGAGTCTGACTATACCATTACCCTGGATTTGAGCCATCCGAATGCATATACCTATTCTGCAAACAGATGGGGTGTTATCGGTGATGCGACTCCGGGCGGATGGAATACAGATACCAACATGACCTGGGATGCAGTTAAGGGAGTTCTCAAAGTCACGTTGAACCTGACAGCCGGTTCCATTAAATTCCGTGCAAACGACGATTGGGCGATCAATCTGGGTGGTGCTAATCTTAATGCACTTACACAGGGCGGAGACAATATTGCCGTTGCTGCAGCTGGAAATTACACACTGACACTCGATGTACTGAAGGCAGTTCCTTCCTGCACGATTACAAAAAATTAATTTTTAATTTTTAAAGTTCCCAAAGTTTTTAGTTACGGTCAAAAGGATTCGTAGCTCTAGACTTTGGGAACTTTTTATTTTGGGCAAATTTAGCCCATGACAGAACTTTGGGAACTTTTATGGATCAATTTGCATACCTTCGGTACCTGTACCATACATCATCCTTGCTCATGAGAACTTTTACGTTACTGATTGTCATGTTGATGTTTGCCAAAATCGGCGTTTCGCAGATAATTACCTCCAATCCGGCACTGCCCAACGATCTGCAGTCAGTTACAATTACCTATGATGCAACAAAGGGTACCGCTGGACTGAAAGATTATACCGGAGATGTGTATGCGCATATCGGGGTTATCACCGACAAGAGCACTACTGCTTCCGACTGGAAATATGTAGTGGCTGCCTGGGGGGTCAATGTCGATAAGGCAAAAATGACGCGCACAGCAGCCAATCTCTACCAGATAACATTAACACCCAATATCAGGCAATATTTTGGTGTGCCTGCAGGAGAGATCATCCAGAAAATTGCTTTGGTTTTCAGAAGCGGCGTGATGGTTAGCGGCAGTTATCTGGAAGGTAAGGATACAGGCGGGAAAGACATTCTGCTGGGTGTTTTTGCTGCAGGGTTCAATTTTGTCATCCAGCAACCTGCCAAAAATCAGGTGTACCAACCCTATGCCAATATTCCATTTTCTGCAACAGCATCAGCAACTGCAGACCTTGAACTTTACCTCAACAACAAAAAAATTATCTTCCTGACAGGGACGAACATTGTCTATAATTTCAATATTCCCTCCGGTGATTACTGGATCAAATCCAGGGCCATTACAGTAGCCAAGACCATAGAAGATTCTGTTTACGTGCATGTTATGGGAACAGAAGTCTCTGAACCAAGGCCAGCCGGCGCCAAAAAGGGGATCAGCTATCCTGATACTCAATCTGCCCTGCTTGTATTGTGGGCCCCTTTGAAGCAGAGTGTCTTCGTCATCGGTGATTTCAATGACTGGCATCCTTCTTCAGCTTCGCGAATGAAACGCGACGGCGACTATTTCTGGCTAAGAATCGACAAACTTACACCCGGCAAGGAATATGCCTTCCAATATCTTGTCGATGGTACCCTCAAAATTGCAGATCCCTATGCAGACAAAATCCTGGATCCCTCAAACGACCAATACATCAATGCCGCGACCTATCCCGGACTGATGCCCTTTCCTACCGGGAAAACAGATGGCATCGTCTCAGTTCTTCAACCCAACAAAACCAAATACAGTTGGCTGGCAGCACAATTTACTCCACCCGCCTCGGATACTTGTGTCATTTACGAAGCATTGGTGCGGGATTTTGATGAAAAACACACTTTTGGAGGAGTCGCAAGTCATTTGGATTATCTCAAAGACCTGAAAGTCAACGTACTGGAATTGATGCCTGTCAACGAATTCGAGGGCAACAGCAGCTGGGGGTACAATCCATCCTTCTACTTTGCCACCGACAAATATTATGGTCCGGCCGATGAGTTCAAAAAATTGGTTGATCAATGCCACCAGCGGGGAATTGCCGTTGTGATGGACATGGTACTGAACCACTCCTACGGACAAAGCCCATTCCTTCAACTTTATTTTGACGGAACGAATCCTACCACCCAGAATCCATGGTACAACGTTAAAAGTAATTTCATGAATCCGGATGCGCAATGGGGCTATGACTTTAACCATGATAGTCCTGCAACGCGCGAATTAGTTGATAGTATTGCCTCTTACTGGATGAGCGAATACAAGGTGGATGGATTCAGGTACGATTTCACCAAAGGATTTTCCAACAACATCAAGGATGCCACTTCCGACCCCTGGGGCAGCAAATACGATGCGCAACGGATTTTCAACCTCGAACGGATGGCCGGTCAGGTGCAGAAAAGGAAACCCGGAGCACTTGTAATCTTTGAACATCTATCGGATAACCCGGAGGAGAAGGAACTTGTGGAATCGGGTAACGGGATTCTTCTCTGGGGTAATATGGCCTACAACAGCCAGCAGGCAGCCATGGGTTTCACGGACAATAGTACATCCGATCTGACCTGGGGCAGCTACAAGGCAAGAAACTGGAGCCTGCCTGCCTCTGTCGGTTACATGGAAAGCCATGACGAGGAACGGATCGCCTACAAATGCATTGCCTTCGGAAATTCAGCAGGTACTTATTCTACTAAAGACAGTACGACTGCCTACAAAAGGGCCGCGCTTACAGCCGCGCTCTTTATACCCATCCCCGGACCGAAAATGATCTGGCAATTCGGAGAACTGGGCTATGCCTATTCTGTCGATTATGGAGGACGCCTGAGCGAGAAACCCATACATTGGGACTACGTTGACAATCCCGCCCGCACTTATCTCTTCCGCGTGATGGCCAAACTCTTTTACCTGAAAAAAACCTATCCGATCTTCAAGACCACAGATTTCACCAATGATCTTACCGGAGGACTCAAGTGGCTCAAGTTGAATCTCAACGGAGAGAGTGTGCTTGTTTGCGGAAATTTTGGCGTCGCTTCTGCAACACTCAACATCCAGTTCCAGAAAGCAGGAACCTGGTATGAATATTTTACCGAAACGACATTCCTGGTCGCTACTACCAGCCAGAGCATAGTACTGGCCCCCGGAGAGTACCGGCTATATTCGACCCAGAATTTTGCCAAACCCAACATTATCACCGAGGTAGAGGTCATTCCAAAACCCGAAGCAGGTTTTGTGGTATGGCCGAACCCAGTTAGTGAGACCATGCAGATTTCGTCTGCATCACCCCTTGCCAGGATTCTGGTGTATTCTATAACAGGGGTAAAAATGAAAGAGATCACCCTGACGGGTACGGAAACCTCCGGTCAACCACTCTTTCTGGGAGATCTGCTGCGCGGAAATTATGTGATCCAGGTAGTTGACAGCAAAGGGAAAATGGAGTCGAGGAAGATTATCAAATATTGATTCGACAATGTGGCAATTCGACAATTCGACAATTCGGCGATGAGATGATTAATTGATGTGCTGATTAGTTGATATAGCAATTATTAATTTAGCGTATTTAAGAAGATTTCCCTTATTACCACAAAGGTAATTTTCCATACATTGTCGAATCGTCGAATTCCCGAATTGTCGAATTGATTTCTTCACTTCACCACGATGCTCTTGACATTTACGAACTCCCTGATCCCGAAGGCTGCCAGTTCGCGTCCATAACCACTTTCCTTAATTCCGCCAAAAGGAAGGCGGGGATCCGATTTGACGAAGTCATTCACGAAAACACAACCAGCCTCGAGCCCTTTTTCAGCCAGCATTTTACCCTTGGAGAGATCGGAAGTAAACACCCCGGCACCCAGTCCGAAAACGGTATCATTGGCAATCCGGATGGCTTCTTCCAGGGTCTTAAAGCTGTACAATACCGCTACGGGACCGAACAGTTCCTCATGGTAGGCAGGCATCCCGGGAGTCACGTTTTCCAAAACAGTGGGAGGATAAAAGGCTGCTTTACTTTCAGGGATAAAACCGCCCAATAACACGGAAGCGCCCATCAACCGGCTCTTTTCGACCTGTTGGTGCAGTTCATCGCGCAGATCTGTCCGGGCAAGCGGTCCGATGGTCGTCTGCGCATCAAACGGATCCCCGTAAACAGACTGTGTCATCAGCCTTACGAATTCGGTCTTAAAGGATTCGTAAACCTGATCGGCCACTATGAATCGTTTCGCACCGATGCAACTTTGGCCGGCATTCAGGAGCCGGCTGGTCACACACAACCTGGCAGCCGATTTGATATCTGCGTCCTCCAGTATCAGGTAGGGGTCACTGCCTCCCAGTTCGAGAACGGATTTTTTCAGCGAAGCGCCTGCTGCCGATGCCACGGCTTTGCCTGCGGGAGTACTTCCGGTAAGGGTTACCGCTTTGACCAGGGGATTTTCTATTACAGCCTTCACTCCGGCTGAACCAGTCAGGATTGTTCTGAAAACATTTTCCGGGAAACCGGCATCCCTGACCAGATTTTCAATGGCGAGCGCGCATCCCGAAACATTGGATGCATGTTTTAAAATCCCGGTATTTCCGGCCATCAGCGCTGGCGCCAGGAAGCGGAACACCTGCCAGAAAGGGAAATTCCACGGCATCACGGCCAGGATGGTGCCGATGGGTTGAAAGGAAATATATGCCTCAGCAGCTTCTGTTTTTACAGCTTCGTTTTTAAGGAACGATTCAGCATTTTCGGCATAAAAGCCACAACACATGGCACATTTGTCAATTTCGCCCAGGGCTTCACGGAGAACCTTGCCCATTTCTGCCGAGACAAGCGCAGCAAGTGACACTCTGTTTTCAGTCAGTTTGGATTGAAGATTTTTCATCAACTGAGCACGTTGCCCAAAACTTGTAAGTTTCCATTGCCGGTAAGCGGCATCCACCTGCAAAGCAATGGTTTCTATCTCAGGAGTACTATATTCCCGGTAGGTCTGGATGATTTTACCTGAAAAAGGATTGACGGATTGCATGGTGAAGAAGTTTTTATCAAAATTAGCGTAATTTTTTTGTTATAGTTACGTATGAGGAAAGGTCGGCTTTTTGGTTTCTTTTCAGGTTTGAACAGGGCGTAATATTCTGTGAATTCCAACCACATCAAGATGGATAAATTTTACTTTCTGGCCACACATACGGAGCATTTTGATTTTTAGAGTGGTCATATCCCTTACAAAATTAAATTGTTGATTCTTATTTATTTTCAAGTTATCAACCAGAGCTGACAAGAGTCAGACTTTATTCTTTTTTACTATGGCAGGCAGGAATCCTGAAATTATAAAATACCGACTGGTCGGTGTGATTTTGTTGATCATATCTTTGGTTTTGATCATTTTGTTTTCTGATTTAATGATCCTTCCGGAAAGACTCCCGGTCAGACGAGTGAGTTTGAATGAGCAATCCTTCCCGGAAAGCATTCATCTCCTTAAGACCCTATTTTTTTATATAGTTTTGGTTTCCATGGCTTTCGGTCTCTTTTTCGTGTTGGATATTTATCACCTCTTTCTACGGTTCTTTGGCAATTATGTCGATAGGGATGGGATAAAGAAGTTTTTTCTGAATGACAGATTATGCAGCAAGAAATACATACCAATGTTTTTATTCGTTTCAGGTACTTTTTTTGGCACACTCTTGCAACTTTTTTTTATAATCAACGGCGAGCCACAACAGGAAGGTTTTATGGAACACATCAGTGAGTGGATACTCTTGTTTTCTGCTTTTGTTATGTTGATTTCCACTTTGAAAGTATCCACCAGTCCTAACTTTCGAGATAGTAGAAAAATAACCGTACTCCTGATATTGGCTATTGCCGCCGGACTATTCTTCCTATTTGGGGAAGAGATCAGTTGGGGGCAGCGGGTATTTGGATTTGAGTCGTTTGGTATATTCAAACAATACAATTATCAACATGAAACCAATCTGCATAATTTCTTCAATCCTATGTTTACTTTATTGTATCCGTTGGTAGGTATGAGCTCTTTTGTCATCTTCTGCATTTTTTGGTTTTTCAAAAAAGGTCAATCCGATCTTATCGACCTGTTTCTTCCCCCTCCAAGCCTATTTTTTCTGACGTTCATCATGGCTTGTACCGCATATATGGGTCACAGTGAGATTTATGAAGAACTTGTCTATGTATTTGCCCTGTTGTACAGCATACGGATTCTGGTTTGTCTGAGTTCCCCAAAAATTGATCCGGGTATTCAAACTCCGACATCCTAATTGCCTGAAACTTTGGGAAGTTTCTAATTATTGCCTATAAACTTTAAACAGTTTCCTGATTTTTAGCCTTCAATGTCTCCTCTTCCGTCACATCAACAGCCTCATTGCGGGAAATTTGCGAGTCATCGTTGTCGATTGCTGGAACGGGAACCTCTTCCTTTTTCTCGTCAAAAAAGCCCCTGTAGAAAATAAAGATAGACACGATACCGACCGAAATGGAGGAATCCGCAACGTTAAAAACAGGTCTGAAGAAAACGAATTCCTGTCCGCCCCAGAGTGGTACCCAGGAGGGGAAATGGCTGTCGATCAGGGGGAAATAGAACATGTCCACAACTTTTCCAAGCAAAAAGGTAGTATATCCGCCGCCCGTTGGGAAAAGGGTTGCCACCTGACTGTGGCTTTCATTGAAGATCAATCCGTAAAAGGCACTGTCGATCAGGTTTCCGGCGGCACCGGCCAAAATAAGCGAAAAACAGATAACAATTCCGAATGGCACCTCTCTTTTCCAGAGTTTGGCGAGGTACCATCCAAGGGCTCCGATGGCAGCTATTCTGAAAATCGATAGAAAATACTTGCCAATGTTGTTTCCAAATTCAAATCCAAATGCCATCCCATTGTTCTCCACAAAATGGATGATGAACCAGTTTTTGGCTATGACTACTTCTTCACCCAGCATGAAGTGGGACTTAATATAAATTTTCAGGATCTGGTCAAAAAGAAGGACCAAAAAAATGATCAGGATGGATTTTGTTTTAACGCTCATTTTCAATTGCCTGAGATACTTGTACTTCAGGAGCTTTCTCTCCGAAGTATTGTTTATAAAAAATAAAAATTGCAAAAACACCCGAAGTTACAGCTGAATCAGCGACATTAAAGATATGCCTGAAGAAGACAAGTTCCTGCCCTCCCAGTATGGGTATCCAGGAAGGGTAATGACCGACGATCATTGGGAAATAAAACATGTCCACTACTTTCCCCAGTAAAAACGAAGAATAACCCCCTGCTGCAGGAAATAGCGTGGCTACCTGTCCTTGGCCCTCACTGAAAATCAATCCGTAAAAAGCGCTGTCAATCAGGTTCCCCGCTGCTCCTGCCAGGATCAATGAAAAACATACGATCAGTCCGAAGGGCGCCTCTTTTTTCCAAAGTTTGGCCAGGTACCATCCCAGGGCCCCAATGGCGACGATCCTGAAAAGGCTGAGGAAATATTTGCCAATTGTATTTCCAAATTCGATACCAAATGCCATTCCGTTGTTTTCAATAAAGTGGAGGATAAACCAGTTTTTGAATACTACCACCTCTTCACCCGGGGAAAAATGGGTCTTGATGAAAATCTTCAAAATTTGGTCTGTCATCAGGACCAGAAAAATGATCAGTATGGATTTTGTTTTGTTGCTCATGGAGTTAAGGCCGGCACATAATGGCAAATGAACCCTGCCTGATCGTAAACGAAAAGATCAGAAAGCACGTTTGACCAGATTACAGATGATTAATGTTGAGAATTTTTGGCGTCAATCGACAACGTGGCATGTGGCACAGCGCGGAGACGTTCCTTGGAAATCAGGGCACCTGTTTCGCGGCAGATTCCATAGGTCTTGTTCTCAATTCTGATGAGAGCTGCCTCCAGATGCTGAATGAATTTCTGCTGACGTTGTGCCAGTTTTCCTGCTTCCTCCTTGGATAAAGTTGCAGCACCCTCCTCCAATACCTTGAAAGTAGGAGAAGTATCCTGAGTATCGTTGCCGTCGCCCTGAGTAATGGCGTTCTTGTATAGTACATAATCCTGACGTGCTTTTTCCAGTTTTCCCAGAATCAAGGCCTTGAACTCCTGGAGTTCTTCGTCTGAATATCTTGTTTTCTCTCCCATAATCTTATCCTTTTATGTAAATATAATCTATTTGGGGTCTGTTGCTACATGGTTAGGTAAAAATTTATAAACAGCCCCTGTTAATCTCTCAAATTTTCTTCACTGAAATGGTGGTTTCAAGACCAGGTTCAATCTCAACGATCAGATCGTCAGTTAATTCGGATCTGTCAACCAGACTCAGTTTTACGGCCAGGGTCTGCGTACAGATGTAATCTCCGTATTTGTCCAGCGCTTCCGCCAGATCAGGATGACGTCCAACTGTCAGTTCTATTTTGTCGGTGACCTCAAAGCCGCTGTCTTTCCTGAGATTTTGAATCCTGTTGATGAATTCGCGCGCGATTCCCTCGAGCCTTAATTCAGGAGTGACGTTGATGTCCAGTGCCACCGTAAGATTGCCTTCACTGGCTACCTGCCAGCCGGGGATATCTTCCGTGAGAATTTCAACATCCTCCGTAACCAGCCTGATTGCTTCCCCTTCAATGGTTGTATCAAAATATCCGTCTCTCTCGAAAGAGCCAATCTGTGCCTGATCCATCGCAGTCACCATCGCGGCGATCTGCTTCATCAGTTTACTGTATTTCGGTCCCAATGTTTTGAAATTGGGTTTGATTTTTTTCTTGATGATTCCCGACGAGTCTGTCAGGTACTCTACCTCCTTGACATTGACCTCCGTCAGGACGATGTTCTCGATGGCCTCAAACTGCTTCCGGAAGTTGTCGTTCAGAACTGGCACAATGATTCTTGCCAACGGCTGGCGCACCTTCAGTTTTTCCTTGCGTCGAAGACCAAGTATCATGGAGGAAGCCTTCTGGGCCATCTCCATTCTTTCCTCCAATGCCTTGTCGACCATTTGTTCGTTGGCGACCGGGAAAATCGTCAGGTGAACAGAAAGATCCTGCTCACGATGGGATGTTTTGTTCAGGTCGCGGAAGAGCTGATCGCTGTAGAACGGGGCAATCGGGGCAGATAATTTGGCAACTGTTTCCAGTGCCGTGTATAAGGTCTGGTAGGCAGAGATCTTGTCTGCGTGGTATTCACCTCCCCAGAACCTTTTGCGGCTCAGCCTGACGTACCAGTTGGACAGGTTTTCTGATACAAACTCCGAAATGGCCCTGCCTGCCCTGGTGGGCTCATAAGTCTCGTACGACTCTGTTACATCCTTGATCAGTGTGTTGAGCAGCGAGAGGATCCAACGATCCAGCTCAGGCCTTTGTGAAAATGGAATTTCATCTTCCCGGTAGGTAAATCCGTCGACATTGGCATACAGGGAGAAGAAACTGTAGGTATTGTAAAGTGTCCCGAAGAATTTCCGGCGTACTTCGTCCACACCGCCCAGGTCGAATTTCAGGTTGTCCCACGGCTGTGAATTGGTGATCATGTACCAGCGCAACGGATCTGAACCGTATTTATCGATGGTGATGAAAGGATCCACGGCATTTCCCAGACGTTTAGACATTTTATTGCCGGCAGCATCCAGGACGAGTCCGTTGGAGATGATATTCTTGAAAGCGACAGAGCCTTTGGCCATGGTCGCAATGGCATGAAGCGTAAAGAACCAGCCACGGGTCTGATCGACTCCCTCCGCGATAAAATCAGCGGGGAAAAGGGTGTCAAAATCCTGCTCGTGTTCAAAAGGATAGTGTACCTGAGCGAAAGGCATCGCTCCCGAATCAAACCAAACATCGATAAGGTCGAGCTCACGTATCATTTTTATCCCATTCGGGGAAACCAGTACAATATCGTCCACGAACGGACGGTGGAGGTCTATCTTCTCATAATTTTCTTTGGAATAGTCGCCCACAACGAAATCCTGGTAAGGGTTGGAAGTCATAAAACCTGCCTTGACAGATTTTCCAATCTCGGCTATCAGTTCTTCAACGGAACCAATGCATAACTCTTCGGTTCCATCTTCGGTGCGCCAGATCGGCAGGGGAGTTCCCCAGTACCTGGAGCGTGAAAGGTTCCAGTCGACCAGGTTCTCGAGCCAATTTCCAAAACGGCCGGTTCCCGTGGAGGCAGGTTTCCAGTTGATGGTTTTGTTGAGGTCGATCATCTCATCCCTGACTGCAGTGGAGCGGATAAACCACGAATCCATCGGGTAGTAGAGCACAGGTTTGTCTGTCCGCCAGCAATGCGGATAGCTGTGTTCATATTTTTCGACCCTGAAGGCTTTCCCCTCTTTCTTCAGTTGAACGGAGAGGTCAATATCCAGGGTGGCATCATTTTCTGTCAATGAATCGTCGTAGCTGTTTTTGACAAACCTGCCTGCAAATTCATTATAAAGTGCGCTGTTGATGTTTGTCCGGACAAAATCAGCATCCAGATCCTTCAGTCGGAAGAAACGACCCTGAAGGTCGACCATCGGCCGGCGTTTGCCTTCGTTGTCAATCAGCAGAAGCGGGGCAATACCTGTCTGTTTGGCAACCCTGTCGTCGTCTGAGCCGAAAGTGGGAGCGATGTGAACGATACCGGTACCGTCTTCCGTGGTAACAAAATCTCCCGGGATTATGCGGAAGGCATCTCCCATCGGTTTCACCCAGGGGAAGAGTTGTTCGTAATTCACGCCAACGAGCTGACTTCCTGAAAACTCATCCAGCAGCAGGTATGGAATATTTTTACCTTCTCCATTGTAGCTTTCCAGAGACAACCCTTCGTTCTTCTCGGGAAAATAGTGGTGGAAAAGATTTTTGGCCAGAACAACTGTAATTGGTTGTCCGGTATAGGGATTGAAAGTCTGAACCTTTACATATTTGATTGTTGCTCCTACAGCCAGAGCCGTATTGGATGGCAGCGTCCAGGGGGTGGTTGTCCAGGCTAGTATATACAGATCCGTGGCCACATGGTCAAACAACCGGGCAGACTTGTCATTTCGGATCACTTTGAACTGGGCGATACAGGTAGTGTCCTTCACATCGCGGTAGCATCCGGGCTGGTTCAGCTCGTGCGAGCTAAGACCTGTTCCGGCTGCTGGCGAATAGGGCTGGATGGTGTATCCCTTGTACAGCAGGTTCTTGTTGTAGAAAGATTTAAGCAGCCACCATAGAGTCTCGATGTAACGGTTGTCGTAGGTGATGTACGGATCATCCATGTTGACCCAATAGCCCATTTTGTGGGTCAGGTCTTCCCATAGGTCAGTATATTTCATCACCTCGCGGCGACAGGCAGCATTGTAATCGGCAACAGAAATATGTTTTCCGATATCTTCCTTGGTAATTCCAAGTGATTTTTCAACGCTCAGCTCAACGGGAAGCCCATGGGTATCCCAGCCGGCTTTGCGTTTAACCAGAAAACCCTGCTGTGTTTTGTAACGGCAGAAAATATCCTTGATGGCACGTGAAACAACATGGTGTATGCCGGGCTGGCCATTGGCTGAAGGAGGACCTTCGTAAAAGATATAAGGTTTCCCTTCGGCCCTGGTGGTGATTGACTTGTGAAAAGTATCGTCTTCTTCCCAGAACTTTAAAATATCCTTGTTGGTTTGCGAAAGATTTAACTCCTTGTATTCCCTGAATTTCTTACTCATAGCTTGAGATAACTCCCTTTTTTTAAAGTGCACAAAGATAGTAATTTGTTGGAAAAAAGTGGATAAGGTTGTTAATGTAACAAAAGTGAAATATTGGATATTGGGAACATTAGCGGCACAATAAACGTAATCCTAATTAAAAATTTGGTTGGAGTTCATAATTTTTGTTACTTTATTTCGTATTAGCCCTTACCTAGCGTCGATATTTATTAAAATTGCCTCTTGGATATTGAAATGAGATATATTGTTTCCTTGGTTTTTATTCTCTTACTCCTGTCCGGATGCAAAAAAAATTCGGGTACTGGAGATACCGGCAGTGTGATTTTTCAGTATGAGTATACAAACAATGCTACAGTTTCCAGCCACAATGGATGGTTGCTCGACAACACAGGCAAGGTGAGCAGATTTCAGAAGAAGGCGACTTGGGTTTTTCCCGATAAGGATGGTAGTATTTCTGAGTCGGACATGCAGAAAAATATGGCTGCCTGCGATTCGGTGATGGCCAAAGTTTCAACGAGTGATTTTACCAATTATGCCGGGAAAGCGTTAAGTTGTGTGGACGGCCCAATGACACCGATTACCAATCCCACATCAGGCGCAGGAGTGTATATTTATGCCTTTTACCAGTTTGATTCCGGAAACAAAAAATACAAACAGGTCATCTTAAGCATGTACGGCGACCAGCAGCAGCTGAACATATCAGCCTTCTCGAGTACGGTGGTTGACTGGATGAGTAAAATAAGATAATGTGCTAATTTGCTAATTTGCTAATGTGCTAATGTGCTAATTTGCTAATGATAGATTGTAGTTGACAAAGTATTTGAACAATTATCTACAAATTCTTCATAATAGAACGAACGCAAATAATTAGCACATTAGCACATTAGCAAATTAGCATATTCTTTCCCACACCAGTTTCTTTCCGAACCCCAGCCTGTTGTCTGTCATCTTCAGGTAATCGATTTGCAGGATCCAAAGGGTAGTATCCATCAACGCTGCAAAAGGAAATCGTTTCAGGTAGGATGAACTTGCTTTTTCACCAGCTTCTCCTTCGGCGGGTACCAGTGTTCCTGAAAACTGGATTCCCTGGATTTTACCTATGATGCCGGTTTCCAGCACAACGGTTCCTGCCACTTTGTTGTTGAAGGCAATCTCCTGAATGTGCCTTGTCTCGTACCCTGAAGTAAAAACAAAACTCATTTGCTCTTCCTGAAAGGCATAAAAGCAATTGGCCACCCAGGGCTGGTCGCCGGATACGGTTGCCAGCGTAAGCACATGGTGCTTTTTGAGGAAAGCGGGAATTTTGGGATCGGGTTGCTGCATGGGACAAATTTAATAAAGATTCTACCTATGGCAACAGATTGCTTCGTCGTACCTCCTACCAATGACAGAACAATTAATGGACGATTGTTGGGTATTGCTTCTTCTGGCCTAATCACCTGTACAACAATGCACCGTCATTGCGATCCGCCAACCGGCGGAGAAGCAATCTTTCGCATTCGTTCAAATCTCAATTCGAAGCGCTCATTTCTTCACCTTAATCACACTTACCTGTTTAATATTGGTCACATCCGAATAATCGTACTGGTAGAAACCATCGCTGCCAATCATCAGCAGGGATTTGCCCAGCGGGATGACGTCATAGGCCTGGATGCCAGGGAATTTAGCCAGCAAGTGTTCAGCGATCAGCAACGGATCTGCTGCATTGTAAACTTTCAGTCCGGAGGTGCCGTCGCACACAAACAGGATGTCGCCGCTGATACCAACCCCGTAGGGTCCGTCCATGGTGTACGAACGAAACAGGGCTGGCTTCAGGATGTTGGTCACGTCGAGAACATCCAGGCGATTGATATTGCTGCCGCATGCATTTCCTCCCCGGATGGTCACATACGCCCTATTGTCCTGAACGACAACTGGATCGCAGCCGGTGGCATGCCAGAAGGTGGAAATATAGACGGGTTTGGTTACATCGGAAAGATCATAGACGAGCATTCCGTTCGTGGTACCGAGGAACATGGTTTTGCCGCTAAGGAACATGGTCTGAATCCCCCAGTTGACCTGCGACTTGGAAGCAAGCGACGGACTGTTGGGGTTGGAAAGGTCGAAATTATAATACATATAGGTATCGACGGCTACCAGGGAATTACCAATAAGTCCGAATCTTGCCATGGAACCGCCAATGCCTGCCCCTGAAGTACTCTGATTCGTGCCACTGGAGGATAAGGCATCCATACTGGCGCTGTATTTTTCTCCGTAATAGACCGGATAAATCGTGTAGTTGTCAGTATTGATCTCTTTCCTAACTGTTTGGACTTCCCAACTGACCACAACGCCTTTGGTATCGTCAACCTGGCCAACGCGGTAGGTGGTCTGGTCGTAGGAAGGAACGGAGTAAGGGAATGCACTTTTTACCCTTCCAACCTCTTTGGCTTTGGACGGATCCGTGATATCAATCGCCACCAGATCGATGTAACTGTCGGCATACAGGACGTTGTTCCTGACCGCCATATCCGCGTTGCCGGGAATATTGATGAATCCTACATCCTGCGGAGAAGCGGGATTGGCATTGTTGTAGACATGAATCCCCTTCATGAGTTCATTGATGAAAATATAGTTGCCTATGGTATATATTTTCCCCGGTTTGACCAGGTCCTGCTGGCTGACCACCTTCACCGATGCCCTGAAATCATCGTAAGTCATGTAAACAGGTTCCAGGGATTGGTATTGTTCGGTGTATTTGTCCTTGCATCCCGATAGCATAACCACCAGCAGAAGAAATGGGACCAAACTGTTCCAGTATAATTTTTTCATTGTTTTGTAGTTTAATTTTACCTTTTTACTCATCATTGTCAACTGTCAATTGTCCATTTTCAATTACTTAAACAGCAAGCCAACCTTCAACGAAAGCCGGTTGTATTCAACTTCCAGCTTATAATTCTCATCCTTGCCGTAATTGTGCCGCATATACCTATAACCGGCGCTGAAGACCAGTGCGAGGTTTTCATTCAGTTGTGCCTGGATGCCGATAGACGGATTGATCAGAAAGCCTCCGCGGGCCGACATATCCTGATTAACAGTGTAGTATCCCGGTCCAATAAGAACTTCATTGTATCCGTAATAATAGTTTTGTTGTGAATAACTGCCACCCAGCGGAATGGAATATCCTGCCTGCAGAGCTACAAAGGGTAGCGGACCGTGTTCACGGATATAATACCTGAAATCGGCCACAACAGGCAGGTAGGTCTCATTGAAAAATTCAACGCCTACTCCAACCCCTGCCGTAAAGCCGCAGGCAAATTTCCAGCTGCTGATGTTCATCATTGTGAAGGCGGACTTGTTTGCATTGTTGGAATTGCCTGCCAAAACACCTATTTCAGTGAGGTTAAAGTATCCTGTATTGAATGGTGTTTTCGCTTTTTTGGGACGATAGAGACTTTCCTGATGGTTGATACTGTCTATCTGATCATATTTAAATATTGAAAGGCTTCTGTCGCTGGTCTTTAATTGTATAAATTTCTTATCATCCTCCAGCACTATGGTTCCAATGATGACGCTTCCGTTTTTAAGGTAAACGACATCTTTCTTTCCCGTTTGGGCAAAAAGTGTCACTCCGGCGAACATGGCCAGTACCAATAATGATATTCTCATAATTTAATTTGTTAGTAATGGATTTTCAATTTTCCCTGCAAAGAGTATCGCTCCGGTATCTTCTTCGGTAATAAAAAAGAGGAAAGGACGTGTCAAATAAAAGGCCGGAGGATCCACAGGCATTGCGGTGGTTCCGACTCCGACAGAGGTTACTGCAGCTGCTTCTGTTCCTGATTCCGAGACATCGATGAATGTTTTGTGGATGACCTTTGTGATATAAAGTTGCTGACTTGCGTTGATGGCCGAAAAGTCGGCTTTATTTGGATCAAAGGCGATACCCATTCCTAAAGAGGAGAGAATATCATTCAAAGTTTTTTCCCACGAGAATTTCCATTTGGGAATCCAAACCGGGACTTTGGTTTTGGACTTGAGGGCTGTATTCAGGCTGATCCATTTGTCTGTGTTCAGGGTTGCTGCCAGTTGATCCGGAGTTGTTCCGGCATCCGGCAAAAGGAAAACCATTTGAAATTTCTCTGCGCCGTAAGGCATTTTCATTGCTTTGTATCCCGACTGGACTGCATAGCCAAAGCTATTCTCCATTTTCATCATGGGTACGGAAACCACCTTTTTGTCGGTGCAGGTAAATGGCTCGTTTGCGGTCTTGGAGGTTTCGAACTGGTATTTCCATTTGCCGTTGAAGTAGATGGCATTGATCAGGAACATGATTTCGTTGCTTGAAATGCTGTTCAAAATGATGGGGATTTTCCCGTTGGTTTTGTCACTCACCCACTGGTTGATGGTGGTAACCGCCGCAGGATTGAAATCAAGTTTTGAAACCTGTGCCTTGTAATAGGTCTGGTTGGTGGTAATAAACGGATCGAGTACCGCAAAATCCTTCCTGATCCAGATGGAGTTGGCGATGTTCATCACCACATTTGGATCTGATTTTTGAAGCGCTGCTGCCAAATCCTGGCTGATGGTGTTGATCTCGGCAACAGTCAATCCATCCAGGCCGAGGGTTTTCTGAATGGCCGACTGAGTTGTTCCGGCGGCTCCGTTGAGTGTCATGGAAAGTGCCGTGGAAACGCTTAACGGTGAGACCATCCTGTTTTCAAGTGTACCGTCCAGACTTTTGCCCAGCAACGAAAAGCTGAAAACATTGCTTGCCTGAACAAGTTTCAGCGACTTGTCGTTAAGAACAATTGGATCACCTCCGATCACATTTTCACTGTTTTTTGAGCATCCCGTCATGAAGAAGAGGGAGAACAAGAACAACACAAAGTATTTTGTACGCATCGTGTTTAAATTTTAGTAATTATTTAGATGTCAGATCTGTTTTAAGAGTTGTTGAATAAATGTGCTAATATGCTAATGTGCTAATATGCTAATGATAGATTGTAACCAACCAAATATTTGTCCAACGAACAAAAAATTATCAATAATTGTGTGAATTCAATTAATTAGCACATTAGCACATTAGCACATTAGCACATTAGCATATTAGCACATTAGCATATTAGCACATTAGCATATTAGCACATTAGCACATTATTTAATTGTTTTCATCCATTCAACAACTGCTTTTGAATCAGTGGCAAGATTTTCCTGCGACCAGTCTCCGGTCATGTTCAAAATGATCCGTTTGTACCTGTTGTGACCCGGATCGTAAATATAGAAGGCATAAATGTGTTCTCCGGCATCGGCCATGGTATTCTGCGGTTTAGACATGGTTCCGTTCACACAGTTAAGCGCTTTTCCTGAATAGGCGGTAAAATCACTTGCCGAAACCTTAGCCATCACCGAATCACAAGCTGCCATGTTCTTCTGCATGTCTGAAGCCGATACATATCCCAGGGTATCCGCGAAAACCCATTTGGCGCTCTTCTGGAATCTTTTGACCTGTCCGGAATTGTCGAGCAACCATCCACTGTGGTTGTACCCCCAGGCATAGTTGGTGTATTCCGACTGAAAAATCACAGGATCAGCATAAGGACCATCCGCCCAGATATCATCATGCAACAGGCATCCCGATAAGGAAGTAAGCAAAACAAATGCAAGTATTAAATTCTTCATCAATCAATCTTTTTGTTTTAATCAATACGATACCAAAGGATCGAAACGCTACAAGATTCCTTTGATATTTTTAAATGTTTAGTTCTTGTTTTCTATTGACAGGAAGTGTTGGAAGGAAGATTTGTCTTTTACCACGAAAGACACAAAGTACGCACGAAGGGCTCAAAGGTGTTATTACTTAGCGACCTTAGTGTTTTCCTTAGTGTCCTTTCCCGATGAATCGGGACAAGTCGTGGTAAAAAAAGATTTTGAAACACCTCCTAAGGATCTTTGTGCAATAATTGTACCAGTTGTCATTAAAAGGATACCTTGAAATTGATACCAGTTGTAGTTTGGTTCAGACTGTTGGATGTCTGTCCAGGTGAAGGGATCTTGGCATAGGGTTCAAAATGCAGAAGCATCCTGTTTGAGAGCTTGGTCTCGAATCCCACCATTAAATTGATCCTGCCCGCAAGATCGAATGTCTGGGTCGGGGTCACGGTGTTTTGGGTCACGGATACCTGACTGACAATGTCGTAGGTCTTGACATCGCTCCCTCCAACTTTCAGGGATACCGGAACCAGGAGGTTGGAATATTTTGTATTGACATCCTGTTGATTCAGGTATACCAGTGAGGATACTCCTGCTGAAACGTACCAGGAATTTGATTTGGCTGAAAATAGTTTCCAAATGATATTTAGCGGAACATCCAGATTGATCAGTTTGGTCTTCGTTTCATCCTGGGGAGCAGAGGTGGAGGAAACAATTCCCGCAATTTTTTGATCCACATGCTGGTTCTGGACCTGCAGACCTGTGGATAGGAGGAATCTGGAAGACAAAGTGATATCGGCGCTGACACCTCCCGTGTAATCCATTGAACCCGACGTTTGGGCAGAATTGACACCGGGTGAGAAGTTAATTCCGAAGCGAACCTTTCGTCCCGAAGCAGATGCCAGTTCCCGGTTCTCTTTTTTGGCCGGTAAATTCAGAAATGTGTTGGAGGGTTTACGTGTTATTGTATCCCGGCTGTTATTTACGGAATCCGCTTTATATTTTTTTGGCTGGCTCTGGAAGTCAGATGCAAGGAGTGGGACCTTCCTGGCAGTGTCTGCAGCAAAAGCTGAAGTCTGCAGATTCTGTGCAGGATTATTGACTTCGGTTGCAATTGAATTTATCTTTTGAGTGACATTGGTGCTTTTAGTCATTCCGGCAGAACTTATCTGTTTGCTGTCCAATTTCAGAGAGGCAGTCAGGGAAGAAGATTTTTCAGGAATACTATTTTTATTGGTAGCGGGTTTTTCGTCTGTCCCGGAAACTGTTTGTTGAACTACCGGATTTTGATGGTCCATCTTGTCAACGTGGAGATAACTGAGGCCGGCAAAGCCAATCAGCAGACAGGCGGCGACGCCTGAAGCAATCAGCCAAAAGAGTTTCCTGTCGTTCTTCTTTCGTTTTTGCTGAAAATTCTCCCAGGATCCCTGAACATACTCTTCTTCGTAGTTTTCGAGGGATTTCCTGATCTGGTCGGAGATTTCGCTATCGGTTTTAAATTTTTTCATCATTCTTCCAAATGGTTAACCGGAAACAATTCCCGCAGTTGTTTCTTGGCTCGTGTTAAATAGACTCTCGATGAACTAACCGGAATTCCAAGTTGTTCAGCGATCTCATCATGACTGTATCCTTCTATTTCGTAAAGGCAGAATACAGTTTTAAGGTAATGCGGCAAGAGGTTCAGAATTTCCATGATATCCTGAACTGCCAGGTGGCTTATTGCATTGGGAGCTTCATCAGGAACCGGGTATTTCTCCGGTTCAACAAACAGGTGATCTTTGTTGTTTCTTCGTAAATTATCGATGGAGGTATTGATCACAATCTTTCGCAACCATCCCAGGAATGGCTTTGAGGTATCATATTTTCCGATTTTCGAAAATACTTTTACAAAACTATCGTCCACCACTTCAAGCGCATCACTGCGCTGGCGGTTATAAATAAGCGCAACACTTAAGGCGTAGCCAAAGAATTTCTTGTAAAGGAGTTCCTGAAATTTCTCTTTCTTTTTGATACATCCCTGTACAATGAATTCTAAGTTCTCCTCTTTTCTACTTTCCAAATTGCAATTTAATTGATAAATTTTCCTCGCTAAAAATTAGTCAATTGACTGAAGCCATGATATCTGAATTATCCGTATTTGTTTTTTTCGAGGTATTGCACAACAGAACGGAGACACTCTGTCCCAGTGTGACATCACCCAACCAATCCGTCAGATTAATGGACAATACCTGTGAAACGCTATTAGAAGGCAATACCTGGGAAGAAAGAGACGCAAGTCCGGTACACACCGAAGTCCTTCTCAGATAGACAATGATGGTTTTCGGGGTAGTCTGGGTAGTGATCCCATTCCAGATTACTTCAAATTTACTGTCGCCACAACCTACCGGGAAAGTTAATGTAACCTGCAGCGATTCCTTGTTCCTGTCGACTTTTGCTATTTCGAACAATGCGGAATAACTGGGTGAGCGCTGCTGATTGGCCTCATTGGATGCCTCAATACTTTTTAGAACAGTAAAGTTGGCACCTGCTGCGCTGGCAAATGCATTGGTCGCATCCATGGATGTCTTCAATTCTGCAGCATCTTTTTTACAGGACGACGAGATTAAAAGCAGCGTCACAATTGTGATTATATTGAAGATACTTCTCATTCTTCCACTATTAATTTGTTTTTGCAGTCCATACGCAGAAGGATAGGTGAAACGCTACATCAAAGCAGGTTTATTTCTAATTTGAACAACTCTAATTTATTTAACTTCAAATTTCACGCAAAGGACGCGAAGTAAAACCGCGAATGGACGCAAAGTCTGATTTATATTTTTTACGTCTCCCTTTGCGGTCTTTGCGTGAAACTTTTTGGTTATTCAATACGGGTGTTATTTGCACGTACTGTGGGACCTTTCATCTTCCTTGACAGAATAAATCTCATTATTTACAAAAGAAGTTGCAAAAAAAGGGAGATAAAATTTCTTTCAATTATCCTCCAAAAATATCTTTCCAATATCCCGAATGGTTGTATCAATAGACGTATAACCGAAACCGATCATCCTCGTAATTTTCGAACCGTCATAGGCGGAAATCTTCTCCGCGTTTCTGGCGGTCTCCCTGGTAAGTGCGGGGTAGGAACCGGTCAGTGAAGAAACCAGTCGGGAAGTCCGCCACCCAAGTTGCAGCATCAGCCGGTTGGCCGGAATGGTTGGTTTTTTCAGTTGAAGGGCTACGGCTATCCTATCAAAGAATTCCCGGTAGGGGAGGTTTTCGGCAGATACAACGTAGCGCTGGTTTTTGACTGCATCCCAATCCTTTTCCTGCAACAAGGCAAGAATGGCCGATGAGACATCCCGGACATCCACGAATCCGGCCTGTCCTTTGGTGTAAAATTTCATTCCTTTCGCGACTGTCTGGAAAAATCGCGGAGAACCGCTCTTCCAGTTGCCGGGACCAAGGATGATAGAGGGGTTGACGATCACGCATTCCAGTCCTTCCTGTACACCCCGCCAAACCTCCATTTCGGAAAGGAATTTGCTTTCGGAATAAGCCGACCTCCTTCTGTCATTTTTCCATGAAAAGGCCTCATCTACAGGCATTCCACCATCCTGATCCCCCAGGGCTGCCACGGAACTGACATGGCAAAATCGGGGAATGTTCAGTTCAATCGCAAGATCCACCAAGTTGGCAGTTCCTTCCACATTCTCCAGCAGCATGGCATTACGGTCGCGGGGATCAAAAGAAATTTTTGCGGCGGCATGTATCACGGCATCTGCGCCTGCCATCGCTTCGTGCAAGGCTGCCTTGTCCAGCATGTCGCCTTCGAACCACTCAATTTGTTGAAAGAGTTTGTCGGCTTCAGAGGAATACCATGAGAATATCTTTCTGACAACTGACAAATCAGAGTTGACCCGTTTCAGGGCGCGCACGCTGACACCGCTTTTTGTCAGATCAAGCAGCAAATGTGCCCCCAGCATTCCGGTGCCTCCTGTCAGAAAAATCATCATGGTAATTATTGATGTTTTGTAATGTATTGTATTATTCAGAGACCGTTAATTGATCCTTTGTGTACTTAGTGTAACCCATAGAAATCTTTGTGGAAAAAATTTTTTTCAACCACAAAGGGCACGAAGGTTGACACAAAGGTCTCAAAGTAAGTCGTTAACTTCGAATTATCAAATTGTCGAATTACTTCTTCGGATTGACTGTCCGATCGAGTTGCTTGCTCAGTATTTTCTTGATGTCAGTCAGTTTCTGGTAAGATCCCATCAACTCCAGCGACTGGTCATAATCTTTGTTCGCATCCGCAATTTTCATGCTGCTTTCGATCTGGTTCATCATCGAAGAGACCACCCTCAGTTTGTATTCGCGCACAAGTTTTGGCACTACAACCTCCAGCAGGTCTTCCTCCCTTTCGATGTGGCTGCCGCCCCGCTCCCAGAAAGGACTGATCGGATGTCTCTCGGAGATGATGTCGGAAGCGAAAGTGCTGATCCTGGGATCCGGATGCAGGGTAAAAAAACGCATGGCATCAAATTCAGGTTCTTCCAGATGAAGGCGGTAGTCGTCCAGAATGGTATTGACCATCGGATTGACGGACACCATGTTGTCAATATCAAGTTCAGACAAGACATAAGTAGCGACAGACTCTGTAATCCATTCGCCGCTCACCTCGTGCTCATAATCATAGATCTTCAATGAGCCGCACTTCAGCAGTACCCTGAGGATTTCCTTCTCTTCCAGTTCGAACGGATTTTCTGCTGGGGCAACAGTCTGAATTGTCTGCTCCACCTGAACGGGACGCTGGTCGGGCAACGGATTCAGATCCCTGGCCGTCTGGGCCTCGTTTTTCTTCAGTTTCAGTTTCCTGATCTCGTTGTAAAGTACATCCTCACGTACCTCGAGCAGACGGCTGCACTCCTTGAGATACTCCGTCCGGACGATCTCTTCGGGAATAACGGAAATGGAATAGACGATATCTGTGATCAGTTTTGCCCGCGACAAGGGATCGTTTTCGATACCTGTGAGCAGTATCCGGGTCTTGAATTTGATGAAATCCGTTTCGTTCTCTTTGATGTACTGGGTCAGCGCGGTGGCGCTCATCGATTTGGAAAAGGAATCGGGATCCTCTCCGTCGGGCAGCGGCAAAACCTTCACGTTGATGCCCTCTTCCAGCACCAGGTCGATGCCCCGCAGGGAGGCTTTGATGCCAGCCTGGTCGCCGTCGTAGATGATCGTTATATTCTTTGTGAAACGCCTGATCAGCCTGATCTGGTCCACGGTAAGCGAGGTGCCTGAGGAGGCCACCACATTCTCAATACCGGACTGGTGCATGGCCAGCACATCGGTATATCCCTCCACCAGGTAACATTTGTCTTCCCTGATGATTCCGTTCTTGGCCTGGAAAATTCCGTAAACGACCCGGCTCTTGTGGTAGATGTCCGATTCGGGAGAGTTGAGGTACTTGGCGATGCTCTTCTCCAGCGAAAGGGTCCTTCCTCCGAAGGCAATCACCCTGCCGGAGATGCTGTGGATCGGAAACATCACCCTGCCCGAAAACCGGTCGCGCACCCACTCCTCCTTTTTGATGGTAAGTCCGGTCTTCTCGAGATACTCCATTTTGTATCCCTCTTTCAGGGCCGCATTGGTGAAGGGCTCTTTCCCTTCCGGACAATAACCCAGACCGAACTTTTTGATGATTTCATCCCTGAAACCGCGTTCGCGGAAATAGCTGAGCCCAACGGCCTGCCCGTATTCACTCTCCCAAAGCTGGGCAGCAAAATATTTTTGTGCAAATTCCGAGACAATGATCTGGCTCTCGTGATCGTTGCGTTCCTTGATGTCCTCCGGACTTTCCTCCTTTTCCTGTACCTCGATGTGGTATTTTTTCGCCAGCCATCTCAGCGACTCTACAAAAGAGAGGTGCTCATGCTCCATGATGAAATTGACGGAGGATCCGCCCTTGCCGCACCCGAAACATTTGTAGATGCCCTTGGAGGGCGAAACGTTGAAGGAGGGGGTCTTTTCGTTGTGGAAAGGGCACAGTCCGATCATGTTCGTACCCCTTCTTTTCAGGGTAACAAACTCACCCACAACCTCTGTGATTTCAGCGGTATCGAGTATTCTCTGAACTGTGGACTGGTCGATCATGGAAGCAAATGTAGTGAAAAATGGGGGAAAAAGCATGGGGCAGGGAGCAGAGGGCATGGGGCAGGGAGCACGGGGCAGAGGGCAGAGGGCATGGGGCATGTCTTGTCCTGAAATAGGTTTACAGAAAAAGTAAACAAAAATCAGGATTATGAAAGTAAAAGTAAATCACTTTTCGGACGAAGTAAAGTTGCAAGTATTAAACGAGTATCTAACCACTGATGTAAGCCAGCAAGAACTGA
>CAIUUO010000160.1 GCA_903902325.1 uncultured Bacteroidia bacterium
CTTTGCTCCGGCAACCACTGGTCATTTTGAATTGGCAACAGGTGGTCAATTTGCTTCGGCAATGGGTGGTCAATTTACTCTGAAAGTAGGTGGTCATTTTCACCGTTTTTTCCAATGAAAACAAAAAAGAAGAATATTTTGGAAACATTAAAACCCTACCATTTACATTGGACGCATTTCTTTTGATGATGATCGGTATCATTCCGGATTATTTTGCAGACCTAACAGAAGTTATTGCCAAAAACATTAAAACAACCTATTCAAACTTACAGAAGCAGAAAGATTTTTCTGAGAAAGAATTGAATGAAATAACCGGACTTAAGTTCTCCAACTTACTTGTCAAAGAGTCTCTAAATGAATTTCGACGCATTTTACATTTACTTAGGAAAAGCAACAAGCTGACTCCTGAAATTAAAGAGACTATATCCCTGGAATTGAACGATCTGACAGTGATAATTGAATATATCCAAAACAATTCTGAACGATTGGACAATCTTAAAGAGTATGTATCAAGCAAGATAGACCTGGAACAGAACCGGATCTTTAAAATCCTCACCATCATAACAACTTGCTTCTCATTACCCATGCTCATTGCGGGAATCTACGGTATGAATTTTAATTATATGCCTTTTCTAGATTGGTGTTATGGCTATTTGTATGTTATTGGGTTGTTAATGATAGGTTTCATTGTACCTCTGATTTGGTTTAAACTAAAGAAATGGCTGAGGTGAACTTCATTCATCTCCTCATCGATTATGTCCTGCTTTGCCCGCCAGCATTGTCAAGCACTTACAAGGTCAACTTGCAGGTGTCTTTCTTACTCAAGGAAAATACCGTTTGATTTTACCTTATTCAACGACTCCAGTCCAGCCCCCATCACGTACCAGGTGTAGCTGAAGACTATCGCCATCGACAACTTTAACAGATGTTTTTTTGTAGTCCATGGCCTGAACACCGGCGTTGACCCCATCCTTGAAGGAGGTCATCTGATAGTTTTTCCCATTCAGAAGGAAGTCCAATTTTATGTCCAGGTCGCGGGCAGTGCTGTTGGTAATTGCCCCTATGTACCATTTTTCACCTTTGCGTTTGGCAACCACAATATATTCTCCGGCTACAGCAGTCAATACCTTGGTTTCGTCCCAAGTAACTGGAACACCGGTGATAAAGTCGGTGCACTCTTTTTCACGGTAATAGTTGAACGGATTGTCGGCAAGCATTTGGATTCCACTTTCAAATACAACATATAGAGCCAGCTGATAAGCGCGTGTTCCGATGCTTTGTGGATTGGTGCGAGTCGATTTGTAATCTTCCGGATGTACCGAATTCATTGCCCCCGGTGTGTAATCCATCGGGCCAACGGCATTGCGTATGAAAGGTAGCCATGCATTGTTGTTGGGGGTTGCGCGTCCACCTCCTATATTTTGCTCCATTCCCACCACACCTTCGTGTGCAAGGATATTGGGCAGGGCACGTTCCATTCCGGCAGGCTTAAATGCTCCATGGAAATCAACGAACAGGTGGTTTTTGGCAGCTTCGCGGGCAACACGTTCATAGTAATTGACCATCCACTGATCACTCCGGTCCATGAAATCAATTTTTACTCCGGCAATTCCCCATTCGCTGAAGGTTTTAAACAAATTGAAGTTGTTTTCGACAGCAAGCCAGGTTAGCCACAACACAATCTTGACATTTTTCTGTTTCCCGTATTTGATCAACTCGAATAGATCGATGGAGGGATTGGGCGTAAAGGGATCTGTTGTGCTTTTAGCCCAGCCTTCATCCATGAGAATGTAAGGAATTCCGAACTTTGAAGCAAAGTCAATGTAATATTTGTACGAATCGAGGTTATAGCCAGATTTGAAATCGACACCATACAGGCGGGCATCGTGCCACCATTCCCAGCTTACCTGTCCGGGCTTGATCCAGTCGGTTGCCCCCAGTTCATTGGGACGCGACAGTTTGAAAACCATCTCGTTTTCGAAAATCTGACGGTCATCATGACTGATCATCAGCACCCTCCATGGAAAGTTACGGCTTCCTTTTGTTTTGGAAATGTAATCGGCTTCTTTCAGTATCTTTTGGCTACGGTCTCCATTAGGACCAATTTCCAGCGGACATTTAGGAAATTGGCTTTGCAGTGTGTTTCCTTCCATTCCTTTCAAAAACATGCATGGATAGTCGAACAGATCGGCTTCGGAAATCAGGATTTTGAAGCCCTTGTGGCTGTCAAGCAATATCGGCAGGGTGCTTTTCTCCAGGTCCCGGATTTCCGAAGTGGTCACTTTTTTATAGGTAATTTCATAGGAGGTTTTAAACGATTTGCTTGGCGACCAAATGGCTTGGTATTCAGATGGTAGTTTGAGTGATACCTCTTCGTCGAGTACCTCTATTTCGGGTGATTTCTTTTTGGTTATGAAGCGGTAGGCAACACCATCGTTGTAGGCACGAAATTCAACCGAATAATCACCCTTGAAATTCAGGAGCAAGACATTGCAGTTGTTGTCCACCTGTACATTTCGCAGCGGAATTTCTCGTTGGATAGTTTCGTTGATGGTGCTGGTTTTCTTTCCGGTAAGTTTGGGATTGGCACCGAGTGTTTCTCCGGAAAGTTTAAGCATCAGCGAACTGTTTTCAAGCAAAATCTGGTTGTTGCTGCTGACCGAATAATAAATCTTGTCAGACAGGTTGACGGATACCTTGATGGATGAATCGGGCGAAAGCAAATCGATGGATTTGCCAAAAGCTACCTGCTGAAATGGAATCAACAGAAAAAGAAAAATTACATACTTCTTCATGATATTTATTTTGTCTTGCTTATAAATTTCAACACCAATCCTGGATCAGACAAATCACCCTTTGAGGCAGCCGAAAGTCCAATTTTTCGGATCACGTCACCAAGAAGGATGATTTTGTCGTCTTTAAAGATAATTTCTTTTGTTATGTCTAAAGGAATATCGCCGGCAAGATCTTGTCCGAATACCGTATAATCTGATGCCTTAATTTTTGTCGGAAGAACGAGTGTGAGTGATTCATAGTCGCCAAAAATGGCAATAGGCATGTTTAAACTCTGGATACGCTGTTCTACGGTGATTCGTTTGGTAACATACTCCCGGTCAAGTGCGCGTCCAATGGTGGCAATGGCCACCGCACCGTTCGGGTACATAGATGATAATACAAAAGGCTGATCGTAAGTGGGATTCATTACTTTGGCCAGTGGCAACCCGCGACTTACCCTTGCCGGAGCACTTGCTCTTAATGTATCGCCTGGATGATGAGCCTTGTTCCAGGTTTCCTTTTCGGCTAACACCCAGTAGTCTTTTAAGGCCACCGTGTCGATAGTATAATTTGAACCAACGCCAAAGGGTTCGGCAATACGGTGCCATCTTACACCTCTAACTAACTCATCAAGACGATTTTTGATATCACGACCGCGAACTGGAAAGGCAAAGTCAGCAGTGTTATCAGGCAGGTTTCCAGCAAATGGATGTCTCATGATGCCAATGGCACAGCCTAACCCGGCAGCAATGTAAGGTTCGTCTTCACAATTGATAATTCCTTTTGCACTGCCCTGGGCTTTGTATTTTAGTAAATCGGCCACACGTTGAATGGTTAACGGTTGGGCAATCACATTCTCGACATCATACGTTCTATAGGTATCGCTAAATTCGATGGGTTTCTCGTTGAAGGCATGTTCAATGACCAAATTGGGTGCATAGATACGACCCAATTGAGTCAACATTTTTCGCCAGTCCTGGTTGCGGGATTGTTTACCCCAATCCACTTTCCAATAAGTGAATCCAGCCTCATTGGCAGATTTCAAGCGCTCTGTCCAATAGGTTGCCGGATCTACAATTCCAGCAATAGGGGCTTCCTGGGCAGAAATCCAGCCACCCAAACCCTTCCATCCTTTTGTTTCTACCGCAACACGAAGCTTCTTGAGTCTTTCGGTAGGAGTACCGGTATAGGAAGGGAAACGACTCGCGCTTAATTCGACAAGGCCAATGGATGTTCCGGACTTGTTGTTTTCTGACAGTGGAATATCCCACGAGTCGTCCATCACAAAAAACAGATCTTTTCGAATTTTTGGGAAAAAGCCAACCCAATTCTGATACTGACTATCCCCAAACATATTCTTTTCATTCATTGCCATTCTGTGTAACGGATTGTTCTCATACGAACATACATAACCCTGTACACACCAGGTACAGAAGTAATCCGGGGCATTTGAAGGCGAATCAGGAACAAGTGAACCAGTCCTCTGTGAGTATCCTGCTATTGAAAGCATGGAAAATGTGAATCCAAGAATTAAAATTAATCTCATTTTCTCAATAGGTATTTTTAAGTTTTGCAAATAATTTGTTGACGCATCAATTGCTTCGTAAGATTCACTAATTCAGAATTATATATCATTGTCAAATGTCCATTTTCAATTGTCAATTACTTACTTCCTGTTAAGGGCCTCTTCTTGAAGTACCGATATGGATTTTTTAATTTTTGTCAGTGGGAATGAGTTCGTGTACCAATTCGAAAATAGTCCATGCTGACCTTCCAAAAGATATTGTTGCGCATGTTCAATTTCAAATTCGGCAAGGCCAAGGTTCCGGATTAAAATATCGTTGTCTTTTTGATTCTTGTATGCGGTTAAAAAGTAATATAGTGATTTGCTTAGATGGGTCATGTAGTAACTGTACAAACGCAAATTGTCATCAAAAAAGGTCTGTTTATCCTGATCCAGATTCAACATCATTTCAGTGCATCGGGCCGATACGGCTTCAAACTTAGAGATCGTGAGCAGCATACCTTTCAGCATTGAATCCACTTGGTTTTCGGCATCGTTGTCTTTTAAATCAATCCGAAAAGAACGACCAGGAATATGTTCATATCCAATTTCCTTTAAAGGACTGAGATTTATAGGGTTGCCAGATGTATAAAACTTTTCGGTGATCTGGTCAAAAACCCTTGCATATCTTAGATCCTGAAAAATAAACTGGCGATCCATCCTTTTTAAAACTGATTTCTTTTGACACCAGAATGAATAGAAATAATCTTTGCACAGTTGTGCGATTTCCCAGCCATTTTTCTCGCCAAAATACTGCCTGGCATAATCCAAAACAAACTGGTCGGAGTTGTAACTTTCGTAATCCCACAACATTTTAGCATTGGCCGATATCTCCAGTACAAACTCGCGGATGTTGCCGGCGTTAATAACTGAGAAATAAAGAGGTGATTTACTGTTTACATACCGATAGTTAAATTCCATTTTCCAGGGACCCTCGGCAGGAGCAACATGCGCACCCGTGGATGTGAATTGAAAGTTCATGTAGAATCCCAGTTTTACCGGCTTACTTGTATCGAAATTGACAATATCATCGTACGGATAATGGTCGCGCCGGCCGGAACAATAGGTCCATATTATATTTTCGCTTACGGGAGGTTTAAGATATCCCTTGGCCATAAGTGAAGCTAGTTCATCATAGAATGTGAGGCGAACATATGGATTCGGGTTACCGGAAACTTCCTTAATATCATCCAGTTGTATTTGCAGCATCTTGTTAATCACATCCGCACGCTCTTTATCGCCGGCAGGAGCGTCTTCAAAAACACTCCAGAAAGGCTGGTCCCCTTTCCCTCTGAATGCCAGTGTCCATAGGTTTTCAATGCCACTTTTTTGAACTGTTTCAGCATTGTACTTAAAGAATTCGCGAATTGCCTGTTCGTTCGACAACAGAAGTTTTGGCGGCTCCAACTTCCTGACTTCCTTCCAATAAGAATCCCAGGAACTGAATGACGTATTCAGCCCGTTGGTATGGTGTGAGGTAAGTACCAATCCATAGTCGTTAATACGGTAGGCATCGGCCGACATTTTATAACCTGGTTTAACCGTATTGGCAGTCTCGACAGTGTTTAATTTGAGCCGAAGCACTGTTTCGAGCCAAATATTTTCGTTCCCATCTGCTGCTTTTCTCCAGGGCGTAAAATAGTCTTCGTCGTTTGTCAAAAAGGCTCTGTACCTGACTTGTGGAGATTTAAAGAAGAAATCGGTATTTGCCGGGACTGAAATGCTATTCATTTTTGCTGGGACCCAAGAGGCCCAATAATGCAGCGGTGGTATCCCCAGTATTTTTTCACTGAATGTATAAATCGCATAAATTGTTCCACGGAGGTCAAATCCTTCCAGATAGATCCTATTGGTTTTCGAATCGACATACACCCGGTGTGATTCAAAACCGGTCAGCTCCCGGTTTTTATCAGATGGAACTTTAAGCGCTTTAGAACCTCTGTTCACGATGACAATGGTAGTTTGAGTATAGTCTTTATCCAACGTGCCTTTAACTTCTGGAATGAAGCCCATTACATTCCTGAAATCCTTTTGAAGGGCTTCAAGGGCAATTTTTAAAGGGGCAGGTTCTTTGTCCGAAAAAACGATTTTGAATTTATTCTTCTCCAGTATTATATTTTCAGGTATTGGATTATTGCCTTTGGTTATCGAGGTCAAAAGGGTCAAAATGATAAAAAGTAAAAAATGACCAACAAGTGTTATTTTAGAATTTCTCCTTAACTGAAACATTTTCATTCGTAATTAATTTCGTTATTGAATTTAAAACAGCACTCATGAATATTGGTTAATTAATGCTCCGATTGCCCTGGGATTTCAGGGATACCCGGATCATCCAGTACCTGCAAAGCTGTTGCATCACCCACTTTTGTCCAATCCTGCAATACCCAAACCACCTTCTTCTCCCTGGTAACTTCGATCAATTGTGGCCCTTTACCCTGTTTTCCCCGTGAAGCAAAGATGGTGTTGCCATTGATCAACCTGGTGCAAGTTTGTGGAGCTGAGGTAAACTGGTATTCTACAGGCAAATCTGTTTTACAATTGAATTCCCAAATTGTTTCTCCTTTGGTATTCACTTCTCGTGTAAGATTTTCCTTTTCGTCGGTGATCAAAGTGTTTCCATTTTTCAGCCTGATGGCAGCCCAGGGCGATAGGATATCATATCTCCAGATTTCCTTGAAATTTGTGTCGTATTCAACCACGCAATTCATGGTGAGGAAAGAGACGAGATAGGTTCCCTGCGCCGTAACCCGGGCCCGCCGGAACTGGCCATGAATGCCGTTGGGATCGGCAGGCTGCTTGTAAGGGAGTTCATGTTCTGCTTCAACTTTCCCGGTCTTGATGTTAACAACCATCAATTTGGGTGGAAGGCCATTTACGACAAAAATAACCTTATCCAGTCCGATGGGTTGACAACCGTGAACTTCAGTGTGTTCCGGACTGCCTTTGGCTGTCTTGCAATCGTACCTCCAAACCACTTTTTTGTCTGGAGTAATTTCAGCAATGTATTTCATACGAGAGAAGAGAATATTGCCATTCGACAGCATCCACACATCATCGAATTCTGGACCCGCACCGATGGAATAGGTCCAGACCACCTTGCCACCCTTGATAAGGAACATGATGTTGCAGTTTTCTCCAATATAAAGCATCGGGTGCTGTGACAAACCATTTCCGGGCAGATTTTCGGGTGCTGTCGAATCAATATGGCTGACGAATGGAACAAACTCTTCCTCAGGGCCAACTGCAGGCACATTGGGAGCAGTGAAAAGATGAAGCTGATCCATGCAGGGTGTCGACAGGCTGTATCTATCTCCTGTTTGATCCATCTTTTTGGCATTCTTTTGTGCAAAAAGGTAATTTGAGAATACCAAGAGCAGCATGACGGAAACAAAATATATCTTATTCATAATTAGATTATTGGTTTTTTAAAATTACGACTTTATTCCACGCGTCTGGTAATTTGTTCCCAACGATTGATTGTAGTGGAATAATGATGATATATTGCTGATATTCTACTTAACAGGCTCACCCATTGGAAGAAACAGAAACTCAATACCTTTTCCTTTTTTTGGATCGATATTCCGGGAATACCTCATGGTAGCATCACCATCCCAGTGCTCGAAAACGCCCAAGCTTTTGACGGGTTTACCGGCCTGCATGTATTTTACTCCTGATGGCGCGTTTTCAGGAATAGCCATTTCCCGAAGGACATCATCAGCATTCTCGCGCACCAAAATACGGGGCACATTGTGGTAGGTCGCTTCATTGTTGTTCTTGCTCTGCGCGTAGATAAGATCAAGACCAACAGATTGAATGGCAACCCCATCCAGGGATGCCAGGACACAGGCCGGCCATTCGGGATTTTCGTAGGGAACAACCTTGTTGTTGAATGGCGGATTGGGGAAATGCAATGGATAGCTTCTGTACTTTCTGCCGCAATAGAGTCCATCGAGCAGGTATAAAATCGTTTTTCCACCGAGATTGGGTGAAGCAGCAAGATCGACCAATGGTGACCAGGCATTTTTAGTACCCTCTTGTTTGGTATTCAAAATAGAATGCAATTCCGGAGTTCCCTTAATCGAACCGGCATGATTTTTACCGGTCATGGTAATTGCTGTTTGCCCCTCATCACCGTCTTCCATGTAATTGTATGGATAGGAATGAAGTTTTAGAATGGCGAGGTTGATCAGATAGGTTCCCTCTTTTACCTGACGGGGAATAAGTTTGGCATCTTTGAAGTTCCCGGCAGAATAACTGATACCTTCCACCCAGTCCGCAACTTCCAGACCAGTGTAATCGCCATATGCAGGGTTAACGGGTTGTGATTTGTCAAGAGGTTTACCCTGAACAAACCGAACATCCTTAAACTCTTTCCAGATTTCGAGAAGCATGTAGGGATAAATTGCCCTGCGTGCATCGTAGATCAGAATATCCTTTTGTCCGACTCCGGCGTTGTAAACCAGTTGACGAACCATTGAAAGTACCATTTGTGGTGAGGCATCTGTTTGGTTATCAACTTTTGTCAGACTGCTGTTGTTCAGATTGATTTTAACCAGAACGATTTCACCAGGTTTATAGCCCTGTTTTGAGATGCCACGCACTTCTTGGTTATAGAATTTAAAGATGCGATCCCAGGCATCCTTGTCTTTCTTTGTTCCGGTAAGTCTTTGCAAAGTGACAGAAAGCATCTCATTGACTTTGGTAACATCCGTGTTTTTATCGAGCCACCATTGATCTTCGTTGAGTTTCCAGTTTCCGGCCCATTTGGTTGCAAGCGGATTTCGTGCCATAACTACACGGCCGGGGAATATTCCGCGTGCTTCTCCAATTGGCGCATTCGATATTCCAGGTTTCCAGTCGAAGCCAACTGCAGGTTTATAGGTTGTATCCTGCACCGCGGCAAATGAATCAGTAATTCCGGAAGGGATCACTGTTATCCATAGGGACAGAACTACAACTATCAGCGCTGAACTCCCTAGAACAATCCACCGGTATCTGGCAAAGATCTTACCCATGTATTTAATGCCAAACATACTTGCGACAGCCCCTGTCAGCCAGATTACGAAGGCACTGGCAATCGGGAATGCCGCTTGCTGGCAAGGGTAGGTGGCTCTGCTTGGTTTGGGGATTACCCGGATCAGAAACCATATCAATGCGCCCAACCCCAAAAGAAATAAGATCAACCTGTTAAAAAGCGGGTGAGGTCTGGAAAGATGTTCTTTTTTATTTGTTTCCATAAATTCGATTCTATTTTCAATAAAGTTCAAGTTCTTTCTTTTCGTAGGGGATTGGATACGCCGTAATCCAAACTTCTGGTTTAAATTCCGATACTCCATCCTTCATGACCATGATTACTGCTTCAATCTTTGCGCCCTTCATATCTTCTGTTAAAGGGAAATAGTAAGTGTAGTTTGAATCATCCATTGGAACGGCATGTTCCCATGCATTGCTTCTGTAAGACACACTTCTGTCGGGTGCACCTATCGGTCTGCCATTCACCCGTAGTGCAGCATAGGCGCCTTCATTCCCGTGTCGTCCATTCAAGGCAATTGCCAGATAACTCCCTTTGGGTATCTCGTTCAGCTCAAATCTACTTTCAAATGCCTCTTTTGCTGTTACCTGCTGATATGGGCTAAACAGATTTGATGCACGCCAGTGGGCTCGATCTATTGGCTTTCCATTCAAAAATCCCTCAATCTCCAGAACCTTCTCAGGAGAGGAAGGGAATTTGATATAGCGTATGGGATACTCCCTCTCAAGAGGTATTATCATCACTTTTCCCGCAAGTATTAAAATTTGTGACCATGATTTCAAATCCTGCGATACCTGAACCTTGACCGCCTCTGTCGATTTTAAGGGTTGCAGTTCCTGTTCATCGCCTATGATAATTTTAAGGCTATCCATCGGCGTTAACTCACCCAGATCCACACGAAGGGAGCCACCATTGATGCGGTATTCGGTTTTCACTTGTCTGTGGCTGGGATAGAATGAGGTTTTCAGATCTCCATCGAACAGGTATCGATCCCATAATCCGCGATCCACAAATGTTTGCTGATGGAGAAACGCATCCCTGGCCTTTTGAACCTGGGGAATATTGGTTGGGCCTGACCTATGCAGCGATCTGACCTCAAGTGCATTGTTGTCGGCTGCAAAACAAGTAGCCTCATAGAGACTTTCGGCATCTGAAGGTACTGCCACTGAGACAAAGTCACTCAGTTTGCGGTGGTATTTTTCTTTCAAAGTGCTTCCTCCGAATGCGATTTGAACAGTCTTACCTTTCAGTATTCCATTGATCTCTTTGCCATCAAGAATAGCATGACCAAATCTTCTGCCTGTTTTGTTCAGTAATATTTTCTTTGTCTCCCCCGGAAAGCCGAGTAAATTAATCTTCACTGGCTTCCCCACAACATCTCTGGAGATTTCATAATCGCATCCATCAATGGAAGTTTCATTTTGTTTTTCTGAAGTGGCCAGCAGGAGGGAGGAACGGAATGGCAATATCTCAACTTCCGCAATCTGTCCGGGTTTGAATCGTCCAATCAGTTTTTCAATTGGATGAATTTGTCTGAGTTCTATCACGGAACCTTTCCTTATTCCAATCTCTCCATCCAATCTAATTTTCCTGAGAACCGGTTCCCAGCTTAGGTTCTTCATGGTAATCAGCCGGGTGGTGTTGTCTCCACGTGAGACTGCATCCTCCCCATATTGTTCTTTGGGAAGGATGATCCCATTGACAAGTATTTCTTTGTACTTCTTGGTAAGATTAAATATCCTCGCTAGTTTGGGATATTCATTGTCGCGCAGGAACCAAGGATTGCCGTAGATCTCCGGTGCAAGCACAAGGTTACGGTTAAAGGCCTGGAGGACCAGGTCGTCCTCCCAGTAATCGAGGCAGGAGGAAAGGCAAACACCATGATCTTCAGTCAGACGGTGCAAGCCTGGAACCAGTTTCCTGGAAAGCGCTCCTTCTCTGTGGTGCGTGGCAGTCTGGCTGTTGGTCAAATGCGTATCGATGTAGGTCTCTTTGCCGCCAAGCAAAAAAGTAGTGGCATGTTTAATGCCTTCTTCGCCGAGGTTAAGTCTGTGATTTAGCAGTATCAGATCGGGACTGTATTGACGGCATTTAGTCATCATCCGGATGAAGGCATCTTGTTTATTGGTCCGCAAATCTCCGCAAACCGCATCAAATTTGAACAATTCAAAATGGTAATCTCGGCAAAGAGAGACCATCATGTCAATTCTTTGCTTCTCCTCCGCGGGCGAATTGCCAAATCCGTCTGGTCCTCCCCAAATTCCCAACCGGGTGTTCATCAGTCCGGCTTTCGAGGCCAAAGGTGAAAATCCATTGGGAAATTGAGTTTTAAACCTGGCAGAATGGTTTGAACCATAAGAACCTGAACCATCGATTGCACCTGCATCTAAAGCATAAATATCCAGGTTCATTCCGTACTCATCATGCAGCCATTGAAAGAGCTCCAGGTTGATAAGTGTTTGTTCCTCAGTAGTCCCTTCGTTCGTATTGTTGATCCAGGAGAAATACTCTGATCTGGACGGAGTTTTCTCATCCGCTCCGGGAAATAACTTGATTTTTTGTTGGGAAAATCCTTTGGATGCAATGGACAGCAGGATGAATAGACAGATCAGACTACAACTGAAGAATTTATGTTTTGTAAGACATATCAGTTTCGCCATGTGTTGAATTTTAAAATATGAGGGATGCATTTTCCTGCACCCCCCATAGAATTCTTAAATCGAAGTTTACTAATAACCCGGATTCTGTTTTATTACATTCGGATTTTGATCAATTACCGTTTGTGGAATTGGAAGTAGCAATTGCCAACTTGCAATTGTTTTCCCTTTAATTGCAGATATTACAGTAAGTGCACGATTTGTTCTCTTCAGATCAAACCAACGTTGAAATTCAAGAGACAATTCAACCCGACGTTCATGCTCAATCGCCAAATCCAACGTAGGATATTTCGCGGTTGGATAGCCTGCAGTTCCCCATTCAGGAACACCCGCTCTGCGTCTTACCTGGTTAAGATAGGTTGCATCTTGTGTGAGTTCAGCATATAATAACAAAACGTCAGCATACCGAAGGACAATAAAATTATTTTCGCCATATCTGGTACTACCAACAACTACAGCATCCACATCGGTCCATTTTTTAGGATATGCATAAGTTATATACACGCCTCCGTCGGTATAGCCTTGATTGATTGACAGATCTCTTCTTACATCGTTCGTTTCAAATTCATTCCACAAACTGGGAATCACCGGATTTTGTCCACCACCGTAACAGATTTTTCCATCCGGGCAATAAGCCTGCCAGTACCTGCTTCCAGGTTTACCTACACCTCTAATAAACTGGATTTCAAACAATGCCTCTACACTATTTTCATGTTTTAAATCCCACAATTGGGAGTAAGATGGCAGAAGACTGTATTCCCCGGCATCGATTACCTTCTTTAAATATATTTTGGCATTCGCTGCATCGCCTGTTGTTGCATAAACCTTTCCAAGCATTCCTTGCGCAGCACCTTTGGTGGCTTGTCCAACTCTTACTATTTTTGATAAGATAGGAAGATTCGCTTCTGCAAACACCAGGTCTGAAACAATTTGAGTATAAACTTCGGCTACCGGAGTTCGTGCAATGCTGTAACTCTCTGCTACAGTTACCGGTTTAATTAACAACGGGACATCACCCCATAACCGAACCATATTGAAGTAATAGGTGGCTCTGAGAAACCTCATCTCAGCCTCATATTGTTTTTTCAAATTGTCACTGACCGATGAGCCTGGTAATTTGTCAATTATCTTATTAATGATGAACAATGAATTATAATAGGTATTCCAGTTACTTGAAACAAATCCGTTGTTGGTCAGAGTAGTATAATTCAGTAACTGAAACTGCTCCTCACTATTGTTGGCTACATGATATAGCGTACAATTATCGGCCATCTGTTCGGTATGAGATAAGACACCACCGTCAGGAGAATAAATATCATACAATGTCTTATAGGCACCATCAACAGCTGTTCTAAAGTCGGCTTCTGTGTTGAAAAAATTGTCTTCATTCATATTTGAAATAGGAGCCAAAGCCAAAAATTTATCAGAACATGATGATGAAAACAATAATAAACCAAGAATTGCAATTATGTATTTTGATTTTTTCATTTTCTCAATTTTTTATTCAATTAAAAATTAATTTTCACTCCCATTGTGACAGTTCTGGGCATTGGAGTGGCACCATAATCGTTACCTAGATCCAGTCCAGAAGCGAAAACACTGTTTTCAGGATCAAATCCAAGATGATAGTGAGTAAGAACGTATAGATTTTCTGCATTTACATAAACTCTGGCAGAGGCCATATGACTCCATGAAATTGCCCTGGCAGGTAAATTATAGCCAAATTGTACATTGCGGATACGCAGGAAGGAACCATCCTCCACCCAGTAAGAGGAAAATGCAGATTGTAGGGCATTGTATGTGAGCATAGGTTTAAAGAATGTCCCATCGCCCGGATCACTGGCAGATTTCCAGTAATTAGCAACTACCGCATACTGATTCCTTCCTCCATTATAGGTTTTAGAGAACCTCGCTTGACTATTCATTATCTCATTACCGACTTGTCCTTGCAAAGTGAAACTGAAGTCAAAACCTTTGTATTTAAATGTATTGGTCAATCCAAAAGTAAAATCAGGTTGCGCATTGCCGATGGTAGTCCTGTCATTCGCATCAATTTTTCCATCCCCATTAACATCGCGAATTCTTGGATCTCCCGGGGTTGCCAATGCAGCGTGCGGATAACTATTCAATTCGTTTTGATTCATGAAAACGCCATCAAAAATATATCCGTAGAAATTGGCGATCGGTTGACCGATTTCTGTCTTGGTACTTCCCCAGTTGTTCGAATAAATTGGTGCCCCATCAGGTCCCAATTCCATTACCTTATTTCTATTAGTCGAAATATTAAAATCGGTATTCCATTTGAAGTCACCAATCAGGTTTTTTGTCGAAATTAAAAATTCAAAACCCTTGTTCTGAAGTTTTCCAATATTTGTCAGTTGCGAAGTAAATCCTGTTATTGCCGGAACAGGGACATTAAGTAACATGTCTCTTGTAACAGATTGGTAATAATCTGCTTCCAGGTAAATCCGATTCGCAAATAATCCGACATTCAGTCCCAGATCCCACTGTCCTGTTTTCTCCCATTTCAAATCCGGGTTTGCAATGGTATTGACATACAATCCAGGTTCAGCATTTACACCCCAGGCATATTGAGATTGCCCAAGAAGACCAACTGAACCATAATTAGGGATAAGGTTATTACCGGTAACACCATAACTAAGTCTAAGTTTCAGATTGTCAATCCACTTTACTGATTTCATGAAATCTTCTTCTGTCAACCTCCATCCCGCAGACGCGGAAGGGAAATAGCCCCATTTGGTATTTTCTCCAAATCGAGAACTTCCATCACGCCTTATAGTTCCCGTTAATAAGTATTTGCTTTGGTAGGTATAGTTTACCCTTCCAATGTAGGATAGCAGGCTCCACTCAGTTGCTGAAGAAGAAAAACTTGTGGCAGTGGTAGCTGCATTCAAAGTATGGACCTGATCATTTGGGAAACCAGTCGCAAGAATATTTCCGCTTTCATAATGATCTTTTTGTGCCGTAAATCCCGCAAAAGCATTGATTGAATGTTTACCTATTGTCTTATTATAACTGACCGTATTTTCTGACAGCCAGTTAAAGTGGTAATCATGAGAATAATATGCCCTCGAATCAGGTAATTGATCCCATCCATAACCAGCTTTATTATACAAATAAGCGCTGTAAACGGAATAATCGATTGAAGTACTTATTGCAGATTTAAAAGTGAAATCAGGTAGAAATTTCCATTCAATGAACAGATTGGATAAAGTATTTAATGACTGATTCAGTCTGTCCATCTCACGGGTATGAACATATGGATGACAATAGGCTATGCCATACGGCAGAAAGCGGCTCCATGTAGAGTTAGGATCAAATGGCCCTCCTAAATTACCGTTTTCATTGTATACCGGATAAATTGGAGTATCCTGTAAAGAATTACTTACTGATGATTGCTTCCCGATCTCAGGTGTCATGTTATATCCTACCATTGGATTCTCATCCCTTTTGGTTAGAAGAATGTTTGTTCCAATTGTCAAATCGGAAGTAATCTTATGCGTTAGGTTAGCTCTCAGTGTATAACGGCGAAAATCATTTCTGTCAACTATTCCCTGTTGATTAAGGAAACTGGATGAAATCATAAATTTGGTTTTATCATTACCTCCATACATTGAAAAGGAAAAGTTATCAGTGTTGCCAACACGAAATATCACATCCTGCCAATTAGTTGTCGCAAATTTTCCTGGATCACTTAGGAATTCAGGAGGAACCTGGTAGGTAAGTGGTCTTGCGCTGTTTGGATCGCTGGCTTTACCGCCTTTATCAGCAATCCATGAATTGTTATGAGCGTCCACATAAAATTGGATGTATTGTTGAGAATTCATCATGTCAATTTTATTCAGAAGCTTGGACACACCATGCTCATAGTTTACTTCAATGTTTGTTTTGCCTGTTTTACCGGATTTAGTAGTAATCAAAACAACACCGTTTGATCCTCTGGATCCGTATATGGCTGCTGAAGAGGCATCTTTCAGAATTTCCATTGATTCAATATCACTGGGATTCAAAAAGTTCAAGTTGGCGCCTTCAATCGGAATTCCATCAATTACATATAAAGGGCTTGTTCCGGAAGTAATGGATGCTGCTCCCCTAATTTTGACGGTTGGTGAATATCCTGCTGTTCCATCTGTTTGCAGAATTTGTACCCCTGCCACTTTACCGGCCAATGATGGGATTACATTATTTTTAGAACGATCCTTCAAATCATCAGATGTAACTTTTGAAATTGCACCTGTTAAATCACTTTTTTTAGCGGTACCATAACCAATGGCAACTACTTCTTCGATACCAACTGTCTCTTCACTCATCACAACATTGATGGAAGTCTGTGTTCCTACTTTCACCTCCTCTGCCTTCATTCCCACAAAAGAGAATATGAGTGTGGCATTTTCAGGAATATCCGAGAAGGAGTACTTCCCGCTGTTGTCAGTAATTACACCGATGGTTGTCCCTTTAACCACAACAGAGACGCCGGGAAGGGTGCTTCCCGTCGAGTCGGTGACTTTCCCTGAAACCTTTTTCTGCTGCTGGGTGGGAGCCTCTTTGCTTTCCCCCTGCAACTGACTATTTATAAGCATAATCTGCCGATCCTTGATCGAATAGGTAATATCCGTATTCTCGAATAACTTGTCGAGAATTTGGCTGACAAGTTGTCCCTCAACAACGATATCTACTTTTCTGTCAACATCTACCATGCCTTTGTTATACATGAAATAGAATTCGGAACTCTTCTCTATCCGGTCGATAACTTCCTCTACCCTTGCATTTTTCATGTCGAGGTTTAGCCTGGTTTGCTGGGAATAGGTATTCACAGCAAAGGCTTGGGATAATGAAAGAAATAAGACAAAAATGGTAAAACGCATCATCTTAAGCATTTTTAACAGGCCAATACTTTCCATCAGCCCATAAGTTCTGGTTTTTTTCATAAATTTGTTTTTGTGGATTACTACTTCTCAAAGTTTAATTCTACAACTCAACAGGGTAGGTAGTGCAAATACCTCCCTGTTTTTTCATTTTCTCAGCATAGGCAAACGATATTTTGGCATTGTTAGTTATTGGTTTTTAGCCACATCTCAATTTTACTGCTCGTAAAAGTGCTGTCAGCTTGTTTTTCCCGTTTATGAATATTATATTTTATGGGTGCGACCGTTGATAACATCTTGCAGATTTCGTCAATATTTTCATCCAGGAAGGTAGCCCGGAAAATGGATGATTTTAATGAATCACCATGGAGTATGATTTCTGTGTTGTATTTCCGCTCCAGTCTCCTGGCAATTTCTGACATCGGAACATTTTTAAATACCAAAAAGCCATCCTTCCAACTGGTGTAACTCTTTGAATCAATGTGGGATTTGACCAATTCTTTCGTCATTTTATTGAATACCATCTGTTGATCAGGTTCAAGTTCTCCTTCAACGTGATCTACCTTATCCAGTAGAAGAACTTTTCCACGTTCCAGAATTACTTCAGCTGTAGATTCATTCTCATAGGCAATTACATTGAATTGAGTGCCAACCACCTTCACATTGAAGTATGGTGTAATGACCCGAAATGCGCTGGTATTGAGATGAACAACATCAAACCAGGCTTCACCGGAAACTTCGACTTTTCTGTCCTTTTTAAAATTAATAGGATATTTGATCATGGATCCGCTATTAAGCCAACCAACAGAACCATCGGGAAGTTTGAATTTGGTCCTTGATCCCAGCGGTGAGTGAATTTCTGCCCAGGAATCTTCATTCTCAGGAGTGTTGGCCTTTTCATAGGCTAAGATTGCGATGGTTATCAAGGCTGGGATCAGCAATATGGCTGCTACTCTGGAGAACAATTGATAGACGACATGAATTGTTTTGGCCTTTTGCGGATGCCCGCTTTCTATCTGCTGATGCAATTTTACCAGAAGCCGATCCAATTGAAACTGGTGTGCATCTGAAGGCTGGGTTCGATTCCAGTCATCCTCCATTTCGTGAATGAACGCTTCATCCAATTCATCCTTTTTAAAACCTGCCGAAACTGACAGATAGTCATTGAATGAAAATTTGTCTGTGGCGAAGCGTCTTATTTTTTCTCTTTTTGCGTCCATGATGTCTATTATGTCCTTTTGAGATCATTTTCCACTATTCAAAATCTGAAAAAATATTTTTATTTTTTCAGGAAAATTTACAACACTAATAATCAAGGGTTAAGCAAGGTGTTCAAATGGAAATAAAAAGAATAAAGAAAAGCAGACCTGCCAATTTTTCTTTCTTAAGTTCCTCCTGGATTTGTTTCTGTGCCGAGGCTAACTGGTTTTCAACAGTATTGGGAGAGATCCCAAGTTCTTCAGCAATCTGCTTGACCGATAAGCCATCATATTTTCTCTTGACAAAGATTTCTTTACGCCTTTTGGGTAAAGCGTTAATATAGGTTTCAACCTTCTCCAAAAGAAATTTGTAATCAATAATCTGATCCAATTTATTTTCCTGTTGAAGAAGGGAATAGATCAAATCGTCCTTATAGGTATTGTCCCTGGCTTTTTTAAGAAAATATTTCTTGATGATGTTGTAGGCGATAGTAAAAATGTAGGAATTGAAAGATTGATCCGGCTTCAGTCCATCTCTCTTGTCCCAGATATAAAGAAACACCTCCTGAACCACCTCTTCTGCCTCTTCATTCGACTTCAGGTACTTCAAGGAAAAACTGAACAAACGGGAAGAGTACTTGTTGAACAAGTCATCAAATGCCTTTACATCACCTTTCTGCAAGTTTTCGACGGCCAAATGATCGTTATGTCTGAGAGGTATATTCAATTAATAGTTTGTTGTTTGGAAATCAAAATTAGAGAAAATAATGAATAAATAGTTTCTACTGTTAGTTGCAATGGTTGCGACGATGTATAAATTGACATCGTTGCGCTGTTTGATCAGTTCGTTTCTAATTTTTAACGGTACAATAATAATATTCCTGGGCTGATGATATAGTTTCTCCAGTCTGGATATTTGTCCAGCTTTTCCTCCATTGTGCTCAGAGTAAAGAAAATTTGTATATTTGAATATGATTAAGAATAAAAAAATATTGTTGAAAATTAAGCAGTTAGTTGGTTTAACAGAACCAAATGCTACTGTTATTTTATTTGGTTCGCATGCCAGAGGGCAAAATGACAAACAATCAGATATTGATGTTCTTATTCTTGTTGACAATGACAAAATCACTTACTTGGATGAACAAAGAATAAAATATCCATTGTACGATTTAGAATTTGAGACAGGCAAGATAATAAGTCCGGTGATATATAGCCGGAATGATTGGGAATCACGTCATACGATCACCCCTTATTACAAAAACATTAAAAAAGAGGGAATTATGTTATGAAAGGGGACTCTGAAGATCTTGTAAAATATAGGATTAGCCGATCTTTGGAAACACTAAGAGAAGCTGATGCAATGATTCAGAATGGATTTTGGAATGCTTCGGTCAATAGAATTTATTATGCTTGTTATTATGCAGTCAGTGGTCTGTTACTGAAGAAAAATATTGAGACTAATTCACACAAGGGAATAAGGCAGATGTTTGGACTTCATTTTGTTCAAGCAGGAATTGTTTCAAAAGAAGATGGCCGTTTTTTTTCGGATCTCTATGACAGAAGGCAAACAGGAGATTATGATGATTATGTCTTATATGATGAAGCAACGGTTTTAAGTTTATACAATCAAGCTCAAGAGTTTATTGGCAGGATGGTGAAATTGGAGTAACCCAACCTCCAAAATTGTCCCCTAAAAAACCCGCCAGGAAATCCGCCTGGTTTTGTGACAACCAGTGTTAACCAGTGGAAAATAAAAAGGGTAAATGACAAACAGTGTTAACCAGAATCAACCAGTGGAATCCTAAAATCGGTTAGACCTCCCACTCATAATCAGGGGGTCGTAGGATCATGCCCTACTGGGCCCACCCTTATTACCAAACACTTACAAGGTCGACTTGTAGGTGTTTTTTGTTTCACGCCAGGAAGACGCCAGGATTTGGGGGAGTTTGGCGGTTTTGTAGTGAAAATAGTAGCACCAGAGTTCGTTTAAATTTAAACGAATGGCAAATCCTGACTGTCAGATTAAGTCATTGCTAACCGACTTAAATCAATAATTTCGGCCTATTCTGCTGAATTTGTCAATAATTGTACGGTATGATACCAATAGTAAAAGGAAGATTTATCCGGTTGTCTCTTTAAACGATTTAGAAAGTTCCAATCAGGACTTTCAATATTCAATAGTGATACGTCTTCCCCTTTATAGTATTGAATTTGTGATAGATCGTTCATTAAAATTTTAGCCGCCAGGTAACTTACTTTAGCTGTGGCCACAATCGCTTCATCAATCCGAAAATTGCCCGTCATCAGGAATCCAGTCCCAAATGCAATAATTCCTTTTTGTAGTTGTGCGAACAAATATTTTTCGGTTACATCTCCTTTCCCTTGCTTGGCAAATATGAGACATGTTTCAATTGTGTCATGCAAAACATGCACAGGGGTCAAGTCGGGATTATCACTTTTACGATATACAATTTCCTGCTCTGCAAAAATCATAAAACTTCTTGCTACAGTTTCAATATTCTGAATTTGGTCAAATAGTTTGCCTAAATCAAATAGTTGTTTACAAATTTCCATGGTAAACGATTGTCCACTTTTTGTATACGGTATACCAATCGTATTTGGGGCGAATGCAGTTAATTTATCTCCTGTAATGGCATCAATTGAAGGAACTGTTACCATAACCTCGGACTCAGTTTCAATCCACTTGGTTTTAATAGCCTTCTCTATGGTTTCGGGATATAATGAATCTTCAATAAGAACATCCAGTAAAATTCTTCCGGGATACATTGTTTTTAATGCTGTATCATAAGAAAATATATAATGAGCTTTAGGTATGCCTGGTTTGTAACTTCTGTGCTCGTCCAGTTCATAGGATTTGAAGTTGGAAGTTTCAGTTACATTTGCTAAAACTCTTTCAAGCTCTGATCTCTCAGTTTTACAAATAATATCAATATCAATAGAAAAGCGATTTCCTTCTTCCATCAATAATAATAAGCTGGTACCACCTTTAAAAGTAAATTCTAAACCATTTACTTTCAGCTGCTCCAGCATATGTAGGGCATAAATCATCTTTTCAAGGATTATTTTATCAATTCGCTTGTGAGCTTTTTGATTTCTAAACGAATCGAGCCACTTTTCACTAAAACACATCTCCTTAATCATTGATTATATCTTTTACAAGATGTGACAAATTATTATTCAAAAAAGCTTTTAAATCCTGCTCTTTCTCCCTCCTGCCTGCATAACTGAATAACTTAGTAAAGTTGATATTATAGGCACTAATCGCATTTTTAAATATATGGACCAACTCTGCTCCTTGAGAAAAATAAAATAGTTTATCTTCCGCATAGAGGTCCACAAGTATTTTTTCAAGTAATGGGGTATAAAATGTTGTTTTTTTCTCGGTATGTTTCTCAATTGGAGACCTGGTAATTAGTTTCTTAATTATCACGGGCTGATTACTTTCTGATATATAATAATTGATGTCCTTTTCGTCAGGATTTAAAAAAACGTCATTTTTGAAGCCCTCTTTTAGCTTATAATAAAAAGATTCAATGAACTCTTTTTCAACTTCAACCAACAACATTTTCTTACTTGCCTGATGTTGAGAAAATTCATTCATCCAATCAATCTCCCATATACAGTACTTTATATCTTTAAATTTTTCCCCTATTGTTTTAACGATTTTATATATCTCGGGGGATATCTTTGGCTTGTATTCAGGCTTATATGATATTGCATAAAGTCCTCTCATTTTGGATTTTAAGATATTTTTATTTTTCAAATCATATACTCTCCACCCGAATGTCCCTTCCTTTAAGTCAGGCTCATAAGATCGAAAGAAATCAAAGAGCTCTTCTCTTGAAAAGGCCTCTCTATCCTTGAATTCTTCAATTAATCTTTTTTCAATAATCTTTGGCATACTGATGATTCAAATATTTGCCAAATATACAAATAATTGGTTAATATTAGAAATCAAATAAACGCCAGTAAAAGTTAATTCCGGCATATTTTTGATTCTTAATTTTCAATATTTATATTCTTTACTTACCTTAGGTTTTGATTTTTACAGGTCTCCATAAATGATCCCCCAAAAATTGTCTTTAAAAATATGACATTCATATTAAACACATTAAACAGATTTACTATGATTAAGCCAGACGAAAAAGAAGAACTTACATTACAGACAGTTCCCAAAGCTGTCAATTATCTTATTAATGAGATTGCTGAAATGCGCGTTTTGCTTGAACACATTGAGTCTCAATTAGGCCTTGGTGTTGATAAACATCGTCCAATTGGGATTGACGCAGCATGTAAAATTTTGGATCAGACAAAGAATGGAATAAATAAAATGATCCGAAATTGCTCTGTACCCCATTATTTAAAAGGGAATAAAGTCTATTTCTTTGAAGATGAATTAGTAAAATGGGTGGGAAAAGATCGTGTTCAAACTTTTGAGGAAAAATATGCAAACAGAAGATCCCGTTAAATTTTAGGATATGAAAATTACACGAAAAGAATTATATGACTTAGTATGGGCAGAACCCATGACAAGTATTTGCGCCAGATTTGGGCTTTCAGATAATGGTCTAAGAAAGCATTGTAAATCAATGAATATTCCGACTCCCCCAGTTGGATATTGGTCAAAGTTGAAACATGGGAAAAGTCCTGAGATTTTACTTTTACCTCCAGAGCAGGACGTTGTAAAACAAAGTACGGTCCTCAATGAAGTAGATCAATCCGCTGAAAACGAAATAAATCTGATCGCACCTGTAAACAGATTTAAAGTTCGGGAATTAGAGATTGGAAGCGGTGATACTGCATGTTTTATTGTTCCAGAGGTACTTTACGCTAAGGATCCAATCATTATTGACACTAAAGAGAAGCATCGTCTGGAGTCTGAGAATCTTTATGTGAAAAGGAATCCCTACAAAAGCAAAATTGGACCAACTCTTGACCTTTATGTTTCGGAGAAATCAATGGATAGAGCTCTATTAATATTTGCAACTGTAATCAACGCTTTACGATTTAGAGGGCACAATATAAAAGTAACTGATCATAAGACCTTTGCAGTTATTGACGGGGAGGAAATACAAATTAATCTGACGGAAAGGAGAAAGCAAGATCCATCAAGTGCAAATCCTTATCATAGTACCGATTTTTGCGGAGAACTTCATTTTAATATTTTTTATGGATACAGAGATTGGGATACATGGAAAGAAAATGATACTATTAAAGATACGCCTCATACTAAGATTGAAGATAAAATAGTTTCCATCATTGCAAATCTTGAAGTTAGAGCTGAGAAAATTAAGGAGAAACGTATAGAAGATGAACTTCGCCGGATAAAACAAGAGAAGGAAGAGAGAGAACGGAAGGAATTTGAAGAAAGGAAAAAGAGTGAGCTAAAAGAGTTTAAATCCTTATTTAAAATGGCTGAACGACTACACAAAACTTTAATCTTGCGGCAGTACATTGATACATACGAGCAGTTTATTAAAAAGGATGGAGAGATAAGCGTTGAAATTTCACAGAAGATTCAATGGGCCAGGGAAAAGGCTGATTGGCTTGATCCATTTGTTGATAACGATGATCTATATATGGATTATTACGATAAGGATGAAATAATTCGGCCGAAATGTCCGAAAGAGAACACCTGGGACAATCAAAGCTATTCAAGTTCATCAGGGTATTCATTTTGGGCTAGTCCATATACTAAATGGCGATAAAGTAAAAGGTGTAAAAAACCGCCAGGAAATCCGCCAGGATTTCCAACAACCAGTGTTAACCAGTATCAACCAGTGGAATCTCAAAATGGGTTAGACCTCCCACTCATAATCAGGGGGTCGTAGGATCATGCCATACTGGGCCCACCCATAGAATCAAACACTTACAAGGTCGACTTGTAGGTGTTTTTTGTTTTACGTCGGGAAGACGCCAGGATTTGGGGTGAATTTGAAGTGAAAAGCGGGAGGAACGTAAAGGAAAATTCCAAAAATCAGTTTTAAGATAAGCCGATGGGATAGAGGCATTGACTGTGTTTTTTGCTTAAAATTAAAGTCTAGGCGAGGAAGGCAGTGGCTTTATTAAATACCTTAGAAAAAGAGTTATTGAGGGATACATCGTCAATCCGGCCATTAGCTGGAAATGGGAACTCATGGGTGTATTCATACGGGAAGTCCAGCAAATCGAAACATTTTCCTGCCAAATCGCTGCCCATACAGGCTTCTACTCCATTCCAGGGCATCACTTTGTCTTGCTTCAATGAAATACCTGAGATCCTGTTTTTAATTGAATTGAAAAACTCTCCTCTGATCACTTTAAATTTTTCAGGATTTATCATCGCATTAAAGGCTGATAGAATATCGTCATGAATTACCTTCCCGGATTCAAATGTTCTCTTTACTATATTGGACCATTCATGAAGGTAATAATGAAATAGTTTATCGTATGCCGTTTTGTCCATTATACAGCGTGATTCACCATGCATATGGCTAAAAATCGAACCTCCACAAAAAACGAACAACCGTGAATTGGCGAAGAGGTTTAAAGGATTAGCCATCAGAAGTATTTCTGACAAAAAAGAACCGATTGAATAGGCAAAAATATCAACTTTGGCACCGAAGTTAAATAAGGGATGATTTCCCTCCTTTATCCCTGATGTAAGTTGTGTTATATCATTGATCGTTTGCCGGCCGGAACTATAAAAGCGCGACGGTTTTTCACTCAACCTTTCACTTAGTGCTGCGTTGACAAAACTTAGCGAACGATGGTCACCGGTTTCCGTTTTAAGTTTATCCATGACTACTTTCATGCTTCTGGGATCTGCCCAGAGCGAAGGAGCCCTGTTGATATGAAAAGCGATCGGAAATAAAATGACAGGTTTATTTGTGTGCAGAGCAAGGTATTCAGCCCAAATCAGATATTTGTCCCAGTTTCTTTCATTTAGTCCGTGTAGGAGCAGAATAAATGCATCTGACTTCGTCGAACTCATAGGTGCAAAAACGTGGTAGTTGAAGTATTTATTTTCCGGAATATTTTGGTCCGTTAATAAATTTTTATCAGTCCCATCATAAAACGAAGCAATCGCTTTCGATTCAAATGCAAAAGTTTGAATGGTGATACCGCTTTCATCAAGTTGAATATTTTTCCCAGCCCTGAAATGGTTGAGTAACTCTTTTTGCCTTTGTAGATACTTTAAAATGTACATGCTTTTCCCTAGTTGAGAATACCTGATTTGCAAGTGACTCCACGAATTAAAACAATGCAATATTTATATGCAAATATGAGGGATTCATGAACCTATAATGGGACAAAAGATGCATAGTTGGGATAAATTTTGCCTGGGAGGGGTGAATTTGAAATATAAAACTATCAGAAACAATGCTGAGAACTGAGGAATAACCTATTTTTGCATATTGAATTTGCAAGTAATTCAGAAAGCTAAAAACGAAAATGCTTTTGGTTATGAATCAAAAAATACCTTACTATCTGAATGAAAAGGGAAATATTGTTCGTTTGGTGATCTATACGGCTGCGTTTGCACTGGTATTTATCAATATCTATCAACCTTTTGGTTCGAAAAATTGGTTCCAGGTTTCTGATGTGAAGTATTTTCTATTCTCAAGTCTGATCATCCTGACTGGTGTTCTGGTTGTAGTGATAAGCAGAATCATCATGTTTTACTATTCAAGGAATCATGATTTGCTCGTCAGTCAATATGCAGTGTGGGTTTTGGGTGAAATAATAGCGATGTCCTTGTTTTATACGATACTGGAAACTTTTGCCTTTGACGATACCCGTTTGTTCAAAGAAATGATGAAGCAATCTGTTATTAATACCAGCCTTGTATTACTCTTACCTTATTCCACTATTTGGCTTTATTTCTCACTGAAAGATAAAAATAAAAAACTTGCGGAGCTGAGTCAGGAACTGGAAATACTGGAGCAACCTGTGAAAGGGATCTTGAATTTCTTTGATGAGAAAAAGGAACTTAGATTATCCGTTTTTTCTGAACAGATTTTTTGGATTGAAGCAGCCGATAACTACGTAAAAATTCACTATTCGAGCAAAGGGAAAGTCACTGCTTTTATGATCAGGAATACCTTGAAGGTTATTGAAGAGAGCCTGATCAATACTCCCTTGGTCAGATGCAACCGCTCTACAATTATAAATTTTGATCATGTTAAAATTTTGAGAAAAGAAAAAGAAGGGATTTTACTTGGATTAGATAAGGAATACATCCCTGATATTCCGGTCTCAAAAACCTATGCTGAAAGGGTCATGTTGAGGTTTTCCAATTATTTGCAGGCTCCTATCTGATGCAAACGTGTTATAGGAACAATAGATCTAGCGGGATTATGCCCTACAAGACCCACCCTAAAAATCAAACACTTACGGACACAAGCTGTAGGTGTTTTTTGTTTTACGCCAGGAAGATGCCAGGATTTTGAGGAAAATCGAAGTTTTGAGCTGAAAAATTAGCCACGAACGTTCGTTAATTTTTAAACGAATTGTCAATTCAGGAAGTGTCCCCGTCCATAAATAGTCACAAGTATGATTTTCCAAATTAAGAAGTAAAATACTGCCAAATTGGGAAGTAGAAATTGGCATGTAGGGAACTTCTTCTATAATTTGCATAGAATTAGATTCTGGTCAAGGCTTTTAACCATCTCCGAAGCAAAGGATAAACAGGAAAAGCCTATTTTGTCATCCAATGCCCAATTTCTGACAACAGTTGTTGGGCAATCGATGGCTCAAAAAAAAAGCCTCCAAACTAACAGAAGTGTGGATTTAAGTTTAATTTTGACCCTCAGGAAAGTTGTTTGTCGTTAATTCAGCATATTTTCCCAATAGATTATCTCCTTAAAAGCATGCAAATAAAAGTTGTTGGCATCAAAAATTGCAGAAAGGGTCTGGTAATTTTGCTCTTTCTTGCTTCATCCAACTTTTTGAACGGACAGCCCGTTGGTGATCCCCTTCCATCAAAAGTGAGCTTATCACAGTGTCTTTCATATGCATTGGCCAACCAGGCACAGGTCAGGCAAGCAATTGTTGATGAGGAAATTGCCAGAAAGGACATTGGCATTGCCCTCTCCGGTTGGTATCCCCAATTGGAGATCGATGGCAGTTTGCAGCACTATCTGCAAATCCCGGCTACCAATTATCCCAATCTCGGAAATCCGCCACAGTATACACCCTGGGTGGCCATCCCATCAACGATCAACAACAGTTCAACGGGGTTGTTCTACGCGAGCCAGACAATTTACAACAGCACCCTCTATTTTGCCGCCAGGAATTCGAAGGAGTACCGCAACCAGGCCTCCCAGAATACGGTGAATTCGAAGATCAACACCTATGTGGATGTAAACAAGGCATTCTTTGACGTATTGCTGACAGAAGAACAGCTGAATGTCCTGGACGAAGACATCCTCCGCCTGGAACGAAGCTACAAGGATGCTTATTCCCTCTACCAGAGCGGAGTTACAGACAAAATTGACTATCAGCGAACACAAATTGCGCTCAGCAACATCCGGGCCCAGCGAAAATCGACGGATGAGGGATTAAAGGCAAAATATGCCGTTTTAAAACAGCTTATGGGAGTGGTTCCTGAAAAACAACTGACCGTTTCTTACGATTCTACAGGTTTTGAAAATGAAATACTTTTTGACACTACCAGAAATCTGGATTACAACAACCGCATCGAATACCAGCTGTTTCAGACCAGGATGAGGTTGCAAAATTCACAGGTTGGGTATTACAACTGGTCATTCCTTCCGACTTTGTCAGCATTTTATGAAAACAGTCCCTCCTTTCAGAGTAGTCAATTCTCGGATTTGTATAACAAAGCCAGCAGAACCTCCTTTCTGGGTCTGAAATTTACTCTTCCACTTTTCCAGGGAATGAACAGAATCGAGAATTTGAAAAAGGCAAAGCTTCAATACCAAAGGCTTCAATTCGGGATGGACTATCTGAAAAGTGTGATTAGCACGGAATATAGCCAGGCCCTCGCCCTTTATACCGGCAATCTGAATGAGTTGAAGATTGCCAAAGAGAATGTATCCATTGCCAAGAACATCTTTAATACCGTAAAACTTCAATATACAAAAGGGATCAAAGCCTATCTGGAGGTGATCGTTTCAGAAACGGATCTGAGGAGTGCAGAGTTGAATTATCTGAACACTCTTTTCAAGGTGCTCACAAGCAAAATGGATCTCGAAAAGGCTTTGGGTATGATCAAACCCGAATGATTCCGAACAGGAATACTTTTAATAACAGCAGACTTTAAATTTTATTCCATGCATAAAATCACCCAACTGATCGCTACGTTTGCCATGACGGCACTTTTGCTTTCCTGCTTTGGGAAAGCAGAAAGCAGCAAGACGGAAGATACAGCCACATCCGTGACAGTTACCAATGTCAGGTCTGAAAATGCAATCTTCTACAACTCCTATCCATCTAATGTTGCAGCTTTGAAAGAGGTTGAGTTGCGGGGGATGGTGGGCGGATGCATCACTGGCATTTATTTTACGGAAGGGAAGGAGGTTCGTACCGGAGAAAAGCTGTATGAGATCGACCGGCGAAAATACGAGGCCACCTATTTGCAAGCCCAGTCTGCCGTAAAAATTGCAGAAGATAACCTGGGAAAGGTGCAGCGAGATGCCGATCGGTATACGGAACTCGCCAAACAGGATGCCATTGCCAGACAATTGATGGACAACACCCTGACAGATCTAAAAAACGCAAAAAATCAACTGAATGCGGTAAACTCGGAATTAATTAAGGCGAAGACCGACTTCGAATATTCGCTGATCAAGGCTCCCTTTGACGGAACCATCGGTTTTTCGAATGTGAAATTAGGTGCATTGGTCACACCCGGTCAAACTATTCTGAACACCGTCTCCTCCGACGATCCGATGGGTATTGACTTCGAAATCAACGAAACAGAGTTGGGTCGCTTTCAAAATATTGAACATGCAAATGCCTCGAAAAATGACAGTATTTTTAGAATCACGCTTCCCAACAATGCCTTGTATCCTTTTCCAGGCAAGTTGAGTGTAATTGATCGGGCTGTTGACAGGCAGACCGGATCCATCAGGGTCAGGATCACAGTTCCAAACAAGGAGAAAATGCTGAGACCCGGGATGAGCTGCAAAGTTTTGGTACTTAATGACAACTCCGGCCGGCAGCTCATCGTTCCATTCAAGGCCGTTTTGGAACAATTGGGCGAATATTTCGTTTTCGTCGTCAAGGATAAGACGGTAGTCCAAGTCAAAATAGCCCTGGGGCCAAAGGTACAGTCGAATGTGATTGTGCAGAATGGCCTCTCCGGGGGTGAGACGATTGCCGTGGATGGCATACAGAAACTGCACGACGGTTCGACCATCAAAATCGCCTCTTCCCAGAAATAAATTTATTGTCAGCCAGGATCCCAAATCAAACTGAATCCAATTTCATGATAGCCGATACATTCATCAAAAGACCCATCACCGCCATCGTTGTTTCTTTGATTCTGGTCATTGTAGGCATCCTGGCGATACTCAAATTGCCGGTTGGGCAATACCCCGATATTACGCCCCCGGTAGTGCAGGTCACCAGCCAATTTACCGGCGCGGATGCGACCACGGTAGAACAGACGGTTACCACCCCCATCGAAATCCAGGTTAACGGCGTTCCGGGAATGGATTTCATTTCGAGCAACAGTACCACGGATGGTCGTTCACTCCTGAATGTCTATTTCGACATCGGTACCGACATCGACAATGCCACCACCGAGGTTCAGAACAGGGTAAACATCGCTACGCCCATCCTGCCGGATGAGGTGAAAAGACTCGGTGTCACTGTCCGCAGGAAAAATCCCAGCGGACTGATGAATGTGGCCCTTTATGCACCCAAAGGAACCCACAACATCCAGTTCCTCGACAACTACACCAATATTTTTGTCAGGGATGCCCTGTTAAGGGTGAAGGGTGTAGGCGATATCTATGCCAGAACGGACGAATTCAGCATGCGCATCTGGTTGAATCCGGACAAAATGGCTAGTCTTGGACTGTCGGCCACCGATGTCAGCAATGCCATCCAGGAGCAGAATGTCCAGATCGCGGCAGGATCTGTCGGCACCTCTCCCCAACGGCCCGATCAGCCCTATGAATACACCACTACCGTGAATGGAAGGCTCAGCAGCGTAGACGAGTTCAAGAAAATCGTCGTAAGGGCCAATCCTGCGGTTGGCTCCATCGTTCATTTGGAGGATATTGCCCGGGTCGAACTGGGAAAATTCAACTATTCCGGAAAGGCATTCGTCGACAAAAACCGCTCCTCCTACCTGATCATCTACCAAACCCCGGGTAGCAATGCCATTGATGTTGCCAACGGAGTTTACAAGGTGATGAATGAGCTGAAAAAATCATTTCCGAGCGATGTGGATTATGTCGTCGCCTTCGAGAATGTCTCCGTCGTAAAAGTTTCCATCAGCGAAGTGATCATGACACTACTGGAGGCACTTGCACTCGTGGTGCTCGTAGTTTTTATCTTTTTGCAGGACTGGCGGTCGACCATCATTCCGGTATTGGCCATTCCGGTCTCCATCGTTGGCACTTTCATCTTTTTCATTCCGCTTGGTTTTACCATCAATAAGCTGACCCTGTTCGGTTTCGTTTTGGCCATCGGCATTGTGGTCGATGATGCCATCATTGTAGTGGAATCGGTGCGTCGTTACATGGAGGATTACCATCTCCCGCCTGGAGAGGCTGCCAGCAAAGCGATGGCAGATATCTCGGGGCCGGTGGTTGCCATTGCGCTCGTTCTCGCTGCCGTATTTGTTCCTGCCGGTTTCCTGCCGGGGATCGTGGGGCGATTGTACCAGCAGTTCGCCATTACCATTGCCATTTCTGTGCTCATTTCCGCCTTCGTGGCATTGTCACTCACACCGGCACTCTGTTCGCTCTTTCTGAAACCGCACCACATCTCCTCCTCTTCCAAAGGATTAAACTATTTCTTTTTCAAGTTTAACAGTTGGTTCAACCGCAGGACAGAAGGCTATACCAAAAATGTGCAGTACGCGATCAAGCATTCCCGCTATATAGTCATATTGCTGGTGCTGGTGATTTTTGCCACCTATGTGATGTTTCTGAAAAAGCCCACCGGCTTCATTCCGTTGGAAGACGAAGGAAGGGTGTACATTACCTATGAACTGCCGGAAGCCTCCTCCACTTCACGCGCCGTGGAGGTGATGAATAAAATCATGGATGTGCTGGGCGATATGGAGGGAGTCGACCACTATTCTGCCATTGCAGGGCTTAACGTGATTACCGGGGCTTCCAAGAGCAACAGCGGAACCATCTTCTGCATGCTGAAACCCTGGGACGAAAGAACAAAAAAATCGCTTCAGCTGAATGCATTGATCGCGAAGATGCAAGAGAAATTTGCCGCCATCCGGGAGGCGAACATCGTAGTCATCCCCCCTCCTGCCATACCGGGGCTTGGTGCCACCGGCGGCTTTACCTTCGAGGTCCAGCAACGCGAAAGCAACGACGACATCAAAACATTCGAAAAGAACACCAACGAATTTCTCTCCGTCCTCAACAAACGGCCTGAAATATCCAGGGCATTCACCTTTTTCAATGCCCGGACTCCCAGCTATCAGCTCACGGTCGACCGTGAAAAATGCAAGAAGATGGGTGTTAGCCTGAGTGAAGTATTCAATACGATCCACACCTATCTTGGCAGTACCTATGTCAACGACTTCACCATTTACAACAGGGAGTTCCACGTCATTGTCCAGGCGGATACTCTTTTCAGGAACGACATCGTTGATCTGGATAAATATTATGTACGAAATTACCAGGGCAACATGATGCCTCTCAATTCGGTGATGTCTTACAAAGTGAGTGAAAGTGCCTCCATGCTCACCCATTACAATCTCTACCGGATGGCTGAAATTGTGGGCAATGCCAAACCGGGATATAGTTCAGGTCAGGCACTGCAGGCACTGGAGGAGACCGCTAAACAGGTTCTACCCAAAGGATACGGCTATGAATTTTCCGGATTGAGCCGCGAAGAGGTCAAGGCAGGAAATACCTCTACCTTGATCTTCATCCTCTCCCTCTTGTTCGTATTTTTATTTCTGTCGGCGCTGTATGAGAGCTGGACGGTTCCGTTTACTATTCTTCTCGGGGTGCCGCTGGCGGCATTTGGTGCTATTCTGGCGCTGACGCTCATTCCCTCCCTGTCAAACAACGTCTATGCCCAGATTGGCCTTTTGACCCTGATTGGACTGGCGGCCAAAAACTCCATCCTGATTGTCGAATTTGCCAAGGAACGGGTGGACCGCGGCATTGAAATTGTGGCCGCCACGACCGAAGCAGTTCGCCTGCGATTGCGACCCATTCTGATGACCTCCTTTGCATTTATTTTTGGCGTTTCACCGCTGGTGTTTGCGACGGGCGCAGGAGCCATTGGCCGCCAGACAATCGGTTGGTCGGTGCTTGGCGGAATGCTGGCGGCCACCGCCTTGGGCGTTTTCGTGATTCCCGTCTTGTTCATCCTCATCATCCGGCTGAGCTACGGTAAACAAAAACTGGCAGATCTCAGAAAGAAAAATAGTACCTCCTTCCCGGATATTGAACAGTAAAATCGAATCATTCATACTTTATAAATTAAGAGCGGGGGCATTAACCTTTACTGTCAGATTTTGTTGTAACTAATACATTTTATAACAACCATTATCAACCAGTGGAAAATGGGAATGGGTTAGACTTCCCACTCATTATCAGGGGATCTCCCGACGTGGCTGGATGGATACACCCTTAAAATAAAATACTTACAGCCACAATCTGTAAGTGTTTTTTGTTTTACGCCGGGAAGACGCCAGGACTTGGGGGATTTTGAAGTTTTGTGCTGAAAATATTAGCACCGATGTTCGTTTATTTTTAAACGAAAAGCAAATTAATTTTGGAAGATTGACTCGCTACTAAATGTGCAATTTGAAACAAGTTTGAATGCTCTAATCCCTTTGAAAGGGACTTTATTCTCATTTTTACAGTCTTTCAATAATCTCAGTTCTTACCAATTCATAAGCTTCTTCCTGATTGTATTTTTCATCAGGCCGGATTAATGCTGCCGTATCTCCAAGAAATTCAGCATCCTGCATTTTTGCATCCATATTTTGAATAAACTGCTTTTTAGATGGAAGTTGATTTACTACAAACTCCATATACTTCTGATAGAATTGAATTATTGCTTGCTTGTCCAATTCTGAAACTTGAATTAAAGCTTTGTATATGTCGTAAAGATCCCGTCCTTTTCTACGTTGATACAATGCACGAAGCTTTGTTCCTAATAATTCTTCGAGCCTATAATAAGTAATATTACATGAACCTGTAAACCATGATGATTTTATCTCAAATGGGAACTTCTGGTATTCCAATATGGAGAAATGCTCCCTGCAATTAATTTCTACTTTTATCCTCAAAGGTAGCACTGGTGGAAATTCGGAATCAAAACGAAACTTGATTGTATTGTTGCTTTTTCGTGGATCGACAACAGACTTTGTATCAATAAAACTTAGCTGTTCTTGTAACCGTTGAATGGTTTCTTTTATGGGTTCAGGTCTTATCTGTACCAGATCAATATCTTCAGAAAACTTATCACAACTCGTGATAAGTTTTCTTATCAGAAGTAAATCGTTATCCAAAGTGTATTTACAAATGAGATTGCTAATCAGTAATTTATCTCATTTTCTTTTTAAAACTGCTTTGGATAACGATATTGATTATTTTGCAAAATTCTTGAGCCATTCCCTGA
>CAIUUO010000161.1 GCA_903902325.1 uncultured Bacteroidia bacterium
ACGACGAAGCAATCTGCTGATATACAACTAAATATACAAAAGAACAATTTTCCACTATGATAAAATTCAATCGTCGCGCAATGAGTTAATGACAGAAAATAAAAATCCGCCATTGCGAGGAGGAACGACAAATCAATCTGCTGATATTTAAATTGACAAAACATTAATAGTTTTTAATTCATGAAAAAATCATTTTTACTCTTCCTTCTAAGCTTTCTTTCCTTGATTGCTTCCGCCCAAAAAACGGAAATACAATATCTGTCAGGTACCGATAAAGACCACACCGTCAAATGGGATTTCTTCTGTACCAAAGGAATGAACAGCGGGAAATGGTCGTCCATCCAGGTGCCCTCCAATTGGGAATTCCAGGGATTTGGTGCCTTTAACTACGGCCAGAACGAGAAGGTTTTCAACAATGAAAAGGGACTCTATAAATACAGTTTTTCAGTGCCAAAAGTCTGGAAGAAAAGGAGAGTATCCCTTGTCTTTGAAGGTTCAATGACCGACACGGAAGTGAAGATCAACGGAAAGTCAGCAGGAACGATCCACCAGGGTGCTTTCTACCGCTTTAAATACAACATCACGAGCCTGCTCAATTTTGGGAAGGAGAACCTGCTGGAAGTCACTGTCAGCAAGGAATCAACGGATGCCAGCATCAACAGGGCCGAGCGCAGGGGTGATTTCTGGGTCTTCGGAGGCATTTTCAGGCCTGTTTACCTGGAAGCTAATCCGACAGAATTTATCGACAGGGTAGCCATCGATGCCAAAGCGGACGGTACCTTCAAAATGAACGCGTTCCTGAAAGGAATCAAAAAAGGAAAGGCCCTGGAAGCCCGGATACAAACCATTGATGGGAAAGACTTTGGAAAACCTGTAACCGCTGTTGTGACATCCAAAAGTGATACGGTTAAACTAGATGGCTCATTTTTGAATCCGTTGCTTTGGAACCCTGAGACACCCAATCTGTATGATGTGATCGTCAGTTTGAAAAAGGGTCGGAAGATTTTGCACCAGGTCAGGCAACGTTTCGGATTCCGTACTATGGAAGTCAGAAGCGGAGACGGAATCTATGTCAACAACCAAAAGATTATTTTCAGGGGTGTAGGTCGCCATACTGCCTGGCCAACATCTGGACGTTGCAGCAGCAAGGAGTTGAGTATTGCGGATGTGAACCTGATGAAGGATATGAACATGAATGCGGTGCGGATGACCCATTACCCGCCCGATCAGCATTTCCTGGATGTATGCGATTCGCTGGGCATGTTTGTGCTCGACGAGTTGACAGGCTGGCAAGCCTATTACAGCACAGAAGTCGGGAAACGGCTCGTCAGGGAGCTGGTAGAACGCGATGTAAACCATCCCTCCATCCTATTGTGGGACAATGGGAACGAGGGTGGTTTCAACAAGGAACTGCGCGGAGAATATGCCAAATACGACCCTCAAAACCGGCAGGTTATTGAGCCATGGGCGAAACTCAACGGGATGGATACCAAGCATTACCCGGGATACAAATATGTGGACAATGCGCTGAATGCCGGAAATCTCATCTATTTCCCGACTGAATTCCTGCATGGACTTTATGACGGCGGACTTGGCGCCGGTCTGGATGATTACTGGAACCTGATGAGTTCGAAACCCCTAGGGGCCGGCGGATTTCTCTGGGTATTTGCAGATGAGGGCATTGTTCGAAGCGACCTGAAAGATTCTATAGATACCCACGGGAACAATGCCCCGGACGGAATCCTGGGTCCCTACAGGGAAAAGGAGGGCAGCTATTACACGATCAAGGAAATTTGGTCCCCCGTACACATCGGAAAATTGAAAATTGACAATAGTTTCTCAGGGAATATTCCCGTGACCAACCGCTTTTTGTACACCAATCTGCAGCAATGCAAATTCATGGCAGAACTGGTCAGGTTCAGTGGAATATTCAGTCAGGTGAAAGAGCAAAAACAGCAGATATCTGTTCCATCCCCAAAGATCGCAGTGGGGGAAAGCGGAAACTTAAAACTGGATCTTCCTGATAAGTGGAACGAGTTTGATGCCATTTACCTGACAGCTACAGACCCTTTTGGAAGGCAGATCAACAGGTGGTCGTGGGCGATTGCAAAACCGGCCGATTTCTCGGTTAGGATCGTACAAACCTCAAAAGATGAAGTCAAGGGCATTGAAAACGAAGAATCTGTCATACTGGCTTCCGGAAAAACGAGTGCCATGTTCAGCAAAAAAACCGGTCTGCTGACGGAGGTGAAAGTTGGAGACCAAACAGTTCCCTTCGGCAATGGTCCGCTGTTTGTAGGTGATACGCTGAAATTTAAGGCATTGAACCTGAAACAGGAGGGTAACAATCAGGTGGTAGAAATCAGTTATGATCAATCTCCCGGCCGCTTTGCCAAATGGTCCATGCTCCCTGGAGGGTGGATGGAACTCGAGTACAGCTATCATCCATCCGGTAAGGTTGACTTTGCCGGCATTACCTTCAGTTATCCCGAAAATCTGGTGAATGGAGCAAAACTAGTTGCCAACGGACCCTATCACGTATGGAAGAACAGGCTGAAAGGCACTGAATTCGGCATTTTTGATAAGAAATACAACAACACGGCGACCGGTGAGACTTTTGATTATCCGGAATTCAAAGGTTACTATACCAATTTTTATGCCGTCCGTGTGGAAACGAAGGAACTTCCATTGACCATCGTTTCGGCGACTGACGGATTGTTCCTCCATCTTTTTACACCGAAACAGGCCAAATTTGCCAAAGGCGGGGTTGCTCCTCCATTCCCCTCGGGTAATATCTCTATTTTGCATGGGATAAGCGCCATTGGGACCAAATTTACAAAACCTGAGGCGGAGGGTCCGCAAAGTCAGAAGAACGAGTACCTGCCAGGGGATGAACCTTTGACGGGGAAGATTTATTTCCGTTTTGGAGATTAATCAGGTTCCAGGTTACAGGTTGCAGGTTACAGGTGAACGGAACTCCCATCATGTAACCAGCATGCAACCTGCAACTTGTAACCTGCAACTTGAAACTTGTAACATTCTTTTTCGCAAAACCTCGGTGCCATGGCTCACCACACACTTAAAACCGCCTACTCAGACCTGGTTGACAGGCTTAACCGCTTCCCTCAAGGGGCACCGCCATCCGAATTGCTGAATAAGATTCTGAAAGTGCTCTTCAGCGACAGGGAAGCCCAATTGGTAGCCTTAATGCCTATCAAGCCCTTTACAGCCGAAAAAGCGAGTCGTATCTGGAAAATGGACCTGAATACGACGAAAAAAATCCTTGATGCCTTGGCAGACAGGGCGCTGCTTGTCGACATGGAGCAAAACGGACAGCAGGAGTATGCATTGCCACCTCCAATGGCCGGTTTCTTTGAATTTTCGATGATGCGGGTACGGAATGACATCGACCAGAAGGCTCTGAGCGAACTCTTTTACCAGTACCTCAATGTGGAGGAGGATTTTGTTCGGGAACTATTTACAAGGGGTGAAACTCAACTTGGAAGGGTTTTTGTCCATGAGCCTGCCCTGTCGGAAGAGAATGCCCTCCATGTACTTGACTATGAAAGAGCTTCTGAGATTATTCAGACAGCCAGTCATATTGGGGTTGGGATATGTTACTGCCGGCATAAAATGGAACACCTGGGCAGGGCCTGTAAGGCGCCCATGGATATTTGCATGACCTTCAATACCACGGCAGCTTCCCTGACCAAACATGGCCATGCCCGTCAAATCGATTCGGTGGAATGCATGGATCTGCTTCAGCAGGCATATGATCACAACCTGGTGCAGTTTGGAGAAAACGTTAGGGAGGGCGTGAATTTTATCTGCAATTGCTGTGGCTGCTGCTGCGAGGCGATGATTGCTGCCAGGCGGTTCTCCATTTTGAACCCCGTTCATACAACCAACTTTATTCCGGTATTGAACGATCCTGCCTGCAACGGTTGCAGCAAATGTGTCAATGTGTGTCCCGTTGAGGCAATGACCCTTGTTTCCGCCAATGATCCACATCATCCGAACCGAAAGAAAGCAATGCTCAATGAAGAACGTTGCCTTGGATGCGGTGTCTGTGTCAGAAGCTGTCCGTCAGGAACCATCATTCTTAAATCACGAGCCAAAAGAGTTCTTACACCGATGAACGGAGTACACAAGGCAGTAGTTATGGCTGTTGAACGAGGTCACCTGCAGCATTTGATCTTCGACAATCGTGTACTTTTCAGCCACAGGGCTCTTGCAGCGGTGCTCGGAGTCCTGCTTAAATTGCCACCCGTCAAACGAATGCTTGCCAGTCAGCAAATCAAATCACGCTACTTCGAAAAGCTCGTTGCAAGGCTCTGAAGAAGGCTAAAGGCTATAGGATAAAGTAGGCATTGGTGCAGGATAAAACCTCTGTTGCAAGTTACAGGTTACAAGTTACAGGTTACAAGTTACAGGTTACGGTAAAATAATGATCAGTGCGTTCTTTACTTTATCCTTTATCCTTTATCCTTTATCCTTCCGTAGGGCCTTTAGCCTTTCGATGCAGCCAGCATCAGTGCCTTGATGTACCCGTACGCAAATGCGAAACCCTGTAGACTGCTCGCTGGATCCGGATGATGGGGAACATGATCAGGCATAACCATGTACGGATAATCCAAATCTCTCAAAGTTTTGATTATTTCATAAAAATCCAGATCGCCGTTGTCGGGATACACTTCCTGAAAATTGTCCCATCCGCCTTTGATGTTCCGGAGATGGACATTGAAGATCTGTTCCCTTTTCCCCACCCATTCGATGATGGGAATAATCTCTTGTTTCGGATCTTTCAGTCCCTCCGCGATGGATCCGAGACAAAAATTGAATCCATGGTACTTGCTTTTATACAAATTAGCGAAGCGCTTGATCCCTTCGAATACATCCGGACTGTTCCATCGTGTAATACCCCTGAATCCTGCATGCGTCGGTGGATCTGCGATGTGATTGGCCAGCCGCACGTTGTATTCCTCTGCTACAGGAAGCAGACGGTCAAGTAGATAGGTAATCCGCTCAAACATCCTATCAGCATTAACTTCTCCGGCAATCGTCATGGGTTCATTTTTAGCAAGCGCTTCCTTGTAATTCCAGATGGTGTAGGATGCATTTCCCCGTTTGGCATCGATGGTTTTGCCGGTTCTCAGGATGGGCAGGATGGTTGTATTGTAATTCAAACAATGAACACCGCTTTTCCCGGCAACGGAAATCATTTGCTGAAGCATCTCAATTTCCCTGTCACGTTCGGGACTCTTTCCCAGCATGATGTTGGGAAAATCAACCCTTTCTATTCCTGCAGAACTTAAGGGTAAATGGTAGGCGTCAAGTGAGATGCCATATTTTTCGCATAAATCCTTCTTTGCCAGGGAATCCGCCAGGTCCCAGCCAACGCCCTTGATGATTTTTGGAGAACCGCCATTGATGTTGTAGACGCCGCACCTGGCCTTGAATTCCAGGTTTTCAACAGTCGTTTCGCCGTATTGGCAACCAACTTTCATCAGTAATTTATTCTTTTCTGAAGGTATGACTGCAGACCTGTTTGAATTCACAGCTGCAGATGAGCCCATCAGCGCGGCTGTGACAGAACCTGTAGCAAAGGTTTTGACGAAAATCCTCCTTTTCATGGTATGTTTGTTGTTTTTTGCTTGTTAATTTTCCCCCATTTTCTTTTGTGTCCTTTGTGTAGCCCTTTGTGAACTTTGTGGTTAGATTTTTTACCACGAAGGTCACAAAGGGTTGCACAAAGGGCTCAAAGTTGCTTTACGCCAACCTTGATTCAAATGTAGCATAAATCTGCGGCACATCAGGGTACTTAACGCAGCCGGGATCTATCCGGGAAAAATTGGAAACGGAGATAAAATCAAGCTGATTTATTTGTTGTTATTCTTTTTTTTCGGAACTTTAATGTATTAACTTCTAATAAACTACAAATGAAAAAAATGATGTTTTTGTTCATGATCATGTCGTTTTCACTGCTCGTTTCTGCACAGGCAACTGATTTTTCTGGAAAATGGAAACTGAACAGCGCCAAAAGTAAACTGGCTGCCGAATACAGCATGGCGCCAAAGGAACTGGTCATCACACAAAGTGGAAATGATTTTGCTGTGGAAAGGCATGCCTCCTTTCAGGACCGGGATTTCACCATCAGCGACAAATTCACACTGGATGGAAAGGAATGCATCAACAAGGGATGGCAGGATTCTGAAAAGAAATCTACAGTTGTTGTCTCTGCAGATAAAAAATCGTTGAAGATTACCACTACTCTTGCTATGGGGAACAATGGCACCATGACCTGGACAGAGAATTTTAAAATAGACGGGAAAAATCTGGTTGTAGAAGCCAGTTCAACTTCCTCATTCGGCGACAGGTCAGAAACGATGGTCTTTGATCCGGAATAGATTATAGCTGTTGCCAATCAGAAAAACTGTTGGTTGTTCACGATTTAAGGTATGAGATTGAATAAATGTCTCATTTTTCTACAATTTGACCCCTCTGAATCTCCCCAAGGGGAGACTTCAGATTTGCGTTCATATCTGCATCAGAGCATAACTCCCCTCCTTTGGAGGGGGTGGGGGAAGTCAAAGGAAGGAGAATACAAAGTCAGATTTCATATTCTTTAGTCCATTTAAGTAATTAATAATCAATCGATAAGTAAATATTTTAAGAATATATATAATTATATGTTACAACACATAATGTTTAAACGTATACAGAATCAAAATTGAAACTACATAATTATTCATCTTAAAATCAAAGAATCATGAAAACAGAAATTTCAAGAACAAACAGCATCATTGCCTGGGTCATCGCAGGATTGTTAACAGCTCTTTATCTTTTTAGTGCCTCGGGAAAACTATTTTTGCACCCCGAACAAATGGAAGGATTGAAATTGGGCGACTGGCGTGTCATCATAGGCTTGGGTGAAATCACATCTGCTTTATTGTTTTTATTCCCGAAAACCAACAAATACGGCACTTTGCTGCTGAGTTCCTACATGGGGGGAGCCATCATCATCCACATGACCAGCGCATTATCAATCGTCATGCCTTCTGTGGTACTTATTTTGGTCTGGGTGGTTGCTTATCTCAGGAATCCTGAACTTTTCAAAATCTAAAAAAGCATGTCACTAAGGAATATCGAATTGGTGCTTTCCCCACCGGAACCACATTTTGTGGGCGACGGGTTCAGGGTACATAACTTTATCCCGGGTGGATACAGGGCTGATATGCAGCGAATGAATCCCTTTATCCTGTTGGATTACGGTGCTAAATTCTATTTTCCGCCATCAGATCATCCAATGGGAGTAGGGGTCCATCCCCACAGGGGTTTTGAAACTGTCACCATTGCCTACAAGGGGAGAGTGGCCCACCACGACAGTACCGGTCAAAGCGGTGTGATCGGGGAGGGCGATGTGCAATGGATGACAGCTGCCTCCGGTATACTGCACAAGGAGTACCACGAAAAGGAATTTAGCAGGGAAGGCGGCGAATTGCATATGGTTCAGCTTTGGGTAAACCTTCCGGCAAAATACAAGATGTCTGTGCCAAAATACCAGAGTCTTGCCAATGATCAGATCAGCAAGTTTACCCTGGAAGCAGAAGCCGGAATTGTGGAGGTCATAGCGGGAGAATACAAAGGTATGAAAGGCAGTGCAAACACCTTTTCACCCATCCACCTGCTCAATGTCAAACTGAATAAGGATTCCGGTACTGATTTCACATTTCCTGCTGCGTTTAATACGGCATTGCTGGTTGTTGAGGGTGAATTAACTGTCAACAAAACAGAGGTGGTGCCATCCGATCATTTTGCCCTTTTCCAGAACGACGGGGAAGACTTTGAAATTCACACCGAAAATGGTGCAACAGTACTGGTTATGAGCGGGGAAAACATCCATGAACCGATCGCTGCCCACGGACCTTTCGTGATGAACACAAGACAGGAAATCATGGAGGCTTTTGATGATTTCCAAAAAGGTAAATTTGGGGTCTTGAAAGATTGAAAATTAAAATTCCAGGTATGTCGATAGAAGATGATTTGAAGGGAAGGTTTCGGAATGAATACCACAAGGGTTTGATTAACCTCACCTATACCACCAAACAGTTGGGGTATGAGTTTTTTCTGAGCCTTAAGAAACATGGTATTGCGGAGCAACAGTACAATGTGTTGAGAATCCTCCGCGGGTTTCGTTCGCAGGCTCCCCTCACCATTGGTTTTATCAAGGAGCGAATGCTGGACAAGGATTCGGATGTCAGCCGTATCGTGGATCGCTTGTTTGAAAAAGGATTGCTTACCAGGAAAGAGAACTCCGAAGACAGGCGCCAGAAATCAGTAGAGATCACCAGCAAGGGACTGTTGCTGCTTGACAGCATGTTTGAATGCGAAAAGAGAGCGGACACACTGCTTTCAAATCTGAATGAGACAGAAGTCAGGGAATTGAACAGATTGTTGGATAAGATCAGGAACAATACTACGAACTGATTTTTAACCACAAAGGACACAAAGAAAAAAAGCACAAAGGACACAAGGTAAATCAACTACCCTTAGAGTCCTTTGTGTTTTACTTTGTGCCCTTCGTGGTGAAAAATAATTATGAAGATTTCACTGGCAACCCATCCAAACTTCAATAGGATGCCCAAGTGTTTTCTTCAAATCAGTATCCCCATTTTTTCATGATGGCAAGATCCTCCTGCACGCATGCAAGTGGGGTTTTATCCTGGTAAGATTCCTGCTCGATGATGAATACTTTGGTGCCTCCCGTTTTACGGCAAATATCCAGGACTTCTTTGACGGGGAGAATTCCCTTTCCCAGAATGGCGCTTTCATATTTTTCCTTGGTGTTGACGGCGATTTCGTCCTTGACATGGATGAGCTCAAATTTGCCGGGATACTGCCCGATCACATCCAGCGCTTTTGCCCCACCGATGTACATATTACCAATATCCAGCTGCATGAGGACTTTTTTGAAATCCAGGTTTTTCATCATGATGTCGAAAAGTTTCTGTCCGTTCAGCGTCTCCGCGAATTCGGCCCAGTGGTTGTGATATCCGAATTTCATTCCCGATTTTTGGCACAACTCTCCGCATTTATTGAAGACCTCGAGATATTTCATCATGTCGTCATAGGTTTTGCGCATGGATTCGTCCATCCACGGACTGATCACATAATGCTGTCCCATGGTTGCCGCATCTTCAATGGTATATTTCCAGGAATCTGAAAAATCCTTTTTGACTGCATCCCAATGATCTCTGCCCATCACGGTATGACCGGAGGGCATCTTCAACCCCAGATCATTCAGCACTTTTTTGAATTCCAGGGCAGTAAATCCATAAAACTTTCTGTCTATGTAATTGGCATGCTCTACGTGCTTATATCCAATTTTAGCCAGTTGTTTCAAGGTGCCGAGAGGGTCTTTCTTCATGTCATCCCTGACTGAGTAGAGCTGAATCCCAACGATTTCAGAGGATTTAGGAGCTGCAAAAGCAATTTTGGACAGCATTGTTGTTCCTGCAAGCAAAACTGCGCTGTTTTGAAGGAAATTCCGGCGTGATGTGTTCATGTAAATTTGAGTTTATTGGTTTGATTGTTCTTTGTTCGTTAAACTGACAGCTTAGTCAGAAAATTTGATCCGGTTTTACCTTGAGTCCTTCGTGCTGCCCTTTGAGTCCTTTGTGGTTAAGTTTTTTACCACAAAGGACTCAAAGTCCCGCCCAAGGGAAACACAAAGTAAAAAATGTCCTTATTCCTAATATTGATGGAATCCCTGGGAAACAAATTCCAGAACGGTTGGCAAGGCATCCCGCCAGTAGGTCCATGTGTGTGCGCCATCGCGTATCCTGAATTCGTGTGGAATATCCTTTTTTCGCATAGCAATATGGACCAGGCAGTTCCCTTCATTCAGGAAATCATCGTCGCCGCAATCGATGTACCACCTGACCGCTTTTTTATTTGCATCTGTTATGTTATTCACTAGTTCGAGGGCGCTGTGCCGTGAAAAATAGGTAGCCAGGTCCTCCTTCGAAATTCCGGGATACTGCTTTTCCCAGCGGGTTGAAGCTTCTTCCAGCGAAACAGGTCCAACGGAAGCGCTTAGCGGGCAGGCAGCCGAGAAAAGTTCGGGATGGTGGAGGGCATACATGAATGTACCGCCGCCTCCCATGGAAAGACCCGATATGGCACGGTATCTTTTATCCGTCCTGGCGTGGTATGTTTTTTCAATGTAGGGAATCATTTCCTGGAAGAAGAAATCTTCGTAGTTCCAGTCGCCCTTGGGACTGTTGAAATAGCCTTTTTGTCCGGTATTGCCATCCGGCATGACGATGATCATGGCGGTGCATTTGCCCTCCTGGATAGCCTTATCTGCAATATTTTTCACCTCGCCGAACTGGATCCAGCCGCTTTGATCGTCGCCTGAACCGTGCAACAAGTATAAAACCGGATAGCTGCGTTGCGAGGTTTCGTAGTCGGCCGGCAGATAGATGGCATATTTGCGGTCCATTTTCAGAATTTTGCTGGGCATGGAAAGGTTATCAAAGACTTTCCCACCTGACTGAGAGAAGAGTGCCGCAGGTAAAAAGAAAGTCAACGCAATAATGAGTGGAAATAATTTTTTCATCAATGGTTTGTGTTTGGAGTTATTTATGAATTAAAATTAGCTATAATTTTATTGCGCCCGCCATTTTATGAGGACATTTTATATGCATAACTGATTTGGAATGTTCAGGGTAATTTGCCTTTGATGCATGCAGACTGAGTTTGTCTGCACCGCGAGATCATGAATTGCCAGGGTCCAGGTTTGTTATAAAACTGATCTGTGCTGTAACAAAAAAGAAGCTGCCTCTTCAGGCAACTTCTTTTCAAATTTGTTGTTAATCCGCGTACTTATGCAAAGTCCTGATCAGGGCTTGTTGAAAATTGCAGGATCAACTGCCTTGTCGACTTCTGCAGTTAAAATGGTCCCCACAACTTTCATCCCGTTCCCCATTTCTGTTTCCGTGGTGAAAGGAACAATATATCCCTTACCGGCTTCTTTGTAGTTGGAATAATTAAGGACCATCTCAGCTTCCTGTCCTTGCATGCTTATTTTCTGAACTAACCTGATTAGAAAAAAGGTGGTTGGATCAAAATAGAAAGTAGTAAAGGAATTATCCGCCTTGATCATTTTTATTTTAATGGCGTTGACGCTTCCAATTGTTTCATTTCCTGCCAATTCAACCTTAACGTCACTTGCCTGATAATTGACAAATGGATCACCGACTATCAGCTTACTTTTCGACATATTGTAAATTTCTGCTGGCATGTCATTCGGTGCTGTACTCCCTTGAAATGGGTTTGTGAGCCATCCGCCCTTTTCGTTCAAACATGTGACCTGGATCTGCGACATCATTTCTGTCTCCTGTCTATACCCTTTGCCATTCAGGATCGTAGTTTTGATCTTGCCTTCCATACCCATGACCTCCATTTTCCCTTCAGTATAAAAGGATTTAATCTGAATGATCTTCTCTTTGCCACCAATGGCACTGAGGTATTTATCAATTACTTCACCGGCAGTTTGACCGTTCGATTTACCTGCAGATAAAAAAGCAACAAAAACGATCATAAAAATTCGAATAATTTTCATTGTATTTGATTTAAATTAAGGTTATAAATGTGCAAAAAAATATTTAATTATTCATTTGAATCAGAACAAAGAGCCAACGATCAAATAATAAATGGGACCAATTTCTTGATAACCTCTTTGAGGAATCATTTTTCAGAGAGGGGAGCATTTTATAAATCCACAAAAATATCCTGAATTATTTCCGTGTTTATAACAAACAAAGAAGCTTTGGGGGCTTTTTTGTTTGCATCGTGATCTCCTTTTGTTCTTGAAACAATATGAAAGAATCCGGGACAATTTTTGATTTGATTTAGTAAGTGTAATTTTCGTTTCAACTTAAAATGAAAATTGTATTTATTTAAAAGATGTTAAACAAATATTTTATTGAATTACAAAACATTTACTTTTGAATTTTTAAATGATAAGAAAATGAAGAAATTTCTAATCTTTTGTACAATATTAGTTTTAGGGTTAACCGCCTGTACTAAGACTGCTATTCCTGTAGTGTTACCTGTAATCACTATAAATGCTGTTTCAAGTATAACTCCATTTTCGGCCATATCAGGAGGTGATATTACTGCAGACACCGGAGGTCCGATCACTGAACGTGGAGTTTGTTGGAGTTTATCCCCATCACCGACCATTTCAAATAGCAAAACTTTAAATGGTAGCGGACTTGGAACATTTGCAAGTGAAATGACAGGATTAACATCTGGAACTACTTACTATTTAAGAGCCTATGCTACAAATAATGCAGGAACCGCTTACAGCAAAGAATCGGTATTTACAACCTTTTAGAATTAAGGTTTTAAAAAAAGTAGTGCTTTTTTGGATGGCATTTCCTTCAATTGCAACGAGGTGGTAAAATAGTTGTCATCTGATTTGCAGGCAGTAACCCTGTCCTTTCATCTGTCTGATACTATGGTTTCTCTCCCGAAATCAGGAATTTAAGATTTCTGCATTCCACAACTTGCCAATTCCTCTGTAAAAAAATACTTCTTTGTAGTGAGTTCTCTGCCACAAATACGAGAGGATACGGTCAGATGCATCCTGGTAAGCGGGATTAGCTGGGAAAACAACAGGGCGAATACCTTTTTCATTAAAAAAATTGAACGGAAAACTTTACATTAAGTTGCTAAATAAGAGAAATGTTTTGTAATAACTTCAATTTTTGAAAAAATAGCCAGGGTGCCTGTTTGTACCGGCACCCTGATGGTTTATTAATGATGGCGGTGCGAGAAGTTTCCCAGTTTGCGATCATCGCCAAGGATGGATGACAAATTCCTTATTTGGTCAACCTCCGGACGATAAACCAATGTTCCGCCAAATCTGAGTGTCTCAGTTGAAAAATAGGTACCAATCCGATCTTCCTGTTCATACATAAATCCCCCGGTACCAATACCAATTAATTTTCCCCATCGTGACACAGTCTTTACAAAGCGTCCGTCCCGATCAAACAGGTTTAACGCTATATTGTATCTTTTGCCTGAATGATGAACATCGTCATTCAAGGTTCCTCCATGATTTGAATGATCCTCCTCAAAATCAAACATCAAGTATCTGTCTTTGTCTCTTCCCCAATCAATACTGGCGTTTGCACTAATATCAATAGGTGCTTTCAGGTTGGACAATTTCCAGTCGCGGCCTGCTGTAGGGTATGCAGGGAAGCGCTGTGCATCCCAAACAACTTCATAAGTGAATTTACCGTTGAGAAAATCAGATTTGGAATCATGTGATCTGTAATATTCGCGTGCTCGGTCGTCTCTTCTGTCATCCCTTTTGTTATCCCTGATGTCATTCCTTCTTTCATCCTTTCGCTCTCTCAAAATTTGGGAAAGGTTCAAGACCTGGGCAACTTCCGTACGATAGGTGAATTTTCCGCCGGCTCTTCTTCTTTCCATGGAGAAAAATGTGCCAAAGCGTCCTTCCTGCTCATACATGAAACCACCGGAACCTATTCCGATCAGTTTTCCCCATCTGGATACGACTTTTACCTGTCGGCCATCGTGGTCAAATTGTCTGAGTGAAATCGTATATTTTTTTCCGGATTGTTCGTCCTTCAGAGATTCGGGAAAGTTGGAACGATCAGGCTCCAACACAAACATCAAGTAGCGGTCGTTGTTTCGCCCCCAGTCGAGCGCTAATTTTGTGGTGAAATCATAAGGTGATTTCATCCCTGAAAGTTCCCAGTCTCTTCCCGCTACCGGGTAAGCCGGATTACGCTGAACATCCCAAACCTGATCTTTTGTGAACTTGCCGTTTAATAGTGCTGATTCATCGATCGTCCTATCCGCATATTGCGCATTTGCCAGAAAGGATAAAAGTGTAAAAATGGTGAAGGCGAAAATTTTGAATACTCTCATAGTTGAATAATTTTTATTTTCCGCTTAAGCGGGTTGAATAAGTGAATAAATATTGGTTTTCAATCGGTTATTGTCCGGTTTTCAATTCTTAACAACTTCTTGTGATTTGCCTGAAGATCACCACTGGGATTCGTTATGTGCTCTGGCTTACCCTGGGCTAAAGTAGCCATAGTTTTTAGGTTTAAGCGTAACTGATTTTTTAAATTTCAACAAATTCAAAGCATCTAGATCTGTAGTCAAGACCATGTAAAAAATTAAAATCAGCTGATTACTTAACTTGGTAACTAACTAATTATGTCTGTAAATTGTTGGAATCGAACCAACGACCTTCCCGACGTGAAGTCGGGATGCTCTAAACTGGTTGTCAAACAAAAAAGGTTACCAATTTCTTGATAACCTCTTTGTGAGAACTGTTGGAATCGAAACACCGACCCTCCCGACGTGAAGTCGGGATGCTCTAAACCTACTTTGAGCTAAGTATAAGTTTTTCAATCATTTTTCTGCTTTTCCACCCTTTGATGGTTTTTTCTTTCAAAGCTGCTTCTTCATAAGAATCAAATATCTCCAAGAACACTACTTTCCAGTCTTTTGCTTTTGCTGTAAAACCGTCATGGTTGGTCAAATGTTTTTCCAGCCTCTCCTTTATTGAGTTATGGGTCGAACCAATGTAGTATTTGTCAAGCTTTTCTGAAAAGATGATGTATGTAGTTGCCATCTTCCAATAATGAAAAAAGTCACCTTGGAAATAAGATGACTTTCTGTGGGAACTGTTGGAATCGAACCAACGACCCTCTGCTTGTAAGGCAGATGCTCTAAACCAACTGAGCTAAGCTCCCTTTTTACTTCCGTTTTTCTTCAAAAGTGTTGCAAAGATAGCCGTTTTTTTGCTTTCACAAAAAAATACGCAAAAAAATGGCAATTTTTTTCAGGAAGCCTGCCGGGATTCTCTATCTGTTTGTATAGATGGGTTTTAGCGTGTCCATGGACATTAAATAACCTTTGTATCGCACCAGTTCGTTAATCCTTTGTTCGGGGCTTAGTCGGGCAGGGCCCCAACTGATGAACGGTGGAAGCACGGTCATCCCCGCAAAATAGAACATGCCATGATGGATGGGGTAAAGTATCACTGCAGGATCCCCGTTTCCGTTGGCGGTGTAGGCTACTTCAGGTCCTCCGGTTGTCATGGTAATGAATGCGGTTTTCTCCTTAAAGGTGCCGTTTTCATAGACGCCGCGACCGTCACCATATACCAGTCCCATGGCAAAAACCCTGTCGACCCAGCCTTTCAGGATGGCAGGCAGACCAAACCACCACAAGGGGAAATTGAAAATAAGGATATCACACCAGACCAGTTTATCCATTTCGGTCTTCAACACTTCGGTAAATCCGTCAGTTTTGCAGGCATTCATTTGCTCGATCTGGTATTTGAAGAAATCAGGATTGCTCAGTGATTTAAAGTCCCGCTTATCTCCAACGGGATCAAATCCCATGGCATAAAGGTCGCTTTCCTGAACCAAATCTCCCATTTCAGTAAAGTATTGACTGGCAATTCCTTTCAAAGCCGAGCAAAACGACTGTTGTTCGGGATGTGCGTGAATAATTAATATTTTTTTCATTATTGGGTTTATAACTGTTGATTATTTTAGTGCTGCAAAGAAGTCATTCCCCTTGTCATCCACGATGATAAAGGCCGGGAAATCCACTACCGTGATCTTCCTGACGGCTTCCATTCCCAGTTCAGGGAAATCGATCACTTCAACGGACTTGATGCTGTTTTTGGCCAGGATTGCAGCAGGACCGCCAATAGAGCCGAGGTAGAAACCACCATATTTTTTGCAAGCCTCAGTGACAGCGTTGGAACGATTTCCCTTGGCCAGCATGATCAGAGAGCCTCCCAGCGACTGGAATTGCTCCACATAGCTGTCCATCCGGCCTGCAGTGGTAGGACCGAAACTGCCGGAAGCCATCCCTTTCGGTGTCTTGGCAGGACCTGCATAATAAACAGGGTATTTCTTGAAATAGTCGGGCATCTCTTCACCCCTGTCGATCATCTCCTTGATTTTGGCATGGGCGATGTCGCGGGCTACCACCAGGGTGCCTCTGAGGCTGAGCCTAGTCTTGACGGGATATTTTGAGAGCTCTCTCCTGACCTCTTCCATGGGCCTGTCGAGATCAATTTCGACGGATGGCTGCATGTGCGGTGCCGTTTTAGGCAGGAACCGGGCAGGATTGGTCTCCAGTTGCTCAAGAAAGATGCCATCTTCGTTGATCTTTGCCTTGATATTGCGGTCGGCGCTGCAACTGACCCCGATACCCACCGGACAGGAAGCCGCGTGCCGGGGCAAGCGAATCACCCTGACATCATGGACGAAATATTTGCCGCCAAACTGGGCACCGATTTCGCTTTTCTGGCAGATCTCCGTGATTTTTGCTTCCCATTCAAGGTCGCGGAATGCCTGACCACCCTCGTTTCCTGAAGTGGGTAAATGATCATAATAACCAGTTGAGGCTTTCTTGACGGTTGCCAGGGTTGCTTCAGCCGATGTTCCGCCGATAACAACGGCAAGGTGATAGGGAGGACAGGCAGAAGTGCCCAGATCCTTGATTTTTTCCTTGATGAATTTTGTCAGCGTCTCCTCATTCAGCAGTGACTTGGTCATCTGGTAGAGGTAGGTCTTGTTGGCCGATCCACCTCCTTTGGTGATAAACAGGAATTCATAGGAATTGCCTTCGGATGCGTACAAATCTATTTGTGCAGGAAGGTTGCTTCCTGTATTTTTTTCGTCAAACATGGTAAGGGGAACAACCTGGGAATATCGCAGATTGCGATCCCGGTAGGTATCAAAGATCCCTTTGGAGAGCGCCTCGGCATCATCGCTGCCTGTCCATACATTTTCTCCTTTTTTGCCAATGACGATGGCAGTGCCGGTATCCTGGCAGGTAGGTAGTTCACCTTCTGCGGCAACCACCTGGTTGAGGAGCATGGTGTGGGCTACAAATATGTCATTGTCGCTGGCCTCAGGATCTTTCAGGATGTTGGCAAGTTTCTCAAGATGTGCAGCACGCAGGAAAAAGGAGACATCTGCCAAGGCTTCACGGGCCAAGAGCTCGAGTCCGCCGGGTGCGATTTTCAGGATTTTTCTTCCATCAACCTCTATTGTTTTGACGAAATCTTTGGTGAGCAGCCGGTATTGGGTGGTATCTTTTCCTAGTGGAAAGGGTTTCTGATAAATGAATTCTGCCATGGTCTTGAATTTTTGTATTGTACGAATCAATGAAGTACAAAGATACAAATTGGAAATGGGAGAATCCGGAGAAGGTACACCAAAAAAACATTTTCTGATTTTCTTACTTTGCGGTCTTTGCGAGCTTTGCGTGAAAACTTTGTCGCGCAAAGCTCGCAGAGAATTTATTGTAACTGGTCTGATTCGAGTGTAAAAACTCCTTTATTACCCTGCTTTGCCACTTCAATCATCTTTTTTGCTACCTGATCTACATGGATGGCTTTGTACTTGGCTGGAATAGCGAAGTCGAAAGCAGTCATCATCCATCCGGCAAATTTCTCTCCGGCCCTTTTCTCTGTTCTCATACCCAGCAGGAGTGAAGGCCTGAAGATGGCGATTTTTGGATAGCCAGTTGTTTTCAAGTCCGCTTCCATCTGACCCTTGACCTTGTTGTAAAAAATCCGTGAGGAACTGTCTGCACCCATTGAACTGACAACGAAGAAACCTCCGGCTCCAAGCGAGAGCGCCTTTTTTGCGAACGAAAGGACATACTCGTGGTCAACCCTTATAAACGCGGCCTGACTTCCTGCCTTGGCAATTGTCGTACCCAATGTGCAGAAGGCGTCATCCACATGGAAATCAAGACTGATTGAGTCCAAATGATCAAAATCGGCAACATGCTGAATCAATTTGGGATCGAACCAATCGATCTCTTTTCTTACCAGGATATGTACACTGGAATATTGCTCTTCCGCCAACAGCATTCTGACGAGAGAAGATCCAATCAGTCCGGAGGCACCGGCAACCAGGGCAGTTTTCATGGTAAAATAATGTGCTAATGTGCTAATGTGCTAATGTGCTAATTTGCTGATTATATGGATTCTCATCTTCTCAGTGCTCAACTCTCTGCTCTTTTTAGAACAGGTAATTCAACCCGATGTAGATTCCTGTGTCGCCATCCTGTTTGTTCATCACCGTGCCGTAATCGACTGAAATCACGAAATTCTGGTTCATAGCGAGACGAATACCTGCTCCATAAGTGCCGTGCATTTTTTCCGCTCCACGATTGAAATAATCAGATGTATTTTCGTGCAGCAGGTAAATATCAGGAACGGCAATTTTTTTGGTAACCTGACCGATATCAACAAATCCATTCAGTCCCCAGTAAAATTTTTGCCTGAACAGGTCCATTTTGGCAAATTTCCATCTCAATTCGAAATTGCCGTAGAGCACTCCATCGCCAACCACCCTGTCTCTCATGGCGCCGCGCAAATATCGCGACCCCCCTAAGCCATAGGTTGCATAGCCATTCATCACGGTAGTTTCTATTTGCGGCTGCATGTAAAACGGAACGTGTCCACTGATAGTTTGTTGCCATCCCAGCCTGTAAGCAAATGAAAGGTCGTTTTTTATGAGGGTAAAATATTGCCTGTGCGTGATTGAGATCCTTGTGAAACCCGATTCTGAACCCAAAAACTTAGGAGCACATGAAATGGTGGCTTCTGACCAGACACCTCTCATCGGATTGACCCTGACATTGCGGGTATCAAAAATGATTCCGGCTTTGAGATCAGGAACGAAACCACCATTGGCTTCCCCTGCAGGAATGATGTTCCAGTCGATGTATTTTTCGTAAAGTCCGGGTTGTGCCTGAACAGACGGAAGTTTGTCGGCATCACTCTTGTTTTTGTTCAGTCTGTCGATATCGACGGATGAAATATTGAAGTTGAGCATGTTGAATCCCGCCACCCATTTGAAATGGGTATCACCAATCTTATGTTGCAGGTCAACCTTAAACCGGAACATGTTTTGTTGGAATTTATAGAACATCCGGGTTTTGTATTCGTCAGAACCGGTGTCTGTCCATGTTTTTTTATAGACAGCTTCATAACCGTTGAATCCATAGAAATCATTTGCCTGATCGGGCAGATAGGAGAGATCGAGGGAGAAATCGAAGTTTTTGATCAGTTGGTCAGAGTTGTAATAAAAACGATAAACCCCGCTCCCTTTCGTGTAGCGTGAGATTTCAAAGTAGAGAGAATGGTTGTACGCCGGGAAACGCTTCCCGTCTCCATAATTGTAAAAATTAGCCAGCGCTCCATACTGGAATCCTAAATCGGAGTCGAATGAGACCACCGGAAGGGCGCCAAAATTCCATCCGGATTTGATGGAGTCGGATTTTTCTTTGGAGGATTTATCTGCTGCATTGGACTGTATAACGCAGATAATGAGGAGTAAAACGGCTAATAATAATCTTTTCAGTCTCATGGTTGGATTGGTTTTGTCGTTTAATTCTTTACGAATATCAGATTATTTTTTCAATTATCTTCAACCCTGCGAAGAGAACTCCGTATAAGTACAGAAATTTAGATTTTTTCCTTTGTGTCCTTCTTTTGTACTTTGCGTCCTTTGTGGTGATTTTTTTTACCACGAAGGTCTCAAAGGAAAACACAAAGGACACAAAGGGTCAGATACTGAAATAATTGAAATTAAATATTTACCATGAAACATATCGGAGCACACGTAAGTGCAGGAGGTGGAGTGGAGAATGCACCCCTGAATGCCAAGGAAATCGGTGCAAATGCCTTTGCCCTGTTTACCAAGAACCAGCGCCAGTGGACATCCCCTCCATTGACAGCCAAAAGTATTGCCGAATTCAAGGCCAATTGTGAAAAATATGGTTTCCTGCCGGAGATGATCCTGCCGCACGACAGTTACCTCATCAACCTGGGCCATCCCGAAGAGGAGCCACTGGCCAAATCCAGGGAGGCTTTCCTGGATGAAATGCAGCGTTGTGAACAGTTGGGATTAAAACTCCTGAATTTTCATCCCGGCAGTCACCTGCAAAAAGTAGAAGTTTCCAAATGCCTGACTACCATCGCAGAATCGATCAATTTCGTACTGGATCAAACAAAGGGAGTAACTGCAGTGATCGAAAATACGGCAGGCCAGGGCTCCAACCTTGGATATATTTTCGAACAGGTTGCAGAGATTATTTCCCAGGTTGAAGACAAATCCAGGGTAGGCGTATGCATCGATACCTGCCACACTTTTACCGCAGGCTACGATCTAAGGGTTAGGGAGGAATATGACCGAACCTGGAACAAGTTTGGGGACGTGATAGGATTCAACTATTTAAGCGGCATTCACCTGAACGACTCCAAGAAGGAACTGGGTTCCAGGGTCGACCGCCACGACAATGTCGGGAAGGGTTTGATCGGCATCGAACTATTTAAAATGATTATGCAGGATGACCGTTTCAATAAAATCCCCATTATCCTCGAAACCCCCGATGAGACGCTGTGGGCGGAAGAGATTAAACTGCTCCGCAGTTTTGAAAAATGAGTAGGACGACTTGGATGACTGGGACGAATCGTCCACTCGTCCAAGTCATCCCAGTCGTCTTAGTCGTTACTGCTCCGTTATTCCCTTCCACTTATCCGTCCTGAAGGGATCGGCAGGCAGACCCTGACTGTTGTAAAGGTTGACGTCGTCCGGATTATTCGCCCAGCCATATCTGACGGCTACAGGGGCTGCGACCTCCGGAGAACTAAGCAATACCTTGTTGGTGCCGGTTATACTAGCTTTGGCCCAGTTAAATTTGTGGTCACTGCCTGCTACGGTAAATCCCTTCACATAACCATATTTGTCTTTGGCCTTCAATCCCTGCACAACATGGTCAAATGTCACCTCGACGGTATTACCGCTTATTTTCATTTCCTTAAAAACCGGACCTAAATTCTCAAAAGGCTGACGGTAAGCTACATTTAAGGCAGAGAGTGCAAGCCTATTTCCCACGGTTTGCTTGTCTTTCGGATGAATATCGAGTGCTTCACCCACATCAATGGCGGAGGCCATTCCTGTTTTTGGAAGAGAAAGCGCCATGGTTTGTGCTTCGCGCAGTTCGGCCCAAGTACTTTCGACGGGCAGACTGTCGGCTTTCATGAAATTGGCAAGCTGGACAAAGAGGAATGGAAAATCGCCTTGTTCCCAATGGTTTCTCCAGTCCTTGATCATATCCGTGAATACGCGTCGGTATTGAAATGCCCTTCCCGCATTGCCTTCACCCTGATACCAGATCGCACCCTTGATCCCGTAAGGTACCAAAGGATTTATCATCCCATTGTACAAAAGGGTAGGATAGGAGTTGGGACCCAGCGTGGTATTGACCTTAAGCACTCCGATTTTGTATTTCCAGTCGCCTGCCAGCGAAAAAATCTTCTGTCCAGCAGTGAGTTTCATGTCTTTTGCATCACCATAGATACCTCCGGAACCACCAATGTCTTCCACTCTGACGGTAATCGTGTTCTTTCCCGCCTTCAACACTCCTTCAGGGATTGTGTAGGTTCGCCTTGCGTCAGACTTTAGCTCCGTTCCGCCGACTTTGAAACCATTCACATAAGTAACATCCGAGTCGTTGATTTTTGCCAAATCGAGGATGGAAGTTTTGCCGGCATCATTTGCATCAACCACCAGGGTTTTCCTGAACCAGATAATCCCGTCAACTCCCTGCAATCCATTGCTTTCGATATATCCGGGTAGCGGCATGGTTTTCCAGCCTTGATCATCCATTTCAGGAGCAGCCCAGACAGGCTGGTTGTCTTTTGTGCCCTGATCCGTAGTGGAAAATTCTCCCAACCGATCGCGAATCTCTTTCTCTACGCTCTTGCCATACTCGTTCAGGTCGATTTTTTTCAGGTTCGCCAGCATCGGTGCGAAATCCGGATTCAATGCAATGGCATCCGGGCTGGTCCAGGTCTCGGCAACAGTACCCCCCCAGGAGGTATTGATCAGGCCTATCGGAACTTTCAACTTCTGGTAGAGCGCGCGTCCGAAGAAATAAGCCACTGCCGAAAATTTCGGAGACGAAATGGGCGAGCATTCCCACCAATCCCCTTCCTCCAGGTTATCCTGTGGTGTCTGTGCTATCCGTTTTTTAACGGTAAAGAGTCGAATCTCCGGATAATTCGAAGCAGCGATCTCGGCTTCGGCATTGTTGGCAGAAGAGAGATTGAATTCCATGTTGGACTGCCCTGAACACACCCATACTTCTCCGATCAGGATGTTCTCAATGGTGCGCAGGTTCTTGCCCTTGACTACCATTTTATAGGGTCCGCCATAATTCATAGGCTGGAGGGTCACCCTCCATTTACCATCATTGCCAGTCTTAGTCGTGACTGTTTTATCATTAAAGGTAACGCTTACCTTTTCACCCGGAGAGGCCCATCCCCATACCGGAATGGGAATACCCTGCTGCAAGATCATGTTGCAGTTGAAAAATGGAGGGAGTGTCACCTGTGCCTTCACAGCAGAACTAAAAAACTGCAGGATTAAAACCAGCTGCAGGATTCGTAAGGTTGTTTTCATCTTTTTTGGTTGGTAGTTCGTATGGTTTAAAATGTTTGAAATGTTTGAAATGTTTGAAATGTTTATTTTAATATAAACTACATATTATCAGATTTTTAAATTGTCGAATTGTCGAATTGTCAAATTGTCGAATTGTCAAATTGTCGAATTGTCAAATTGTCACATCACCTAATCAATAAATATATCTCCTGTCAAAAATGTCTTTGCTTTTCCTGAAATCAGCACCCTGTCGCCGGAAAGCTGGCAATGCAGGAATCCTCCTCTTTTTGAGAGCTGAATTGCTTCGAAAGATAACTGGTTAAGCCTGTGTGCCCAAAAAGGAGTGAGACTGGTATGCGCTGAACCGGTTACCGGATCTTCATTGACCCCGACGGCAGGTGCGAAAAACCTTGAAACAAAGTCACATTCGTATCCTGCAGCTGTTACCATTATTCCACGGGCATGAACTGTTTTCAAGGCTGAAAAATCGGGTTTAATCTCCTCAATATCCTCCTGCGAACCGTAATACAGCAGGTAATCCTTCCTGCCTTTCCAAATTTCAAGTGGTTTTTTTCCTATCGAACTGATCAGACCATCGGGTGGAAGAGCCGGTTCGAGATGATCGGCGGGAAAATTCAATTCCAGTAATTCATCTTTTTTGGTAACTGTTAGCTGACCACTGTATTTTGACTTGAAGACAATCGTCTCTGACTGAAAGTCGAGGTGTTCAAAAAGAACATGTGCAGATGCAAGTGTTGCATGTCCGCATAATTCCACTTCGGTTAATGGGGTGAACCATCTGATTTCGAATGTATCGTTTTTTCTTACCAGGAAAGCTGTTTCCGACAGGTTGTTCTCGGCGGCAATATTTTGGAGTAGGGTGTCATCAGGCCAGAAATCCAGCGGACATACGGCAGCAGGATTTCCTGAGAAAATTTTATCTGAAAACGCATCGATCTGATAAATTGGAATTTTCATGGAAACGAAAATAGCCATAATATTTAAGATATCTAAGTTGCCCGTTTATTCTTCTCTTTCAATTGATTTACTTTGTAGTATAAATTACTTTACCATGCAATCATTTGTACTTGAAGAGACCAACTGGAAAGAAGTTAGGGAGAAGTGCCCGGAAGTAGTGGTATTGCCCTGGGGAGCCACTGAGGCACACAATTACCACCTGCCTTACGGAACGGACAATTTTATTGCATCAAGGATTGCCTCCCAAAGTGCAAACCTGGCTATTGAAAAGGGTGCGAGCGTGATGGTTCTGCCTGTTGTGCCTTTTGGTGTAAATACGGGTCAGTACGATATCAGGCTGGATATGAATTTGAATCCAAGTACACAGTTTCTCATCCTGAAAGATCTGCTGACAGTTCTCAATCGTCAGTCTGTCCGGAAATTTGTGATCATGAATGCCCATGGTGGCAACGATTTCAAACAACAAATCAGGGAACTGAACCTGTTATTTCCCGAAATGCTGCTGACTCAGTGCAACTGGTTTAAAATTCCGGGTGCAGAGCAGTTTTTCGAAGATATGGGCGAACATGCCGGCGAGGTCGAGACCAGTCTGATGATGTTTCTTTATCCTGATTTGGTGCTACCCCTTGAAAATGCCGGCGACGGTCATGCCAAGAAATTCAGTATTGAAGCTTTGAACCAGGGCTGGGCCTGGGCCGAAAGAAGGTGGAGCAGTGTCACAAAAGATACCGGTATAGGAAATCCTGCACTTTCCACGGCCGAAAAGGGGGAGCGATTTTTCGAATACCTGACTGGGAAAATTGCAGGATTTCTGGTCGAATTATCCAGTGCAGATATTAATGATCTTTACCGGTGACCTGCTTTGTGAGGAGTGAGTATAAAAACACAAATGGGAACAAATCTTTTGAATTTGTTCCCATCCTTCCCTGACAAGCGAACTTGTCGTGGCGCCAGGCTACGGTTATTGCGGCTGGTCTTCCGGCTTCAACGCTGCTTGCGCTTTGTTTCCTGCCTTTGTGAC